>DAOLCO010000056.1:0-5032 GCA_035327825.1 Oligoflexia bacterium | reverse complement strand
AGTAGATGCAACAACTGGGCGGGTTCGTGAGCTTTATGATGATGGGCAGGGTAGCAAGGAATATCGCTATGCTCCAAAAATTAGCGGTGATAACGCACGCGGAACAACTGAAGAAGAAAATTTTCAAATTAAACAGGAGATGCGACAAAGTTCCGCTATTGAAGAAAGAAAAATTGAAGAACTAAGAACAGAACTCGAAAAAATTATAGAAGAATCCGGCTCTGGTACTGGGGAAGATGGTCTTGAATCTGATCTTGGAGATGTTGAAATAAAAGTAGATCAGCGGGGTCTGGTAATTGAAATAATGGATACAGAAAAGACTTCAATGTTTCGATCCGGGCAAGCGGAAATATTACCAGAAGCAAATAACAAACTAAGTGAAATTGCAAAAGTTCTGTCAAAAGTTCCAAATCCAATTGATCTTGAAGGACATACTGATGCTGTACCATTCAGGGCAGGGAGAGCCTACGATAACTGGAATCTTTCTTCAGATCGTGCCCATGCTGCGCGCCGCGTTATGGAAGCGGCTGGTTTTCAAAAGGGAAAGATAGCAAGAGTCGTTGGTTATGCAGATGAGCGTCCAAGAGATACGGAAAATCCGCTAAACCCTGCTAACAGAAGAATTACAATTTCAATGAGGTACACTGATAGAGCAAAAGAAGCCCTGGAAGGTACTCAGACGAATGAAACCACTACATCAAAAAAGTCGAAGAGTCAGGAATTAGCCTCAGCATCTGAACCGGTCAAACCACCAGATAGCGCTACTCCGGTTGCAGAGATAAAGCAAGGGGATGGATTTGTTGTTTCTTCGGAAATAGATGATTTACCAATAATTAAAAAGGATTCCGGAATTGCTGTTGAAATATCTACAACAGAACCGGAAAAAGTTGAAAGAAGCAGTTCCAAGAAATCTCCACCCGGTAGTCTTATATTTGATTCGCCCGGATCTTTTTTCAAGAAATAACAGTTACCTCATTATCAAGCAGGCTAGGCTTTCATCAAGTCTATTTGGTTTATTGATGTAACATGTGATAAGTTCTCAAGTGTTGTTTATATTTTTATTGCCATTGAGGATCAGTTTTTGAGCGGTTCATGGAGCTATGAGTTATTCTCTTCGTTTTGATGATTTAAAGTCGGAAGCAGATAGTTTGGGGTTTCAACTTGTTTCTTGTTTATCTCTGAAATCTTCAGATGAGGCCTTAAGCTCTCAGGCAGATTATCTCGCCAATTGGCAGAATGCTGGTTATGCCGCTGAAATGAAGTACATGAAGCGGCCAGTTTCATTGTTTACTGATCTTCGTAATTTCTTGCCTGAGATCAAATCTGTTCTTGTTTTTATTGTTCCGTATAGTGATCCAAAGCAATCTGATCCTGAATGTAAGCCTGGATATGGAAAAGTGGCTCGATATGCTCGTGGAAAGGATTATCATATAATCATAAAAGAAGTTGGAAGACTTCTTGGGGAGAGAATAAGGGAATTGCATCAAGTGCAGTACAGAGTCTTTACTGATGCTGTGCCGCTTCTTGAACGAAGTATGGCAGTAAAAAGCGATCTTGGTTTTCAGGGAAAATCCACTATGCTTATTCGCCCTGGTTTGGGTACTTATACCTTTATTGGAGAATTGTTACTTGACAGGGAAATTTCAGGTTTGCCTGAGGGTTTAACAAATAAATATGGATGCGGTGCTTGTTCAAGATGTATTACTAAATGCCCTACAAAAGCTTTTGTTTCGCCTTATGTACTTGATGCAAAAAAATGTATTTCCTGGTTAACTATAGAGAAACGGGATTCCCATAATGAAGAAGAGTCCAGGGCAATTGGAAACTGGATTTTTGGATGTGATGTATGCCAGGAGGTTTGTCCATTTAATTCTCATGGAAAAACAGTTTCCACATGGAAGATGTTTTCAGAAAAAGAGGGAGTTGGCCCATTTATTAATCTTTCTGATATAATTAATATTCGAGACGACAAAGAGTTCAGGAGCAGATTCTTTGGGACTCCAATTTTGAGAGCTGGTAGAGAGGGGATGATACGAAATGCATTGTCTGTTCTGGCTAATCAGGGTTTAAGTTCAAGGTGGAGGGAGGTTATAAGCTGTTTTCATGAAGATAAATCAAGTATGGTCAGGTCTCAAGCCAGGCAAACTCTGAATAGATTTTTATCGATCGAAACTGGCGTTGCTCTGAATAGTATACGTGTAGCAATTGCGAAGTAGAGTGAAATGAGTATTGTAGCGGGAGTTACATTTTGTGTTTAATAAATTTTTAAAGATTTTTGAGTGCTTTCTGGTTTGTGTGTTTTTTGTTCTTTTGCTTTCATCATGTTCTGTAAGTATTGAAAAGCCATTTCCCATTCCAATGCTTACGTCAGTTAAAGATCTTACGAGTGAAATTGAAAATCCAAACCCTGTATCTATTAATACATACGCTGTAAAAGAATCTGTTGATGGTCGTTCTGATAAGGCTTTTTTTAAACAAAATGGAGAGGCATTCGAAGTAGATGCTGAACTTGGACCTATGGTTCGTGAGGCGTTTGAAATTGCTCTCTCGAGACAGGGCTTTCAGTTTTCTCCAAAGGGGCCTGCTGTATTCAGTCTAACAATTAAAAAGTGGTCTTTTGAAATAACAAAGGGATTTGTTAATGGCGCAATTGCCGAAGCGGAACTTGGAATTGAGCTTTTTACCCCGTCATTAAAAAGAACATATCAGGGAGTTTACAGCGGGAGATCAGAGGTTTCTTCTTTTGTCATGGATAACAACAAGGCAAAGGAAGTTTTGTCACTTGCGATGGCCCATGCAATTACTCAGGCAGTTGAAGACAAGGGCTTGATGCTGGCAGTGGCTTCGATTCGATAGAAGTTCGGTGTTCTAAAAGAGTTAAATAATGTACTTCCATGCCTCGGACTTGTGATGAAATTATAATTACTTGGAGATGAAAATTTACATATAAAATTACTTATATTAGATTCCCTCTATAATCCGGGTAGAATGTCCCCTTGGTTCAATTGGGCCAGGGAATCAGGTTTTTTATTGAGAGGTTTTTATGGATATTATGTTTGATGAGGACGTGAGGGAGTATGAGAGTGGTGTCATTGAGGTCCCAGACGGTAATTCTGAACTTGATAGCGACATTAAGCTTTTTCTGAAAGAAATCGGACGGGTTCCTTTGCTGAAAAAGGAAGAGGAGGTGTCCTTAGCTTTTGGTATTTTGGATACCAGGACAAGGTATCGTTTTTTGATACTTAATGTTCTGTTTGTGCAGGATGCGGTTCTTGATTTGTTGACTTCGATTTCTGGGGAAAAAACGCAGGTTGATAGAGCGTTAAATGCCTCAAGATCCAACAAAACTCAGACTGGAATTTTGAGAAAAAAGCTTGAATGTAATTTTGGCACAATATGCGGACTTGTATCTTGCCGAAACCGCATTTTAGGTATTGTCATGGATCGAAGCCTTGATATTAGTGAAAGGAAATCAGCTTTCATTAAACTAAGGAGGATCAGGCGAAAAATTGCAAAGCTAATAGATGAGACTGAAATTCGAACCTCAATACTTAAGGGTATTTGGCAGAGGTTTGAGGAGAAGTGCGACAATGCAAGGTTTCCAAGCCGACTTGCTGGTGATCGCTCCGGCAATCTCGAAAAAAGGCGACATTTGGTGAGCGCTCTATCGGGGCAATTGAATTGTCAGGAGAATGAGCTGGTTTCAGCAAATATGAGACTTGTAGTTTCAATTGCAAAGAAATACCAAAATCGCGGTTTAAGTTTTATGGATTTGATCCAGGAAGGATCTATTGGGTTGCAAAGAGCAGTTGAAAAGTTTGAAGTAAAGAGAGGATTCAAATTTTCAACCTACGCTACCTGGTGGATCCGCCAGGCAATTACACGCGCAATAGCTGATCAGGGTAGGACCATCAGAATACCAGTTCATGTGATGGCTGAACTCTATAAGCTTCGACTGCTTAAAGTTCGTTTTGAAGTTAGTTTTGGCAGACCACCGACAGAAGCCGAGCTTTCTGATTTTATGGGCGTTGGTGTTGATCACATAGCTTTACTTTCAAGACAACTTGCTTATCCTTTAAGTCTTAATGAGAAGTTTTCTCACTATGAATCGGGAAGCTTTCAGGATACCTTGAAGGATACCAGATTGGAGGATGAAACACTTGATTCTCGGGTTGATAACCTCCGAATGCGTATAGACCAGGCTCTTGAATATCTGACTTTTCGGGAAAGGGAAGTTATCAAGCTTCGATATGGTTTAGGTGATGGGCACTGCTATACTCTTGAGGAAGCAGGTCGCATTTTTAGCGTTACTCGTGAGCGCATAAGGCAGATTCAGGCAAGCGCAGAGAAAAAACTCTGCTTGCCCTATATTGCAGGGAATCTTGTAGGGTTTATTGATTGAGTTTCTGGTTTGTGACCCTGGAACTTCCAGGGTCACAATTACAAATTGCTGCCAATTTTTATTAATCTTTAAAAGATGCAGGTCTGCTCTCAAGTGATTTTAAATTCAGGTTTTACATGGGAAGGGACATTCTACGGTTCTTAACCCTCACTGAGATTAAAGAAAGCAACTTATTGAGCCCATGCGTAGCTGGCGTGTGTGGTTTTTAAACTGGCCTGACAGTAAATCTTGTATAGTTAATATTTATCTTGGGACTGTTGCCAACAGGTCCCTGAGAAACTAAGCCAATCCCAATTGAAGCAAGTGGTTAATTGCCTTTGAATAGATTATGTAGGCTTTTATTCTGTTTGTATACTATCTTGTTTTCATTGGTTTTTATGTCTAGCAGGGATTCACTGGTAAGGGGAAATGAGGCAAGTAGAGACTTGAAAAGGTCTGATGGTGAATATGCCAGTAAAACAGATTCTAAGAAAAACTCTGAAAGTGTAATTGGATCCAGTAAATCTGAATTTTCAAGTAATGAAGAATCCCGGATTAGAATTTCAGAGCTTGATGCAGAGCTAAAGAGTCTTCATCTTGAGAACCTGCAAGGAGAAGTGCTGGATCGTCGTTTATCAGAGATTTTACCTC
>DAOLCO010000055.1:0-5257 GCA_035327825.1 Oligoflexia bacterium | reverse complement strand
CCACCCCCGCCTCCACCTCCGCCTCCGCCTCCACCGCCTCCTCCGCCACCTCCACCACCTCCACCTCCGCCTCCTATCCCAACCGATACTCCTCCCAGCCCCACACCACCTAGTCCGACGCCTGTTCCCGGTAGCTGTGCTGACACAGTTGGCCCTGATTGCTCACCTGCGTACACGCCCTGCGCAGGAGTTCCCTGCAATATGCATCAAGACGTAACTTACTCGACACCTGACTGCCAGGATATGTTAATTGGCGGAGTTCCTTATGCAGTATGGTCTTGTATTCCTGTAGGCATAGACACAATCCCTTGTGACTCTGGTTACTTTATGTGTGGTAGTGAATGCTGCGAAAACGGTTCTAATTGTGGTAGCTATCAAAGCATTAATGGCCCTGGAGACAAGTGCTGCGCCTCAAACGAAATTGCCTGTGGCGAAAGTTGTTGTAATTCAAGTGCTCAATGTATCGATCAAAATGGTGTAAGCGTTCCAAGTTGCTGTAACGCCGGCGTCCTCGTATGCTCCAAAACTATTGGAAGCACAACCTTTGAAGAATGCTGTAATGGCGTATGTAATCCTTCAACAGGTGACTGCTGTCGCCATGGCCCCCCATGTGGTAGTGAGTGCTGCCCAAATAACAACACCTGTCACAATGGCTCTTGCTGCCCGAATAATCGTGTTTGTGGATCTATCTGTTGTGGGTCTGGACAAGAATGTAAAGGTAGCAGCACTTGCTGTGCATACTCAGAAGTTCTCTGTGGTTCAAGTTGTTGCGATCCAGACGATGGATGTAACTCTGAAGGTACCGGATGTGCAATACCCCCCACCCCTACTGACACACCTCCTCCACCTCCTCCACCACCTCCTCCTCCTCCACCACCTCCACCACCACCTCCACCGCCACCTCCCGTGCCTACCGACACACCATAACCACAAACTTGTCACAACTCTGAGACATATTCCAAACTATAACACTAAATTATTAGCATTACGTTTTAATAACTTACATTTCCATAAATCCCAATCAAAGCTTTATAACCCACATATTAATATCCCAGACTCATAAAGCTTATAAGCTTCGCATTGGGTAGAAGGTTTATCTTGCCAGCCATAACTGGCAATTAATTTTTGAAGAGCTTTTGATTCAGATTTAATATCTGCAACAAGAGCTCTTCAAATTTTTTTCATACACTTTTGTGTTTGAGTTTGAAAAGCATAGCCACAAGGGAAAAACATGACCGGAAAAATTTTTGGCTTATTGGGTGTTGGAGTCCTGCTTTATGCTGGAGCCCTTAACCCGAATATAATGCTTGTGGGAGCAGGACTTTTGCTCCTTGCACTTGGAGCGCTTTTTATCGATCGGCATGAAGCCAAAACAACGGATGTGGATACTCCCGTAGTGAATCCAGTTCCAGTTCCCGTTCGAAATCAGAAGGGAAAGGGAACTTTTAGGCGCTAGTCGTTTAAAATCAATTTCTCTCTCCGCAAAGCAGTGTATGGAAGTTATACATACACCTTTGCGGAGCTTTTCTCATTAATGGGAAATCGCAACATCATTACTATCCCCAGATAAAAAAGACCTCATCATTCTTATTGATGCATCACAATATCTGTTTATAAAATTCTGATTTACTCTTTCACTAAGCCATTTTGGGACACGAAATTGTTTTTCTGCATACGCAGATACCCTATCGTAAAGGGTTTCTTTTGAAATATTCTCATCAAAATTAAATTCCTCGCGTGGCTTCATGTATTCTCGAATGATTTTAGCGTTTCCCGGATTTTTTGCTTCAATACCTGGCGACATCCACACTCCATTCTTGATTAAAGAAGCAAGTACTTCCTCCGGATTAAACTTGCCAATATCTTCTCTCTTCATAACAATAACCGGCACGCGATCTCCAGATTTTGCAGATTCACTTCTTGCATGTTCAATAGCCCCTTCCAATGAAGACTTAACCTGAACAGGAATCCTTAAATTTCCTGATTCAATATATAAATCAACTGCCCCTTCGAGACCAACAACATGCTCACCCAAGGGCTTTTTGAAAAAACTCATCCATGGATTTCCGGAACTTACAGTTTTCATTTCACTGTCAAAATCTCGAACGCGAAAACCTGCATCCCTGAATTTTTGAGCAAGATCCCCTTCCAGTTTTATTCCCGAAAGAGAGGAATGTCGATGACGTTCTATTCTGAACCTGTTATCAACTGCCATCGTTTCTTCTTTGCTTAAATTTACAGATGGTATTTCATTAAACTGCCTGACATCTTGAGTTTCTGTGTCAGAAGTTCGATTAAACTGACGAAACAGATCAACCAGTAGCTTATCTTTATTAATGCTAGCACTCTTGAATGAATGACCAATCGACGTCTTAATCTGGTCAAGATATTGTGTAAAATGCTGACTCATTGTTTCATTCCAACTTGTTGCACTATCACCATACCACTTGGGCACATAAAAAGATCCACCTTGAATCAAGTTTAAAACCCCTTCTCTCCAGCTTGAAGAAGGCTCCTCTCTTATATCCATACTTCCCTTTATGACCAAAGAAAGCGAATCAGAAATATAAAAGCCATTTTGCAAAACCGAATTTACAAACTCTACCGGATTTAATTGATTAATATCTCTAGAACCTAGCGCAACAAATGGCACCATGGATATATTTTGACCGGAAGAGGTTCTTAGTGGCGAATCTTTTGCACCTACCTCTGGAAGGTTAATCATTATACGAAGAGGTATAATTTTCCCTTCATGTTCTAATACAATATCAACTCCCTGACTAATCAGATCAGAAAGTGCCTTTGATGAAAAATTTCTTGAAGTTTTTCCATCAGACATAAGGGCTTTATCGAGTAATAATTCATGAACGGAGCTTACCTTAAATCCACTTTCTCTTAGCTTTCCAAGGATTTCAAAATGCCTGTTTGATTTTAAATATGCCCTGTATTTTGCGTGATTGTCATCAATCAATCCATTCACTTTAGTCTCTATATTTTCATTTACAGTAAAACGAAATGGCTCGATGTCAACTTTGCTTTCTGTATGAGTTTTTGAAAGTTCTTGTCTTGGGGCTTTATAAACAGATTCTGAAGAAACCTGCCTAAAGGCTGGAAGTCTCCACCTTGGATTTGAGTCTTGATCAACTCTGCTTGCTTGTTCAAGTCGCGAAAAAAAGTCTGCTAGTGATTTCACTTCTCCATTTCCGTATGATGGCAAAGGATTTTTCTGGAAAATTCTAAGAGACCCCCTGGGACTTAATTCAGTACTGAAAATATATACCACCTCGCGACCATTTTTATCATAAAGAGGCTTTTCACTTGAACCAAGATGTATTTCAACCGGATTTGTATTTTTTGAAACATTCCTGGTTTGATTAACTACACTCTCAATATCTGGATTATTATTACCCTGAAGCATTCTATCAAGGACTGATTGGCCGGCTTTTTCTTCGTTTTCTCTTACGAGGCTTTCTGCTGCCTTTTGTAAACTTTCAATCCCAGTACGACTTAAATTTTCATCATAAAACCTCGATTCAACGATTTTATTTATAGCTCCTGCAGCTTCTCCCAGGCGAACAAGTCCCTGAATGCGATCATGTTCACTTATCCCCTCTCCTGATTCAATTGAAGCAGGATATTTTTCTCGCTTCAGATATTTTATCATTATATCAGCTGCTTTTTGTGGAGTTAAACTCTCCCCATAAAATGCAGAATGTAATTCGGCGTATTGAACGGCATGAAGTAGGGCTTCTGATTGGTAGCTATACTTTGAACCAAATAATGATTCATTGTTTCTTAAGTAAGTCTCTAAAAATCGCCTCTCGCTATCATTAAGAGAGTGCTCCAGTATATATTCTGCACCTGAATCTTTAAATAGAAGTCGAACAAGATTTTCTGATACAGTAACCGAAAACGGGTCTTCACTTCTTGATATTTCAAATTGATGCTCCCTGGCCTTAACTTCAAGGTTGCTTTGATTTAAAACCTGATCAAGAAGGCTTTCATGAGTGGCTGCAAGAACTTCTAGTGGTTTGGTTCTTCTTTTATCTAACCCACTCTCAAGATGTGTAATATTATTTTCAGAACTAACCTTGGAGCTCGCTCCTGATCCCTGGGTTATATAGTAAGATGAAAGTAGTTTTCTAAAAGAAGATGCTGCTTTGATAACTGAGCGAGAACTGCTTCCATCTTCCAAAGACTTGCCAAGCTCAGTAATAAGATTATCAATTTCATGACTTAGCCTATATAATTCATTAATTTTCTCCTTAAATCTTTCTTTTGCATCATTTTCAGTCACAAGTTCATTTGCCTTGCTTGCTGAATCAAGATCGAGTCGGATTATACCTGAAGCTGTTTGAACTGATCCTTCAAGAACATAAAAGGTCTTACCATCTCCGCTTGTTCGTTCCTGAATCCGGGTTTCAATACTATCAGGGCTTGACAACATTCCATTAGTTTTTGTCAAAACATCTTGTAATTTATCAGAATACAATTTAAGCACATTATGGTGCTCTGAAATTCTAATTAAATTTTTATTAACTTTTCTATTTTCTGATTTTTCAGAATAAACATAAAGAAGCTCTGCATATGTTACGAATTCTTGAAGGGAAAAGCCCGAATTCCCCAGATCAAGATCTCCAAAGAAGATACTGTCACCTCCCTGATCTCGAATCCCGTCAAGAACAGCATGAATCTTTTCGTGATAGACTTGAAGATCAATACTTCCTGAACTTGAGCTTTCATTTGAAAGATAAATAATTTTATTCCCCGAATCAAATAGCGCACCAGCATTTTCTGCTTCAAGCAAGGCTGGATCATATAAAATTCTAACCCCCCTTGCTCTCTCCATACGCTTTGCATAGCGATTAAGCTCTGAATTATCACCTGGTAGTATTTCAATAACTGTTTTTGTTAAACCATCAGTCAGTTTGACATCATGGGAAATACTTTCAACTCCATTTTCTTCCAATTTGGCTTTTACTTTAAGAATATTTGCAGAAGGGGAATGTGCTCTATCAGTTTCCTGAACCAGACTTTCTTTCACTTTAATCCTGACCTCTTCGACATAATCTCTGATCAGGATTTCACTGCTATCACTATTCTCAACTGCGTCAATTCTGTTACTTCCAATCTGCTCGGTCTGAACTCCTTCTCTTTCATCTACAAAAGCTTTAATCTCTTCCCACTGGTTTCTACTTTCTAGCCCTCCACTGTCTTTCTCAACTACCCGGTATGCCTTCCATTCAAACATCATTTC
>DAOLCO010000054.1:0-6028 GCA_035327825.1 Oligoflexia bacterium | reverse complement strand
GAGGTAAAATCTCTGATAAACGACGATCCAGCACTTCTCCTTGCAGGTTCTCAAGGTAGAGACCCTTCAGCTTACTCTCAAGCTCAGTGATTCTCCTTCGAGATTCCTTATCACTTAAAGCTTCACGCTCCGAAGATTGGCCTGCATTTTCCGAATTTTTCGTAGAATCTATTTTAGGTAAAGCTCTATTCTCTACGCCATTTTGGCTATCATTTACCTTCTCTCGCCTCGTATCAAATTCCTGATTCGACATAAATAACTACTAAAAACAGCATCATAGAACCTAGATAACATAAACCTGCTCAAGCTATTTATAATCATGCATTTTTAGGGCTTTACTTCGGATTAAAAAGTTTGATTTTTGTAAATAAAACTCAGCAATAAGCTTTTTTTTCACAAATATAAGTCACTTAACCCCTGATCTTCTTATAAGGGATTTGTAGTTGTGGTGATTTTTCACTCTTTTAAAAGGAGATTTAAATTAATACATCAGGTAACGAGCCTAGGCTTGTGCTGATCGTCCGAAAGGACTTGGAGATGCCAGCCGGTAAAATCGCAGCTCAAGTCGGGCATGCGGTACAGTTAAGAATTTTGGGGGAGTTTGAAACTTCTTTTGAGAATGACGAGATTCGTACAAGTACCACACCCGAGATGATCTCGTGGTTAAAGGGTATTTATACCAAGCTCGTTCTTGGCATTGATTCTCTTGAAAAATTGCTCTCCCTTGAGAAGAAAGCAAGTGAGCTTGGAATTCCAACAGTACTTGTTAGGGACAAAGGCCTGACTTGCTTCGAAGGAGAAGAAACTATCACAGTCCTTGCCCTTGGGCCGGTTTTAAAGGAGGTCCACCACCCCTTAACCAAGCGACTGAGGCTGCTTGATTAGAGAGGGAACTGAAAGAAGGTTTAATTCAATCTATACAGCAATAACGCCATATGGCTTTATTGCTGTTCTTTTCACGAATTTATTTCTAGCCTTTTTAAAATCATCATTTCCTTACCAATTCTTTTCTCAAATACAATTTCACCCAGATTGCTGTTACTATAAACTACTCTGTTTTCAATTTCTTCTTTATAGCGAAGTCCATAATTTTCAAGAAATTTTCCTGAAGGCCAGTCTCCATCGATTCGTTCCATTGAAGCATAGGCAAGAATTACCAGAGGTATTGAGTCTATACCATTTTCAATAATTTCAACCTCACTTAAATTTAAGGAAATTTTCAAAGCGGCAGGAACAAGACTAAAGAACCTGCCCTCCTGAACGATACTAAAGTAAATAAATCTTCCGTAAAATATGCCGAAAATACAAAAGATAATAATTAAATTAACACAGAAGAAAGCCTTGTTTTTTTTCTTTATAGACTTTTTCATAGTTCAAATTTTGTTCAGGTGCTAAGTCAAAATCTCACCAGCCCACAGTTTATTCAGAAAAATCTTCCATGGATATTCCTTTACTCCATTACTTATTCTTGGCTCTGTTTCATCGCATACAATAAATTGATGTTTCACCTTATACTCGTCATTAAGCAGCCCAAGATTTTTAAAATCCTTGCTATGAACCCGGGTGCCAGATTTCACTTTAATTGCAACCTCCATTTCATTTAAAATGAAATCAACTTCATTATCATTTGATGTTTTCCAGAACCTGATTTCCATCTCTGGTGATTTGTATGATTTATATGCCATAAGTTCCATCAATATGAATTGCTCAAAACTATGACCATATTCCGGAGTACCCTTTGCGGGTCTCCTTTTTGAGAGATAATTAGTGACCCCAGTATCAAAAAAATAAAACTTTGGACTTTCCCTGAGTCTTCTTTTTTCAGACTTTGTCCAGGGATAAATCCGGTATCCTAACAAGGTGTCTTCAAGAATATCAAAGTATGATTTGACAACTTTTGAGCTGATTCCTGACTCTCTTGATATATTGGCATAATTAAGTATTTCACCATTTGTTATAGCAGCAACTCTCAAAAATTCGGAGAAGGCTGCAAGATTTCGACTTACTGCCTCACTTGCTATTTCCTCCTTCAGGTAGTCGCCAACATATGCCCTGAGATCTTCAATCGGATTTTTAGACAGATAGTTCCTTGGAAGAAGTCCTGAGATGATTGCTTTATCAATATCAATATTACCTATCTCAAGTGAACATAGCGGTCTCATTTCTCGTCTTCTGGCGCGACCACCCAGCAGGTTTGCTGAAACAGACTTAAGCTTTCTTGCACTTGAGCCTGTAAGGATAAATGTTTTACGGGCATTTTCAATAAGCCAGTGAACTTCATCAAGAAGTGCAGGGCATTTTTGAATTTCATCAATAACCAGGGGGCCCGGAAAGGAAATTTCGCCGTAGCGTTCTCTCAACAAATACGGACGTGCATTATATTCACTAAAGACATCTCTCTTTAGAAGGTCTATTTTTATTGAATCTGGAAAAGTATCCTTAAGCCAGGTACTCTTCCCTGATCCCCTCGGACCCCATAAAATAATTTAGTCTCGTTTGAACTCCATAAAACATTTTCATACTTTTCTAAAAACCGTTTTGACACAAGAAGAGGAGCTTTTTAGGCTCGCTCTTCTTGTGTCTTTGAAAAATTTTTCAAAAATACTACGCTTCGATTCGGCGCTTTGCTTTCCGCTCACGCCGAATGAAGGCTTGTTTCGCAATCTTGCGCTTGCCAAGATTGCGGCCCTTCTTTTTTTTGCACAAGCGGGTCTCGAACCCGAGATCAATGACCCGAGTTCGCCGAAAATCCCGAACTACGAAATCCGAATAAACTTCGGACTCCAGTTCGGCCAACTTCTCCGAAACTTCGCCCGAGGCAACCGCGGCCTCCGGCGTTGTGTCAAAACGAGGAGCCATCACCGCCTCCTCCTCACGAACCATAGCCTGATAGGCCATGATTTCCGAGGCGGTCCAACCGCCTCGAAGAGCCGAAACAAATTCACAAAACTTCAAATCCTTCCTCCTTAAAAAAATTTAGAGATCAAAAACGAGACGGCTTGGTCTTTCAATCAAGCTGTCCCGCTTATTTTATTAAAATACACTTCTACTCGTATCCCACGACCATTCAGTTAGGAAAATCTGACCCTGTGAGGCGTCTATCTCCCTCACCCGTCATCCCTGCGAAAGCAGGGATCCAGAAGCTGTTAGAGGCTTCGCCTGGATTCCTGCTTTCGCAGGAATGACGGGTGGGGTCTAGAATAACGCGTATGGGCGTCTTTCTCACTTAACTTGATGGTCGCGAATCTTATCCAGCAATTTCAAAGAACTCATCTATTAGAAACTTTAAATAAATAAAATTCCTAAAAGATGAGGCGATCGTCGTTTCAAAACGAACCTATGAAATAAAATTTCATAGAGAGAAAAGTTCTCATCCTCGGGAGACAGGGGCTTCATGAGTAAACTCAAAAAAGCTCCGGGAAAAACGAATAAACTCAATATACCCGAAAGCAATCAAGTAAACTCAAGGCCCCTGTCTCAGATCCCAACGCTGCCCCTAATGACCAGAATTCATAGCGCGGATAATGAATGAATAATTATGCGCTGGAGAATAGTGGGTTCGGGGCGAGGTGGGTTTAGCGACGGACACCGATTTTGCGGTATTCGTCGCTCTCTTTGGCTTTCGCCCGAGCGAGCTGCCTTTCGGCAGCTTCTAGCTCTTCTTCCGTACGGTAGAATTCTTCTACCGCATTGTTGAGAGGCCGAAGCCCCTCAACGCGGAAACGTTCGAGGGCCTTTCGGCCTTGCCCCCGGGTCATGGCTGCAATCATTGCGGCCTCCTCCCTGGGGTTCATTTTTTCTAACTGCCCGAAGGCAGTTAGAAAAGCCAACTCCCGAAGGCGCTTGTTGTGCGCCTCCGGGTTTTTTTCGAACTTGCAGAAAGTGCGCAAGTAGCGCACTTTCTGCTGGGCACTTACGTGCCCAAGGGCCTCGAGGGCCCTTTCGGTCCCCGGGCTGCCCTTTAAGAGGGCGGCCAAGACAGCCAAAATGGCCGCCTCGGCGGCACCAACCGCCTTGCGGGCCGCCTCGGCGGCTTTGATGGCGTTGTTCACGCCATTTTTTGCATTGGCCAAAGAAACGTTAACAACTGCTTTTTTTGAATTGCTCATGGCAATTCCTTTCTGGGCATAGCCCAAAAAAAACGAGACGAAAGGCAAAATGCCCCTCGCCTCAACTCTGAAACAAAAAAGTAAACAAACGCCACAAACATCAAATAAAAAAAATAATATCTCTAACGTTTGCTTACATTTCAAACAATCAACACCCGGCAAAAATAAATCCGCTCATGATGGACTGTCTTGTTTCAAAAGTTTTTGTTTTAAATTGCAAAAGCAAAGCTGCAAAAAAGTAGTGTCAAAATGCCACTTGAAGTAAGCTCTGGAAAATGAATCCCGCTGACAGAACACAAAGACGAAATACGCAGTCAAACCACGCTCTCTAACTACCAAGAAGAAAATCTTCTCTCTCTAAATAAAACCTGTAATGAAACGACGATACACCAGCCGAACAGAGTCTTAGCCCAAAGAACGACTGGCGCATCGCTTAATTCCTCTTCCCAATAAGCTGATTTTTTAAAGAACAAGGATCAACTCCGCATAGAATCAATGCGGAAAACATATAGGTTATGATAATAATAGGTAATTGTGATGTCTGATTATTTTCATATGACAAATAATGTTTGGGATTTGGTGGGTGGAGGGGAAGATTATAAATACTGTTGCATATTCTAAATATGTAATATATATTTAAAATATGCAATCTGATTATATAATCATAGATTACAATAAAGTCTCTAATGCCATAAAGAAGTCCAGGTATAAGACAATTGGGAATCTTGCTAAAAAATTCAATGTTCACCGAAATACGATATCAGACTATCTGCGAGGTAAAACCCCGGTAATTTTACCGGTTTTTTGTGAGCTTCTAAGTGCTCTTAATCTAAAAGCAGAGGATATATTTATTACTAATGAAAAGAAAATTTCTGACATTCGTCAGGTTGGAAAAATAATTGATCAATTATGCATAACTATGCCCGATGTAGCATTTTTCCTTTTTGGCTCCAGGAGCAGAGGCACCCAAAAGGAATTTTCAGACTTTGACATTGGTGTGTATCGAAAAGATGGAATTAATGGCATGGATTTCTCAAAACTTCATATGCCTGTGATTGAATGGAACGAGAACAACATGACCAACGTCCAGATTTCCAATTTAAACAATGCTTCAATGAGTTTTCTGAATTCTATTGCTCAAGATTTGCAATTTCTTGCAGGATCTTATGTAAGTAGATGTGAAATTGAAAAATTATTAAATTTAATCGATTAAAATATGTCTGAAGAAAAATTAAACGATTCTATTAAACTTTTAAAGCTTGCATATAGTTCCTACAAAAAAACACCTGAAGACAAACTTGCAGGCGCAGCTCTGGCAAAGGCATTTGAGATATCATTCGAATACTTATGGAAGCATTTTAAACAATTGGGCACCGCTGAAGGTTACGAAATTTATAGCCCAAGGGATGCAATTAAAGCAGCACTCTCTATGAAAATCATTCAAAATGCCGAACAATGGGGAGAGTACCTCTCACATAGAAATTTATCTGTTCATGATTACATTGGAGTCGACAGCAAGGAAACACCCTTAATTGTTAAGAACTTTTTAAGGGATCTGGATCAATTAAAAATTGCAAATTAGCTCAGTAGTTAGTGACTCTAAATTTCACCTGACAAAGATGATGACCGCCTGGAAAATCTCTCTAAGTCCTCTTATAGGCTCGTTTTTCAACACTGCCTTTATAAGTTTTAAAATATTGAAATCATCTATAATATGCCTCTGTTAAAAATGGGGAGAAATTGCGCAAGATAACAACACAGATTAAATAAATCGTAACCCTTCACTACGAAAGCCAAATTTACCGCAATACTAATGATTATCGTTAATAACTTAGCCCCCCGTACGGAGCGAGTGACGTCCGTCTGATTGCTTCGCCGTGCACCGGTTATCTTGCGGAACTATTCATGAACCATCCACC
>DAOLCO010000053.1:0-6029 GCA_035327825.1 Oligoflexia bacterium | reverse complement strand
GAGTTGGAGTTGGAGTTGGAGTTGGAGTTGGAGTTGGAGTTGGAGTTGGAGTTGGTGTTGGAGTCGGTGTTGGAGTCGGTGTTGGTGTCGGAGTAGGTGTCGGAGTCGGTGTTGGAGTAGGTGTCGGAGTCGGTGTTGGTGTCGGAGTAGGTGTCGGAGTCGGTGTTGGTGTAGGTGTCGGAGTAGGTGTAGGAGTTGGTGTAGGAGTCGGAGTAGGTGTAGGCGGAGGAGGTGGTGGTGGAGGCTCTCCAGCATAAGCTTTAGTTGAAATGTATCCTACAGATGTAATAGGAGCCATTTGAAAATTTGGCATGGTGGAGAGAAAGGGCACGGATATGGTTTGAGCAGGAAATTCCGCTAGAAGGTCTGGCAGGGTTTCATTTGGCAAGCGATTTCTTCCATCAGGACAGGGAATTCCAAGTGAAGCCTCAGTGCATACGTGGGGATGTTGTATCCAATATGGTTCGAGGTCGCTTCCTGGAGGTGGGTTAACTTTAATAGCCTGCCCTGGTAAAAGAAGAGCAATTGGCCCTTTGTGTGGAGTTGCTCCAGGCACACCATCTTCAATTTCCAGCTCTCTAAACTTAAACGGGCCTGAATGAAGCATGGAAACATCTGAGGCTTCTGTTTTTGCAAGAACATCTGCTTGCCAAGCCCTGAACTCGGCATAGTCAGGATCAGTACCATCAAGTGAGTAAATATCAGGAATTATTTCCGGGGAAGACTGAGCAACCTTTAGACCCAAGGTAAGAGAATGACCAACCCCAGAATTAAATGCTATAAGAAGCCCCATGTAAATTATCGCAAGAAGGCTTGCTATAAGAATTAAGGCAACAAAGGCAAATTCTGCAAGAGTAGCACCTCTTTGGGAACCAGATCGAGATTGCCTAAGATAAGGTAAATTTGCCTTAGAAAAGTAATCGCAAATTTTGCGTATTTTATTTATTATAAAATTATGCACAAAATTAAACACGACTCTTAGATAAGTTATGATAAATGAAAATAGATTAACATCTTTAAGACTCTCATGTTTTTAGTTTAATTGTAAATACGATTTATTCATAAAGTTACTAATTATACCAATTAGATCCCTGAAGTATTGGCAGCAAGAAGTTCACTTTGTCTTGAAAATTTTCCAGAGGTTAACTTTAAATTACTTAAAGCTAACCCCCTAACTACCTAAATTATCAGTAGAGTTGAAATACAACTCTACTGCTATATTCACCATTTATTTATCAAATAAGCAGCTTTTTTATGTTCAATGCAATATTTTGATTTTATAATCTTCTTAAAAAAGATCAAGGTAATCTTAAGAACTGGTTAAGCTTTGGGGTATTTTTTTTATATTGCCTAATAAAATATTCTGTCTTTGGTTATTTATCATCTGTAATTATAATAAAATGATATTTGTATACTACATTTCTTGTCTTAGTCTGTTTATAGCATTTTTGCCTGTTTCTCTTGTTCTATTTCTCAGAGAACTTGGAAGATTAGTTGTTGCCCGATTTCTTGGGGTAGGGGTTCGTGCATTCGTATTTGGTTTTGGGAAGGAAGCAGGAAGAATAAATTTGGCGGGACTTGATTTTGTTGTGAATCTTGTTCCTCTTGGTTCTTATCTTGAGATGAATTATTCTTCAATTACGCACTTTCAAAATAATAATATCTGGAAAAAGTTGATAATTTTTCTATCTGCTCCTGCTATTCTCTTTTCTTATGCTTTGATTTTTTCATTTTCTTTGCAATATTTTTTTAAACACTCTGTGACTAGTAATGATCCGGTTATTGGTTATTTAATGAAGGGATCCCCGGCAAGCATTGCTGGATTAGAAGTCGGAGATAAAATACTTTCAGTTGATGATCAACCGATTTCCGATTGGTCCTTGCTGGCAAAGTTTGTAAATGATTCAGGAGGGAAGACATTACGCTTCGGTTACGAGCGTTTTTCGGAGTTCAATATTTGTGAGGTTGCGCCAGATTATAATGAGAAAGACAATAAATTTCTTGTGGGTATTTCACCAGTTAAAACTAAAGTCAATTATGATTTAAAAGATTCGCTTGTGAAATCTGTTGATGTAATAAAAACTGTAATGGGCTCATTCTTAAACATTTTTCAAAAAAGAAACGAAACTCCAGAAGTAATTTTTTTTGACTCGTCCTCATCCATGCAACTTGAGAATTCATTCGCATCGGTGATAAGAATGTGGTTGTTGAGTTTTCTTTATTGTAGCATCTGGTTGTTAATACTTTCTCTTCTGCCAATACCATTTCTTACTGATTTTGGAAATTTTATTTATTGTATGTTGGAATATCTTAATGTTGTTCCAATTGATATTTTCCCTGCCACTTTTTTTAATCGTATCGGTCTTTACTCCGTGCCTTTGTGGGCATTGCTGTTTGTCTGCGTAGAGATTTTTTAATTGATTTTCCCAAATTAGGGGGAGCACGGCCAACCTTTTGAAAACTTTAACACTGGTGCCTGGTCCCCACATTTTTCACTCTGAGATGATTCTTTCAAGTAATTTATCTCTCTCCAGTTCAGCGGGACAATTTAGTATCTTGAGCGGGAACTGTGAGAAAATGCCTGTAATCTGATTTTCTCTCCAGGCTAACAATACAACTCGTGAAAAACTATCCCCGTTTGTTCCAGTCTGAATTGAATGAAGGATTTTAAGCAGCATTTTCATGTCTGCTGTCCTGCAATCAAAAACAAGAATATGCCCTTCGGAATGGTTTATCCCAGCATCAAATAAACTTGAAACTCTGAAAACTCGAAACTGATTTCCCAGGGACTCCGAAAAATCCCTAAAGAGAGAATCGTCATCAGTAAAAAGTGAAACTTTCCTGATCGCTATATTATTCAGTAGTTCAGGATTTGGAGTTAAATTGTGCTCTTTGATAAATCTTAAAAGACTATTAACCGGTATTCTTCTGAACCTGCTGCCAGGAATTCTAAAGCCCTTTATCATACCCTTGTCAAAACAACGGATAATTGTATTAAGGCTTACTTGGCATATCTTTGCAGCTTCTCCGGATGTTAGAACGTCTTTTTCAGATAAGATATGTTTTTGCCTCTTCATACAAAACCTCCAGGATGATTAAAACAAGAAAAAGTAATGCTCCCTATCGAAACTTCAAGAACACACTAAGTTTTCAATAGGGTACATGAATGGCTCTACACATATTTGGTTTTAAAAAAAACTTAAAAAACAAGTGCTGTGGCTAAGCTCACAAGAGAGATTATCACTCACATGTAAGTTATTCAACTGTTACCCACTATTCATAACTGATGTAGCAATGGAGAAATAAATAAGAAGACCAGTTGCATCTGCCAGGGTAGTAACAAGCGGGCTACTTGCAAAGGCTGGGTCGATGTTAAGTTTTGTAAGGATGAAAGGAAGAAGGGTACCAATGAGGTTTGAAGCAAGGACTATGCTGAACATGGATAGACTTATTATTAATCCAACCTGGGTTCCACCCTTAAGGTACCCGAGGCCAAAACTTGCAATTCCCATGGCAAGCCCCAGACATATGCCAAGAGCATATTCTTTAATAAAAATTTTCATCCACTGGGAAGTTTCTACGTCTTTTGTGGCAAGAGCTCGAATCATCAGAGTTGCTACCTGTGAGCCGGTATTTCCTCCGCTTCCGATCAGAAGTGGAAGAAAGAAAGCAAGAGCAATCATTGAATTAAGAGTATTTTCGTAAAAGGTAATTATCGTGAGAGAAATAACGTTTACCCCGATAAGAATCAGAAGCCACCTTATTCTTGTCGAAAATAATTTGATAATGCCGGTTTCTCGGTATGATGCTGCAAGGGGGTCGATTCCGGCAACCTTGTGAAAATCCTCTGTTGCTTCATCTTTTGCAACGTCTGCTATATCATCAAATGTAACAATACCAAGCATTCGCATTTTTTCGTCAACTACTGGTAGCACTGCCTGATCATAGCGATCCAGTGTATGTACTGCGCGTTCTCTATCATCAATGGCATTTAGAAAAACTACATGACCATCAATTAATGAAGAAACAGTATCCTTTGGATCGGCAAGAAGAACGCTTCTTAACGAAACTTCATCTACTAATACGCCGTCATCGTCAATCACATACAGGGAGTCGAAGGATTCTGCTTCTTCTCCGTAACGCCTTATGTAGCGAAGTACATGCTCTGGGGTCCAGTCTGGTCGAACGGTTACGTAGTTTGGATTTACCAGTCGGCCGATACTGTCTGGTGGATAATTTAAAAGTTTTTGGGCATTTTTTCGTTCAAGGGGATTGAGGTAGCTTAACAGTTTTGGCAGTAGCTCAGGTGGTGTTATGCCAAAGAATGAAATCCGGTCATCGGGAACCATTGCTGCAATTATTTCTCTTAATTGCTCTCCGGTTGATTCTTCAAGTAGTGATAGCTGGGTCTCTTCAGGAAGTAGGGGAAAAACAAGAGCCGCTGTTTCAATGTCAATCAGTGAAAGTGCTACTCCGCAATTTGAAATTGTTACTGAACGAAGGGCATCTGCGATTTCTGGTGGACGCATTTCGCCAAGAAGCGAACTTAGTACGTCAACCTTTCCAGCTTCTATCAGCTCTTCTACTGGAGGAGTAACAGGTTCTGTTTCATGTTGAGAAATAGTCATAATTTCTTGAGCCAGAAAGATTTGGGGATAAATTCAAGTGGGTGCCGGGCATTTTTTAATGCTAAAATATCTGAGTGCTAGCGAACATCTACAAAGATTCGCCATCTTGCCCGGCGGGTTCAAACCACAAGTCTATTCTCTTGTAAAACTTTTTAGCGCGAGAAAAAGGATATCTGGTACTAATTTTGTAGGTTTTTGGATGTGCTATTTGGGATTATGTCATCAAAAAGTAAAAATAATTTCACTTTTCATGATCCGTGGTCTTGTAATCTAAAAGCACTTGGTATAGAACCTGCCTCCCATTCACAGGGTTAGGGATCAGTGCGATCTTAAGACCCTGTTATTGTTAATAAAAATGCCTTTGGATTACTTTTAACGCTGCGAATTATTTTTGTCGCAGATTTATTATGTAAGCGGGGATTTGGTATTAATGTTTTTGTTTCAAGTGGGAAGTTTTGAAGTGCAAGTGGCTGTGTAGGCTAGTGGTTGTGTAATCTAGTGGCTGTGTAATCTAGTGGCTGAGGAAGCTTTTGAATTTTTTAGTTCGTAAGTTTCCTTGGAGTTGTTTTTGAACAGCTTGTCCTTCAAGAGAAGTTTTTTAAATCGCTGGTATGGGTAGAAGAGAGCAGCTTTGGTAAATGCATTTGCGTTTTATCAAGGTTCAAGTTCGTAAATGCTCCTAAGTAATTTTAGGAATTATACGAGAGTATAATCCCGCGATTCTTGGGTTGCGACGTATTTAACGCATGATGTAAAAGTCATGTAGTCGAAAAGTAAATTTGTTTGTGGCGTGCTTTGTAGTTTACTACAGAGTATGACCACGATAGTCAGTGTTATACAGGATTCACTGACGATATACAGCAGCTTTTCAAACTGGAGAGTTTGATCCTGGCTCAGAACGAACGCTTGCGGCATGCTTAAAACATGCAAGTCGAACGAGAAAGTGGCTTCGGCCATGAGTACAGTGGCGCACGGGTGAGTAACACGTAATTAACGTCCCTCCTCGCTGGGGATAACTTCGGGAAACCGAAGCTAATACCGAATGATCTAAAGTGGTCTCTGGACTACTTTGGTAAAGCCTTCGGGCGCGAGGAGATCGGGTTGCGGCCTATTAGCTTGTTGGTGGGGTAATGGCCTACCAAGGCTACGATAGGTAGCTGGTCTGAGAGGATGATCAGCCACACTGGAACTGAAACACGGTCCAGACTCCCACGGGAGGCAGCAGTTGGGAATATTGGACAATGGGGGAAACCCTGATCCAGCAATGCCGCGTGAACGATGAAGGCCCTCGGGTCGTAAAGTTCTTTTAGCAGGGAAGAAGGGCAACTTGACTGTACCTGCAGAAAAAGCACCGGCTAACTCCGTGCCAGCAGCCGCGGTAATACGGAGGGTGCAAGCGTT
>DAOLCO010000052.1:0-7680 GCA_035327825.1 Oligoflexia bacterium | reverse complement strand
TCTCTAGTCTTATTAGCTATTTTTAGAAAATGGTGGAGATATGACGAAACTCCCGTGCAGGTACCACCCTCTTTAAGAGCCCTTCTGAATTTATAGTATATTCAAAAGCTTAAAATAATGATGCTTAAACGATTTGAAGTTGTTTAAAAGTGGGTAGTACCAATCAGTACACCACCGGATTATGTATCCACTTCTCTCTTTTTCTTCATTCTCAGTCGTGCTGACCGCACGCCTTCCGAGGTTTCCATAAATTCTCTACGTATATTTGCTGAGGAGGAATTTTATTCCAAAATCCAGAAAAAGAGAGAAGTGGATACATAATCTCCACCCCGCCTTCCTCATTAGGAATTTTAATATTTCTCTGAGACAGTTCCTTGTTGATTCAGACAAGAAGCCGGTCTCCAAATCCTGGGCACGTCTTATCAAGAAGGTGTATGAGGTAGATCCTCTGAAGTGCCCGAAGTGTGGGGGGAGGATGAGGATCAAGGCGTTTATTCAGGATTCGAAGGAGATTACCCGAATCTGTGAGAATCTGGGACTTGCAGATTGGAGAGCCCCGCCGAAGATGGGTAAGGATAGGAAATTCCAGGAACCGGAATATGATGATTTTATTTTTTAGGCATTTTTGAAATGTCAGTGGTAGCCCCTTGTCTGGAATCAGGGAAATTGATTGGTTTTCAGGATTAGCAGCTCATTTATGACTATCAGTGTATTCTCAGTCTCCCGATTCCATGGGGGAACCCATGGAATCGGGGCTGGTATCGTTATTTTTAGCAGAGAACTCTGGAGATTGACCAAGGGAGGTATACAGAATATCATTAAGTCTAATGAATATAGAGACTTTTATGTTTTACTACCCATAGCACTTCTGAGTAAAGCAAAAAAACCCGCCTTTCCCAGAAATCAATAATATCTTCATTTGCCAGCGTCAACTATTTTAATGTACTAGTGGATATCAATGCGCGCCATAGGGTCTTCGACCCGCGCGCTTCAACCTTATCCTTAAAGGTGTATGTCAACCATTACATATAGAGAAGCAGACAAAGATGAGGATTTGGAGTTCGGTCGAACTGTGCACCATTCTGCCTATAGAGACGTTGTTATTCGCCAATTTGGATCTTGGGACGAACCACTCCAAGATGTGTTTTTTAAGGAAGGATGGAATAGGGCTCCACACAAAATTGTGCTGCTAGATGACGTGCCAATCGGAGTTCTGAGCATCGCTATATTTTTGGATCATTTGTTTTTAAGTGAACTTCAGATTCTTCCAAAGTATCAAGGAAAAGGGTTTGGGACTGCGATAGCAAGGGAGTTAATGGACTACTCTAAAAGCTTGGCACTTCCATTGCGACTTCAGGTTCTTCTAGAGAATCAAGCGCAGCATTTGTATCGGCGCCTTGGTTTTGAAGTTGTGGGTACAACAGACTTGCACGTTAAAATGGAGTGGAAGTGATATCAATACGTACTTGCGGCGAGCTTGCGGCGCCTGTAAGACTTACCGGCTACCCCTAATAAAGTGTCGATACTTCTATGTGTATGATCTCAGCTTATATTGGTGACTCAGTAGCAGCACCCCATTTAATTGAGATGACACGAAGGCAAGAGAGTATTTTTGGTGGGTTTTACACTGGTATTGCAACCATAGATAAAAACGTACTTTATCGTAAGCGCACAGTAGGCTCCTGTTCAACATTTCAATCTCTATATGATTTGAGTGAATTGCCTGGATCAATAGGGATTGCGCATAGTCGGACGAATGATGGAGGAGGAGTTGAATGGGCGCAGCCAAGATTTGATGAAAAACAAGGAATAGCAAGTGTAGGAGTTGGGATCGGGGGAGTTTTAGCTTCCTACGATAATACCATACTGTTAGCGGAGTCTCTACTTTCACAAGGAGTAGTTTTTCACACTAGACTGGAAGGGGAAAAGAAAAATGGAATCACACTTTCAGACAAAACCACAATCCATGCAGCTGAAGCTTGGCTAATTGCTATTGGGCGTTCATATGATTCAGGTAGATCAATTTTAGAAGCAATCAGAGAAGTTAATCTTCGATCAGAAAGTGTAACTCTATATTTGACGACAAGGGAACCAGATAGGATTTTCGTTGCAAATCATAATTCCAGGTTATTAGCATTAAAAACTGAGAAGGGAATGCAGCTAGTTAGTTCAATTATTGGCTTAAATGAAAAAATAATTTGGGCGATGGAAATACCACCCAATACCTTTGCTACCGTAACAAAAAATCAAGTTATAACAGAGGTTCTATGGGAGGATGAAGAGAGGTATGATTTTTATGAACCACATGATTTCGTCTCTGTGGTTACTGATTACATAAATGATAATCCAGGTGCAGGCTGGGCTGACGCTCTTAACAGCACAACAAGTAAAATTTTTCCTAGCGGTAAGGCTAGTTTAGGCTTCCTAATGTTTCATCAAACAATTGAAAGACTATTGAAAAATAAAGTTATCAAATATGAGACAACTGAGGTTAAAGGTACTGAGGGGCAATGTGGGATACCTCAAATGATATTGTTTTGTGATAAATAACTTTGAGGTATAAGAACGCGCGTCGCTGGTGCTTCGCCCGTTGCGCTTTGCCGTGTGTGCCGTGCATGCTTATTAACAAGGGAGTGAAAGTTCCTATCCCTCTTTTTGAGTAGGCCCAGAGCACGTCCAAAGCGGCCCTAAAACTTAGCTCTAACATTCTGCATGGACACCTTCTAAATTGCATGCTAAATTAGAATCCATGATAAACAGACTGCTAACCCTTCCTAAAAACAACAGTTTTTTTCTATTTGGTGCCAGGCAAACTGGGAAAAGTACTCTAATCGATGCTTTGCTTGATCCTCAAACTACCTTAAAAATTGACCTGTTGCATGATGATGAATACGAAAAGTACTCAAAAAGGCCCTCCACTATACGAGACGAAGTAGAAGCCAAGGAAGCCCTTCTGACGCATGTTTTTATAGATGAGATTCAAAAAGTGCCAGCCCTTTTAGATGAGGTTCAGTCTCTTATTTACAACTACAAAAAGCGCATTTCATTTTGCATGAGTGGATCCAGTGCGAGAAAGTTAAAAAGAGCAGGGGCTAATTTGTTAGCTGGTAGAGCTTGGACCTTTAACCTCTTTCCACTAACTCATATCGAGCTCGGGAAAAAATTCTCCCTTGAAAAAGTACTTCGCTACGGATCATTACCAAGTGTCGCATTCTTAGAAAGTGAGCAAGATATTTCCAGAAATTTAAGGTCATACGTTGAAACTTATTTAAAAGAGGAGATACAGAGAGAAACGGAGATTAGAAATTTTGGTGCATTTTTGCGTTTTTTAGACATAGCCGCCGACTTGAATGGCCAGCTATTAAACTTTTCAGATGTTGGCAGAGATGCAGGCATAAGCTACGCCACCGCTAAGGGATATTTTCAGATTCTGGAAGACACTTTGCTGGGACAGTTTCTGTATGCATACTCTGGAAAAATAAGTAAGCGCATTAAGCGAGCTCCCAAATTCTACTTATTCGATCTAGGCGTAAAAAGAGCTATAGAGAAGAAGTTAAGTATAGCAGTCAATCCCAGGACAACAGAGTATGGTCAAGCATTTGAACATTTTTTGATAAATGAAATAATTCATTTGGCTCGCTATAAAGAATTGGATTATGACTTTTCATTCTACCGCACCAGTAACGATGCCGAAGTCGATTTAATTGTTAAAAAACCCGATGGGCAAGTTTATGCAATTGAAATAAAGTCAGGGGACAATCCGGGCCCCGGATCATTTAATGGTTTGATAAGTTTCAAGGATGTGGTTCCAAAAGCAAATTTAATCTGTGCATGTAATGCGAACAGAGATCAGAAAAGAGGAGACGTTCTTGTCCTGCCCTGGAGAGAGGCGATTAAATTGTTAGGCTTGAATTGATATACGTTGTTTATGACCCCTCTTAAACGGACAAATAAAGTACGAGCAGTAATTTTCCATCTAAACTTTCTCTAAGGAAGCCCTAGTCTCTTCACCCATTTTTCAATCGGGATAACTTCAATACCATCCTTTTCATAATGACTCTCGCCATTGTGAACTTGAAACCAAAGAGGAATGTTCGGCTGATCTTTAAAATATCTTTTCATGATCTTGGCGGGTGCTTGCGTGCCTTAGTAAAGTAACATCTATGTTATTTTACTAATGAGTAAAATAAAGACAACACTATTTTAGTTGTCCCTGAAAAACTGCTAAGTTATTGTTAATGTGAAAGAATCCCTAATGAAGAGCTATAAGAATCGACCGGAATTAATAAGAAAGGATAAAAAACCTGGTTGAAGAGCTAAATGGAGAAGTCTGATTTTAGTATCAATAGATAGCTTCCCCCACCAAAGAAGTTCTGTCTTGATGTCTTCCGAGGAGCTCATTCTCAAAATTGCTGATCGCAATTTCTCCGAGGGATTTTTGAAATTATACGGTGTTGATTTAGCTTAGGAAAAATTTCAAAAACAATCCGCTCCTCGCAAGACATCAAGCCAGAACTTTTTCCTCCCCACCAGTCTTTCATTTTTGTATTTTTGTTAAAATGCTTTGTTTTATCAAGGCGAAATAGCACAAATTATGTTATAGAAATTAACGATAAGAAATTTCTATAACATGGTAATTTATGAGATCAAAACAGACACAAGAGGGACAATTATGCTTTTTAGCACCGACCCTAAAAGAGCAATCAAATCCTAAAGAATCGCTTTATAAATTATCCGACAGTATAAACTGGAATTACTTTGAAGAAGAATTTTCATGTTACTACTCATGTTACAACCCGGAGGAAGGAAAACCTGCCAAACGGATAAGGTTGATGGTTGGTCTAATGCTCTTAAAATCGCTAGAGAATTTAAGTGATGAAGTGTTGGTATCTCGATGAGTACTAAATCCCTATTACCAGTATTTTTGTGGAGAGACTCACTTTCAATGGGAGTTGCCAATAGATCCCTCAGATTTAACATATTTTAGGAAACGACTTGGAAAAGATAGAGTAGAAAAGATCTTTCAGTGAAAGAGCTCAAAACAAGACAAACCAACTTAAACCGAAGATCATCAATCGAACCTATCATCTCTCATCTAAAAACTGATCATAGGCTTAAGCGTAACTTTCTTAAAGGGATCCTTGGAGACTCCATCAATCTTCTTATGGCTGCTTGTGCTTTTAATCTGAAAAAGTGGATCAATAACATTATTTTTGCCAAATCTTTTGACAGAATCTATGTCTTCTTTCTATTCTTTCAGCGCTATTTTAGACCCATAGGGATATTTCGGTAAATTATATAAATCGTTTTTGACTTTTTCAGGGACAACTAGTTCTTTTTTGCTGCTTCAGTCCTTCTCGCTTCGAGAATTCCATGGGTTAACCCATGGAATTGGTGGTGATCTTTTAGTTTTCAGCTTGACAATTCGTATTTGACGGGTTGGGGGAGTCTTTATTAGGATAATCATTAGTGATTGTAGTAACTTTTATGTTTTCCTACCCATAATATTTGGTAAATGGCGCTTTGATGAAAATGGAGAAGTTGTAGGTTTAAACCCAGTGTTGAAGGAAATCCGGGGTAATGTTGTAGTACCCGTTCAATAAAATTTAGTTTCATAAGTTCAAGTCGATCACTTAAGAGATTGATTGTTTTAAACATTTAAGGGAAAAATACCTCGATCTCGAAATACATTATTTGTTATCACAATACCATTTATGAGCATACCCAGTTGAGATGTGCCGCTAGTTGTATATACTGAACTCAGTATAGTTTTCCGTATTTGCAGAGACTAACATAAGCGTTCAGTATATTTAGAGCCGGAGGCGAACCAGATACAAGTATACCCCTCGTTCAGATAAACTGAGGGCAGTCAGGCCCTTCAAGAAAGGAAACATAATATTTTTAAAGCTTTTCTTGACACCCTTCGAGCGATTGACATTCTGTGCGTTCAGTATATGCTAATCTGGTTCGCCTACGGCTCACATACACCAATTTGATTTTCCGTATGGAAAATCAAATCACGAGGGGTATATCAACCAAAATTCCCGTATTATTAGGTAGAACCGCCACCAAGTTCACTATGCGCCATGTTCTTATAAAACATAGAATGAGTAGAGGAATTAAATCTCTGTCAGTAGCCCAGATTTAAATTAATTATTGGCTCCTGACAGGGCGTTTCGTTTTTAATTTTTTCGTTTCAAATGAAGGGACGATCAATGCTCCGAAAAGAGCTGGTTTTGTTTTTGACGGTGATGATTTCGTCCTGCATGTTTGCCTTGGACGGGGTCATAATCAAGGCATCTGGCCTAAATGATGGATTGCTGATTTCAGGACTTAGGGCCCTAGGCGCCTCGATTTTTATATTGGCATTAAATGGAAGGCTGCCAAAATTTCGAAAAAGTGGGCTTTTCGTGGGCTCGATGCTTGGAGTTTTGGTCGGTACTTTGGCATTCCCGATGGCTATTCTGGAGATTCCAGTTGGCGTTGCCTTGATTTTGTTTCATGGCGCTATCATTTGGATAGTGGTGTTTAAGGCTGTCTTAAGGCGACCAATTTCTCGTCTTGATATTGTCACGGGAGTGACAATATTTGCTGGTCTGATAATTCTTTTGTATCAGCCGACAGAGCTAAATATTCCTGGACTTGCTATTGGTGTCTTGGGTGGTCTTGCTTTTGCATTTTATCTGTTTCTTGGCGAGGAAGAGACAGAGAGAGTACCAGAAGATCGATTTGTTCTGATAGATGCGTTTATCTTTGGACAAATTGGAATTGCAATCCTGGTGATTCTTGTTTTTGGTCGGGGCATGGAACAGACTCTTGATTTAACAAGTTCTGGCCAACAGATTGTGCTTATGGATGGAGTAATGTACGGCCTTGCGTACATTATTCTGACAAAGGCAATCAAACCGGGTTTTTCACATCTAGTTGCAGCCTACATTGGTGGGCTTGAGCCCTTTTTGGGGATACTCTTTGCGCGATTTTTTCTTGGAGAAAAAATTGGGTTCCAACTGGTGTGGGGGTTTCTGATTGTTGCAGGTGCTATTGTAACCAGGGCGCTTATTCTCTATCATCGAGAGAGGGGCCTTTTACGGGTGACTTAGTTAGTCTCAAATGAAACGGGAGCGAATAAGAAGTTAAAAAAACTTATTCGCTCCCCGAAGGGTTTATGATTGATAAAGGTTTTTTAAACGCCCTCATTGATTCTTTAATTCAATTTTTATGTTGCAAATTATGTAGATTATATCGATGGTTTGTTATGATCCATGTTAGCAAAAGTCTTGTAATAATTAATATGTTAATCGCACAGGCTTAATATGGCTTATTTGATTTTGTTGTTGTTTCCGATATTCGAGTTGTTCAGCGAAGAGATCGCATATCTTTGCTGAAACCCTTCATGAAAATATTCTGCTACCCCATCCCCACAAGCATGTAGTCTTTACCATCCCGAAGAGATTAAGACCGTATTTTAAATACGACCGTAGCTTACTAAGACTGCTCTATAAGGAGCAGACTCAGACTAAGTCAGACTTTTAAGTCAGACTAAGTAAGTCAGACTTAAGTCAGACTAAGTACCACCCTATTTTTTATAAGGAGCAGACTCCGACTAAGAAGGAGCAGACTCAGACTAAGTACCACCCTATTTTTTTCACCACTCCCTGATTCCTGTCCCAATATTTTGCG
>DAOLCO010000051.1:0-16282 GCA_035327825.1 Oligoflexia bacterium | reverse complement strand
GAAATGATGTTTGAATGGAAGGCATACCGGGTAGTTGAGAAAGACAGTGGAGGGCAGGATACCACGGATAGGCGGGCAGATATAAAAGCCTTTGTAAGGAGAAAAGATGGAGCTAAGACCGAGCAGATTAGTATTCCGAACCGGGGGGAGGTCGATCAGAACGGCTCAGGGGATGTGGTGTCCTTTAAGGACAAGAAAACTGGAATAGTGATTTCCAATGCACATATTACTAATTCTATACCAGGTGGAAACAGGGTAGAAACGATTATACGAGATTACATAGTTAAAGAAACGAATTTACAATATGCAGAAAAGGCTGCTGATGCGATTGTTGATTTTCTAGAAGATTCAATTAGAGATGGGACCTATGAACGAATTTTTCAATACGATAATAAATTTAAAGAGATATATGATCATTCTTCACCTTATGAGCGAATATTACTTTTACAGCTCAATAGAGATGTAGTTGATAAACTAATATCCTTTTATGATGGAATTGATCATTCGATGTCAAACATTTTCAGAGGGGTTATAAACGATCTTTATTTATCTGAACGTAACCCCATACTAAAAAATATCATCGCTCATGAGCTTGAGGTCGCTGATCTTGTTGCTTCGTTCGGAAGCAGTTCGAGATGGGATAAGAATCTTGCAAAATTTGATTCAGGAGTCAGTGTTTATGGCTTTTATATGGACGGCAGTATGGTTTATTGTCAGGAGATTGGTAGAAACGAAGTTGGAGGATTTTCGTCAGCTGGTGAACTTCTGTATGTCAGTTCCAAGAATGATTTTGATAAATTCCTTCAAAAATATAAAAAACTTGATTTAGTTGATTTCAGTGTTCTTGACAGTTCGATTGATCAAATGGAAGTCTCTGACGGGTTTAGTGAAGAGATAATCTACGCTTCTATGCTGATAAGAGCGCTATCATCTGAAATACTACGACCATATTTTCGTGGTAAAGAAGATATCTGCATCAGAAGATTAGCTAATGATACTGGTATATCAGAAACCAGAATTAAAAATGCCCTTTATGATCTTCTAAGAAACGACAAGTCTGATCTCCATGGTATATTTTCTGAAACTATTGATTCACGGAGAGAAGTTGCAAATAGATATATTGAGTCAAGAGGAGAACTATTGATGGAGTTTCTGGAAAATATAGAAGCAGAAAAAGATTTGCGTGATTCTGTAAAGTCAATAATAAAATCCCCCTATATCGTACAATCTTTTTTTGCACTAAAAGATGTATTTGTAAGATTAGTTGAATTAGATAATACTACCCCTGATCAGCAGAACAGCATTGATGAATGGTATGAAGAGTGGATGACTTCGGATGAAGTGATTGAAGATCTTACAATTGTTTCACATGTATTTGAGGAATTCTATCCATCTACAAGTTTAAATATAGAAGATTTCACAGAAACCGAAATAATTTCACTTAAAACAGCCATAGATAGTCTGTGTTCGGAAATTTACCATTCTCATGCGACGTCTTTCAGTGAGCTGAAAAAAATACCAATCAGAGAGTATCTTTTACAGGAGGAGATTGATCCATTCTCGGTGTTAATGAACGATCAAAGTGAGGGCATGCCTCTTCTTCTTGCCGTATCAACAAGAAGAATTCTTGAAAAGGAATTTAATGCTGATATTTCTGAGATTCCTTTTGCCAGTCAATTATATATAATGTCTTTTCTACTTTCTGAGCCTGGTTTGAAAGAAGTAATGGCAGATTCATTGAAGAAGCATTCTGGTTACGAGACTAAGATTCTTTCGGCATTTGTTGCAATGGCTGAAAATAGGGGATCGGGAGATATAATACTTACATTATGTGACGAACTTGAGACGTCTGATTTGAGCCACATTTTAACAAAATATAATCAGGTCTACTCTGTATTATGTGAGGTTATTGGAGATGGTGCTGCGAGACAGGAAATCGAACTGGGTTTTTATGATAAAAGGCATGCCGCACAATTATTCATGAAACGTGCAAACACTATTCTATCACATGCATACGAATACATTAAGCAGGATCCAGAGAGCGGATTGCAAAGACTCATGCTTGAACTTGATACAGTAAGTACAGCCGGATTAACTCTTGGCGTACTTTATGGAAATTCACTCAGGAGAGGAGACGTGCTGATATCTGAGCTCGAAGGTGTTGGAGTAACTTTTGCTGTTGAAAGTAATGATCAAATTTTTGATATGGAAGTTCTGGAAAGAATATCGATTTATAACTCTCGAAATACGTATCGATCAGATGAATTGGTAGAGTATGCAATAAAAAGTTATAAAAATCGAGCTAAGGATCCTGATAGTAGATTGTATATATTGCGGTATCAGAATGAACCGGTCTGCTTTTGTATAATCAGTGAAGAAAGTGATGGATCTTTGAGTTTGAATTCAGTCAATACAACGCCATTTGCACAGTCTCTTGGATTAATGACTCCATTTCTTGAACATGTTATACGCTCTGAGTCACGTAAACTTGCTTTGCCAGTTCGGGTTTCCCTTTATTGCGAAGAGAGTAATGAAGGGGCAGTCAGATTATATAGAAATCTTGGTTTCCTCAGGTCTGAATACGACAATGGAGTCACATTTGGTTCTGGTCAGAACCTTGATATTTTAAACAGATGGGATAGAACTATTAATCCAGCAGTGTTAACGCCAGCTGGCGTTGAGTAGATTTATTCGTAGGTCATTTGTCGGTATCTGCTATAAGGTATAATATGCTAATTTATTATTCATAATGATTTTATGCTTGAAGCAAGATATTTTTTTAGCTCATTAATCAGAGTATTGACTGAATCGTGGTTGCCAAATGATCGTCCCGTTATAAATCTTCCATTCACAAATGCTATTTCGACTAATGATTCCAGTTGCCCTTTATTTTCAATATAAGCCAATGGATAATCACCTGAAATAAATGATTTTCCAAAACATTGTTCTTCTTTGTTCCCCAGAAGATACCTTGCCAGAAGTACTCTAGCTCTTTCATAATCATTCTCACAGGCGCAAATCCTTATTTGATCTGGGGAGGTTTTGGAATATGAATGAGCGTCACTACCGATTTTAAATAGTAGATGGATACAATCATGAAGTTTCTGTTCTGTAAATTCAGTAGTTGCAGACATGAGTTTTTTTTCAATGGGAGACTGTATTCTGTTATATTCGTTAAACAATTTTTGTTCTGGAATTACAAGAATTACACGAGCATCCGCACTGGATGTTTGCTTTTTGATCATTCGGGAACTTGCAAATCCGAGCAGTGCTCTTGAGATATTAGGTGCGCTAAAGGGCAAAATTTTTGTAAGAAAGGAAATCTCTGTTCCTTCTTTTGATTTTGATAGCTCATACAGTAAATGAAAGCTGAGTAGATCGTAATCTGTACCCATATAACTTTTGTTAAGCATGTTTAATACACTGGCAAGCTTGAATTGTGCTTCAACAAGTGGGAAGTCATAGCTCCAGGCGGGTTCCTTACTAGCTCCAAGTTTATGCGATATGGCAAGCAGATATTGAGCAAGTCTAATACATTCTTTGTGTTCAAGGGTTCGACTGCCTTGAATTGAAATATCGGTATTGTATCTACGAAGTTTTTCCAAAAGGGGCTTTTCATTTTTTAGCAGGATGATTTTTGACCTAGAGTCATTTTTGATACTGGCATATTCAATGAAGTTCTTTTTCTCAAGTTTTGAAAGAAAAGATGAAACAGAGGACCTTGTAAGACCAAAAAGCTGCATTAAATCTTTTGCTTTTAGACCTCCAGACGCATCAGTATATGTCAGTGCAAGGGTATCAATAAGTTCCATGCCTTTGGGTGGAGGTATGTTCATCCGAGCCCATCTCATAGTTCTCTGAAAAAGAAGAATAGCCTCACTTAGCTGTCTAAAGTTAATCATTTCAAGGTATTATCACGTATGTTTGATTTTGAAATATATTAATTAATCGGAATTACTTACTCTAAAGCTTTAATAATTTATTAATACAGCTGCAATACTTTGGAAATATCAATGTTATGCTCATAATTAGTTGGAAATTAATATTATAAATGCTATAAATGCAAAATCAAACAAAAAATAACTAGCATAATATATTGAATATAATTATAAATAAGATTTATTCATAAATAAAAGCACAAACAGTCCGAAATTGTAATAAAGAGAGTAGAACCTTGCTGCGAGAGTAATTCAGGCTTCAGGGGGCACCATGATTTTTTAATCATTGATCTTTTATATCAGACATTTCCAAATTTAAGCCTTGCTTAAAAATTTTTTGAAATATGTTTGCTAGGTTCAGGTAGAAGTTCAACTGCTGTTCTCATCAGCTATGTTGTAGGACATGGTATGTCTCAATGTAGCAACTTGAGAATAGCAGTGGCACAAATATGGTTTTTAAAAGGTTATTATTGTTTTTTTAAATAAACATTTGTGCCTATTGGAAGTAGAATTCATAAACAAATCTTTTTGAGGGTCCTTGAGAATCAGTTAAATGGTTTTCAGGGACCCTTAAAAATATTTTTCTTCACATCGCCTACGATGTAGGGTCCGTAGGTGGTGTGAGAAGGAAAAGAATTATGAGCGAAAAAAAAATCTTCTCCATCGACTGTGAAGTCGATGGGCTCTATGGCAAATCGTTTGCCATAGCCGTCACCGTTCGTTTGAACGGTGAAGAGGTTTCTCAATTCCAGGGACGGATCCCGGACGAGGAAGTCCGGGACACTTGGGTTCGGGAGAATGTTCTCCCTGCTCTAAAAGACATGGAGGTCACCCACTCTTCCAGCGAAGAGCTGGAGGAGGCTTTCTGGGACTTCTGGATGTCCCAGAAGGAGGGTTCAACAGTGATTGCCCATTGTGGCAGTCCGGTTGAAAGTGGCCTATTTCGACGCTGCGTCGAGCGAAAGCTTGACGAGCGTCAATGGAGCGGGCCGTTCCCGCTTCATGAAGTAGGAACCATACTCTACGGAATCGGGTCGGACCCCTGTTCGGTAGACTCGTACAACAAGGCGAACGGGATTGAGATCCCGTTTGCAGGGGTGGCACACCACCCAATGTACGATGCACAAAGCGCAGCGGTCGCTTGGGAGCACGCCATGAAGCGTGTAATCCAAGCTAGTTGCTAGTTGCGCTAGAGATAATAAAAGCAGGTGTGAATTATTCCTTTAGGCACTTCAAGGTTTTCTTTCGGGAATTCTAGAAGTGCCACTGCTTTTTTTAAATTTGTATTCAATGAAATTTTTCAGAAAAGTTTCATTGAGAACAGAAAGGGAATGATGTTCTAAATGCCTCAAGGGTTGTTATCAAAAAAGTTTTGAGACCTTGGAGGTGAAGGTTGTTTTTAAAGGAAAAACAATGAAAAAAGTGATTATTTTTTCAGGTTTACCGGGTACTGGTAAATCTACATTGACTATGGAAGCAAAAAGAATTCTTCCAATGTCAAAAGTCTTCCATCTCGGTCAATTTGCCCGAGAAATGGGAGTTGGGGAAGAGGAAAGGAAGCTTGGAAATCTTCTCCCATTTTCCCTTGCAAAGGAGTTTCTTGCGGTAGCAATGGATTTCCCGGGACATGTCATCTTTGATGGGTTTCCAAGATCCCTCAAGGAAGTAGACCTCCTTCTTGAGGAGGTGAGGAAAAGGAGCTTTCATTTGGAGCTCGTCAAGCTCTCTTTTCCCGGCGATGCCTCTGCTCAGCTTGAAGCATCGAGACGTCGTCAGATGGAAAGGGACAGAAAGGCTGGACGTGAGTCCGACCTGCTAAGGATTCAGGGAAAGCTTAAAAGAGCTTCAGAAAGTGACCTTATGGCACTTTCTAAGCTTGAGGAAAGCCTTCCAAAATCCTCCATAAAAAGCATCTCTGCGAGCATGTCACTCCCAGAGGTTATAAGGAGGGTTCAGGAGGTTTCAATTAGCTTCCTGAATTGGGATCAAATAATTCTGAAGAGTATGAAGGAAGCAGAGGAAAGAATTGGCTTCCCAATATACTTGTCTGGATCTTCGGTCTACTCAACATTCTGGGGGGGGAAGTATGGGCCTTTAATGGAGCCATATGACAGAGATGTTCTGTCAGAAGCTCCACGGGAGATCCTGCAAGAGACACTTAAGTCCATCTGTAATGAAGTCAGATGGGTAGCAAGTGACCTGTCCCTTTTGTCCAAGTGGATGGGAAAAGAGTCAGGGTTTATGTCACCTGAGGAATGCATTAAAAGTGCACCTTTGGTGTCGCAGGCTTTAGCCGTCGGAATCGATGAGGGCAAGTTTGTGACAGTGGCGCATGAGGATGCCATTAATGATTTGGCAGATGGTGTCCTAAGAATAAACCCGAAGACACTAAAAAACCAATATGGTTATCGTCTGCTTGAAATAGCAGAGGGAAATGCAAGGAGGCTTGCAGGAAAGTTTCCAGGACTGACAAGAGTAGGAATACTTAGCAATCTTGGAGATCATCCGAAGGGGGTAGTAATCCCTCCTGGGCAGCTCAAGCAAGAGGTGCTCAGAGTGGAGAAAAAGGGGCGACCATCCTGGAGAAATCCTCATTTTGACAATTGGTCAAGAGGAATTCTTTGGGAGATTGCGGAAACTGAAAATTGCAGTTTCCGTTTCCCTGAGCCCAGACCTTGGCATCCGCCATCACCACTTCCGAACATCCTTGAGATTGTACGGAAGAATGTGGAAGAAGCGCGTGCTTAGGCTTTCAGGTATAGATCAGCCAGAGGGCTGGATATCCTGGTTGCATTGGACCTCCACTACTGCAGATGATGCAGGGTGGAGGGAGTGGCTTGTGAACCAGGAAAGGAGTCGTTTCCCCATTGGGGGAAAGGATCTAGAACTGGTTTTCATTCGAGAAAAAACTATCAGTGGTGAACAAAAGCCAACTCATATGAAGGCTTCACTTTGGCAGCATCTTTTTCATGCTGCACTTGAATTGAGGCTGGATCACCTCAGGGCAAGTTTGAAGCCTGAGATCATTGCCGGAATTCGTTGTGGGCTTTTAGTCCATGACATCGGCAAGCTTAAGGATTCACTCAACCCAGGGACTCACCAGGCTGCAGGAGTTCATCTCTTGAGGTCTTGGAGTGAGTGGAAAGGGATCTTTAAGTGGATGACCGAGGAACAGACAAAGATAGTCGATTGGATCATAAGGAATCATGACATCTTTGGGAGGTTCTGTAGGGGTGTAGGGGAAAAGGAAATTTCCTTTGATCATCCTGATTTTGATCCCGAGTCTAATCCAAGGTATAAAGGTTCTTTAGGGCTCACTGACTTGTGTGAGCGAATAAAGGATCTTGAAAAGATTGGATTGGACAGGGTAGTCAGCATCGAGATTGCAGCAGCGGTCTGTCGGGCTGACTACGGTTCAGTACCGACGTTGCGTTGGGCACTGAAGCAGTCACAGCGGGTTACCAACCTGCTGTTGAAATTTTATCAATAGTGAATAAAGAACAGGAATGGTTTTTAATGAGGCCACTTCCCTTCCTGTTCTTTTTATTTAAAAAAAGCAAAATTTGCATATCTAAATTGTGGTGTTACTTTTAGAAAGTTTCAGTGCCATTTCTTAATGTCTATAACCCTAAAACAGACTATAACTTATTCATAAGGGCCGAAGTTAAATTTTAAGCCACTGCTTTTAGTTTTTCTGGTCTTGAACATTCAAGAGCCTGTTCAGTTGCTCTTAGAAGGGCAGTGAAACCTGTGGGTTTTGAGAGATAGTTTATGCCAAAAATACATGCTCTCTGTGCATCTATTGGATTTGGTGCACCTGTAATAAGTACTACTCCCATAGTCGGGTATTTACTTTTGGCAATAGCCTGGATCTCGAAACCATCCATATCTTCAAGCAACACATCGGATATCAGGACGTCAAACGAGCGTTGTTCCAGCAGGTTGATTGCTTCATAGGCACTTCTGGCAGTGGTTACATCGTATCCTTCGTCTGCAAGAACAGCAGAGAACATATCAAGCACCAAAGGTTCATCATCAACTAGTAAAATGCTTGCCCTTGAAAGGATCATAATGGTACCTCCAAATCAAATATCGAACCTTTTGGATTTATGAAACTCGTCTAACTTTAGATATGCGCATTCAGCGCAGAGTTCAACTCGTCAAGATACATTGACGAATGACCAAATAAAGCAGAAAGCTCCAATTTATGAGCTGTGTCCAAAAAGCTGAAATATAAATTAAAATGAGCTGAAATGCCTTGTGAGTTTTTGATGCCTTTATGGAAACGCGCTCGCTCTTCCGGGGACATCTAAAACATTTCGCACTTCAACCTCAACCCCTTGTTTGCAACATACCGGAAGAGTTAATTTTAACAAAATGAAATCGGCTCAAGCATTTATTATAACTAAGCACTTGAATCCTTGTTTCATTAAGACTGATATTGGTGATTGCACCAGCCTGTGAACGTACTATCAAACATTACCCTTTGATAGTGTCCCAAAATAAACAATCAATTACTGGTCGATTTTTGCTTATCTTGTTCGATTTGGAGCATTTTTACTTCCTGGAGGAGTTTTGCATGGCTTGATATGAGATGGGAAAAGCAGTCTTGCACACCTGCAAACACAAACTTAAAGCGGGGTTCAACCAGTTTCCAGATGATTTGCTTAACAAAAACGATAGCAGGGCCAATTAAGGGCCTGTGACTGCTTGGTCGGGAAGCTCCCTCCAAAGAACACTGGGAAAGTATGCACATGGCCCTGAATAGTTCTGTTGTTTCTTTGTCAATTGCAAAACTGTTATTAAACAATCTGGTTGATTTTTCAGAAACTGATCTTACTTCATTTTCCAGTCGTGAAGTTCCTTCTTCGAGCTTTAAATTTTGAATGTAATTTTCAGCATTATCAAGGATCTTCTTTGAGGAATTATTATTGTTATTAGCGCCGGTGTTCATTTTTATAACCCTGAAGTGTAGATATTTATCTCAAGAGGCAATTTTGCAGGCAAAGTTTTGTTCCCAGTTTTCTTCCGGAAGTGGTGCCTGAGTCACTCTTTCGTATAGCCATCCCATTGCCTGAGTAAATAATTTTTTATTAAAACGGCTTTCAAGTAAATACCTTGCACATTCTCCTTTCTGTCTTTGAAGCTCTCTTGCTGCGTGGTTTGTTTCAAGGGCCTTGATTATTGCCTGGGCAAATGACGCGGGGTCGGGTGCGGCAAGAAAAGCACTTTTGTCATCAAGCGCCTGAGTGTGCGATGAAATGGCTGTTGCTACCAGGGGTTTTCCGGAGGCCATGTAGCAGTAAACTTTTAACGGCGTGTTCCCACCTTTGGAGCGTGGCGAAACAAGGGCATCAGCAATCGACATAACAGATCCCATCATCGAAGATGGTAGTTCGCCTGTGAAGATGACATTTTCTGAAATTCCAAGTTCATTTGCCCTGCGCTGTTCAAGCTGAAGAAGTTCCGGATTGCTCTCTCCTACCAGGAGAAGACGTTGATCTTTGCTATTGGGTAAATTCCTTAAAGCAAGAGCATAAGATTCAAGCAGTAGTTGAATTCCCTGATAACTTGAAAAGTTTCCGGTATAGGCAAGTATTGTTTTGCCTTCAAGTGAATAATTCTTTCTTAGCTTATTTTCGTTTTCTCTAGAGCTTTCCCATGAAGAGTCCAGTGGGAGATCTTCCAGTTGCGCACAGGGAACATGCGGAGCAACAAGTGAGGCATAGTCCTGTACTTCTTTGCAAACAGCAACTATGCCGGACGAATTTTTAAGACACTGGTTATAAGCCTTATAAGCACCGCTTATAAGGTATTTGTTTGAAAGAAAACCAGAATAACGTAATTGATCAGGAAGAAGAGAGTGGAGATCAGAGACAAAAGGAGTTTTCCTTATAAATCCTATTACCTGTGCGATAAATGCAGCTTCTTCCACGCCATGGATAACATCGTAATTTGTGCCACTGAGACCAAGAACAAGGGCCTTCATGGTTAGTGGTATATCCATAATAATTTTTTGCCAGGAGGGACCAACGGCGGGCTCAGATATTCCGGGAACTTTCCACGAGCGAAGCAATTTAACCCCCCCATTTTTTCGACCATTTCCACCGCAGGATTCTCTGTTCCACTCTGTGCCAAATGGAAAGCACAAGACATCTACCTCGTACCCGAGGGTAAGAAGGGCTTCTATTTCACTCTTTACCCGAAGGGGGCTTCCGCGGTTAGCGAGAAAGGGCTGTGGGGTAATAAATAATACCCTCGTATTTGCTTTTTCACTCATTATTTATGCCCTAGAATTAATAAGAAAATCTACCAGGAGAAGGTAAAGCATTTAGTGGTATTGGTAAAGGGGATTTAGGTTAACCTGTTGTATTTTTTGTGATTTAGTATTTTGCATGAAGTCAAGTTAGCAGTATATCAACTTGGGGGTTAAATCTCTTCTATTGCCTTCTGACAAATTCATTTCTAATTAGTCTGTATAAAACTTCAGCAAAGTTATTTCTTCTTCCTATGAAGCTGTATGGGCTTCTTAATAAAAGATGTTTAAGGGCATGAAGTTCAGGTGCGGTATCAAGTGCTGGAAACGCCATGCCGAATGTCCCAACAAGTTTTTCTTCGCCACTAAATGGCAAGGGATCTGATCCGCCGATACAATTTATACCAAGCTTTTTTCCAAGAAAAAGTAAAGGAGGGAAGGGAAAATTGAGAGGCAGCAAAGTGGTTATTCCAAGTAAGAGATTTTGTTGATTATTAAGCAAGGTTTCTTTAACAATTCGACCTCTTTCTCCCATCCATTTTCCTGGAGCCCAGTTGATTACCGGTATGCCGCCCGATTCGCTGATCAAAGAAATTAATGTCTCCAGTTTTATATTTTCGGGAAGCGGTTCTTCCCGAAGTAGTGCAAGTACCTCTATCCTCTCAATCGTACTTACCTGTCTTCCAGGGTAAAATCTTACTGGCGTTAGGGTTGGATTCGTTAGGGAATAAATTACATCGCCTTTCATATAATACTTTCCCTTTAATTCTGTTGGGAAGCTATTGCTGTCCAGCATTGTTCTGTAAAAAGAGCAGTCGTTTCTTTCGGTAAGTATTATACCAGCAGCTTGAAGTACGTCTTCTTCGTCTTTGGTGTGCTCTTTTAGTTTTTCAATGTTTTTAAAAAGGGAATCAAAATAAAGCGAATATGAATAATCGGGATAGAAATGTGCATGGGCATCTAGAAAGAACATCTTTTTTGGGGCTATTAATTTATGCTGTTAGTAAAAAAGTCTTCTGAAGGGAGAAACGCTGTTAATATTTATTTCCTGATTTATTCTGCAGCCTTCAAGTGAAATAAAGCTGATTGCACTATTTTGAGTAAACTCATTGATAGAGTCGCAATTTGAGACTTGGAGAAATGGATGATACGTGAATTTTATTATCGCACTTTCAGAGGTCAATGTAAGTTTAAGGCCATCACCTGACTGCGAAATAATTTTTCCATCTCCATTAACGAAGTAGGAGTTATTATCGTTGATTCTTCTAAAGGCTAGAAACCTGTCAACGCTTCCGGCTTCCTCATAACGAAATGAAGAGTTTTTGAAGTAGTTTTTCCAAACTCTTTCATGGGTGACAACAAGAGATACGTTCATTAAGTCAAGGTATTCTTCGATTCCAGCTGGGCCTTTTTTTCTGTAGTGTTCCGGTATTACATCTGTGTACCACCAAAGATTATGAACTGGACTTGATGCAATAATAGGTGTTCCACTTAGTCGTGAAAGAGGTGCTATGTGCCCGCCGCCAAGTTCGTGCAAGATGAATCCGGCAAAAAGTGTGCGACCATTTCCCCTGTTTTCTTCGATCAGTCTTGCAAGTAAGGCTAGGCGATTATCCATCGTTTGATATTTTTCCCATGAGCGATTCTGGAGGATGCTTCCTGTTGAAATAATTCCAAGAAAGATAAAAGATAGTATTGAGGCCTGAGCGAGTCTTTTTGTCAGGAGATTCAATTGTTTAAAATAGCGGTTAGATGCATCTGAAAGTTCAGGGACGTATGACAGGATTTGGTGGATAAGGGCGCCCACAGGAATAGATAGTAGTATTGATGATATTAACATCATCCTGTCAAGTTCAAGTTGTGGTTTCAGGTTTAGTACCACAGTGCTTAAAAATAATAGCCAGAGTGTGGTGAGTAGCAGGGGATACCCAATGAGGTATTTTCTTTTTGGATCCAGAGAGAGCATTAGGAGTGAAGGCAGAGAAAGAAGAAGAATTAGCGGGTTGATTTTGGTTACGTTTTCTCTGAATGTTTTAAGAATGCCTTTTGTGTTTAGTGTTTTTTTCTTTCCTTTAACGATGTTGCTGTTATTTGAATCGGATAATTCTTTGTGCCCGGATTCCTTACTGTGGTGATCTGACAATGATTCGCTTGATATGTTGTGTGTGCTTTCTGCGCTGATAAATGAACCTACTTTGGAAACCGTTACAAAAAGCATCATCCAGGGAATGTTTATCAGGAGAAGTGCTATGAGAGTCCAGCGAAGACGAGCGTGTTTTATAAGTGATTTTATTTGAAAGGTAGCAAGTAAAATCAATGGAACAAGAGAAAGTACCTGGGCGCTCCAAAATACACACAGGGTTCCAGTAGCAACAAGTGCAAATAGAATACTTTTTCTTGTGTTTTCTTTGTCGGATAATGTGCGCACTATCAGGGCAAATAGTAGTGGAAAGATTGCAGTAGAACATACAAATCCCATGGATCCGTAAGAGAGCGCCCAGCGATACCAGCTTGTACTTGCCGTTATTGCAATAATTGCAGAAAGAAGTGCTGCTTCGCGAGGAAAATGAACGATTCTTGAAGCGAGATACGTTGAAAATGGGAGGATTATGAAGAGAACTGAGGTGACGACAATATTATAAACAGATTCTACTGAAAAAAAATGAAACAGGGGATAAAAAATCAGATAAACATTAAGAATGCCTGTGGCAAAAAAATCTCTCCAGTCCATTCCTGCGTTCCACTCAGTGTTGTAGAGCGGAATTCTTGGGAAATAATCGGCAAGAAGTTGCAGGCGATAAAGCACTGCGCCATGATCATCGCTAAAAAGTAGATTGCCTTTGGTCTGTGTAATAAAAAGAAAAGGTAAAATAAGAAATGGTAGAAGAAGGAGTGATGAAAGAATTCTGTTTCTTGCTATAAGAGGGTAAAGGGAAACAGTTATGGGTATGAGCCAGAAAGATGTTTTTGCGTGAATGGAATCAGGTAGGAATGCATGAGGGAGAAACTGCCATCGGCTAAGGATAAGCATTAATCCTGATAATGTGATGCCGTATGTGAAATAAATGACATTTGCCAAATCGGGTGCCATGTGCTCATTTTTTCTTTTCGAAATGGCGAACAGGGATATAAAGACAAATGAGATCACTCCTGCATATATACCTTCCTTTGTGCTTGACAGTAGGTATGATCCAGAATCTGAATTATTTTTTTTAAATGGGTTGAAAATTTCCAGTGATCCAAGAAAAATGGTGATCTGTGAGATGCCGAGAAGAAAGCCGGAAAGAAATAATAAAAAGCATGATTTTTGAGTTTTGCTGTTTTCTTGTGAGGTATTCGGCATATTTTATTTATGATCGAGGGGGTCTGTTTTGGAAGGCTTTTATGATAGCATAAGGCTTGTTTCTCGACAAAGCAGTACTGCCGGGCTGATGTTTGAATGGATTCAGTGACTAAATTCTCTTACTGTGTTATCCTCTTAGGGTTATTCTCTTAGGCTATTTACTGGTTGCTCTTTCTTCAGGAATGTTTTCGTCATTTTTTATGCTAATTCTGTTCTAGTAATTTATAATGTCAGATCAAAATCAAGATAATCTAGGTAGTTCGATGACTCCTAATCAAAAGCAGTTTAGTCATCGAGTGGGTGCTTTTAAACGCTATAGGGAATTATTGAGTGGTTCAGAAGGATATGTCTCATGGTTCTTTCTTGAATTGTATTTTTTTCTTATAGCGCCACTGCCTGGTTTTATAGGTCTTGGCTTAAGGGCTTTTTTTAGTCGCTTTTTATTTGCCTCGGTGGGTAGTGCTCCTGCTATTGAGCAGGGAGTAAGGTTTCGCAGTCCAAAAAATATTTTTCTTGGTAGTGGTGTTATTATTGATCATGGTGCTCTTCTTGATTCAAGAAAAAGTAATCACGCTCATCCTGAAATTCGCCTCGGTGATAATTGTTTTATTGGATCAGGCTCCATGATTATTGCCAAGGGAGGGGGTATTACCCTTGGCAATGCGGTCAATGTTAGTACGAATTGCAGGATTGCTTCTGAGGGTCCTATATCAATTGGTAATAGTGTTCTTGTTTCTGCATACTGTTATATTGGTCCTGGAAACCATATTATTTCTGATACAAATAAATCAATTATGGAGCAGGGGATGGAGCCTGGAAAGGGGATTTCGATTGGTGATAATTGCTGGATCGGAACCCGCGTGACTATTCTTGATGGGGTAAAGATTGGGTCTGGTTCGGTAATCGGTGCTCATTCTCTGGTTCGTGAGGATGTTCCTGAAAATGCTATTGTAGCAGGTTGCCCAGCTCGGGTTATAAGGGTTAGGGAGTAGGGTTCTTGCCCGAAAAATTTACTGCATCAATTTGCTGTAGGTTTGAGCTGAATTAGAAAGTTAGTTTTTTATTTATTATACGCTGTTTTAGATAGGTTCTTAAGGGAGGTATTTTTAGTATTACTTTCTGGTAAATTATATGAAGGTACTGTAAATTCTTGTCTACGTCATTGCATTCGTGATATTTTGATTTCTTCAAAATGTTAAATGTAAAACAGAAATAAACCGGAATAAATTTGTTAATTAATTATAACTTTGGTCGAAATATTGAATCTGGTAGTGGGCTTGGTATTCTCATTCTCGTTTTGTTTTTTCTTTTAGCGGGTTCATTTTATCTTTTCTATTTCAGCGACTATGAGGGCGACCTAAAAAGCAACATCAAATCATCTGGTGTTGTTTCTAAGACTGCTGGCATGCTTGATGTTTGTCGTGATAGATTTGCTCAGCTTCAGTTATCCGGTGATTTTTCGCAAATTATGGCGGAGATGGTTTATACAGAAGGAGTCGATGATAAATCGATAGAAGCATTTCGTCATTACCTTATCCAAAATTTATCTGAAGGTAAGTTTAGATTTATAATTCAGAAACTTTCAGGAGATCATTCTCACGATCACTGGAGATCTAATGTTCTTGAGCCCAAGGGGCTGGCTATGAGCTTGCCTCCAACCCACAGAATGAGGGTTTTTCTTATTTCTGATGAGTATGGTGAGCAAGAGCAAAGTGGTCTCTTTATGGCTTTAAAGGGAGATAGGATGTATTTTTCAATTTCTAAAGTGGTTGATGAATCTAAGCATAGTAGTAAATCTAACCACCCTCCTCAAAATTTTTCTGGAGGAGTACGGTGAGAGTAAATAAGATTAAGGCTGTGGTTCCTTCTGCTGCTTTTGGTATTTTTGATTATATCCAATCTTTTTCTTGTCGCTCCATAATGCTGTTTCTAAGCAATTTCATGCTGAAGAAAAGCTTCTATCCATTTGCCGGTATATGTCTCAATTTATTGCTTCTGTCTTTTGGCGTTTTCATAATTATAGTTGTTAGTTCTTTATCTTCCTATGCTCAGAATTGGCCGTCAAGGTACCCTGAGGAGGGCGGTGCTGGAATAGGGGATTGTACTAGAAGTGATACTCCCTGTATTAGAACCCTTAACTGTTCGGTTTCTGGAAGAGGTTGCTCTGAGGTTAATTGTCCTGGTGAAATTGTTTCTTGTGGAGGTGGAGGAGATAGGGGTTGCCATCCTACCGATGGACAAGCTTGTACCGAGTGTCCCTATGGTACCACATATTGCGGAGAGGGCCCTACTGGAACTCGTCTTAAATGTGTCCAGAATTTAACTACTACCACTAATTATTCTTACCAGCCACCTATTCCTGGTGCTGAGTTTCGTCCGCCTTTTCCCACGCCTTATTATTCATGGTCTGATGTTTGTGCTGATAACTGGCTGTATGATTGCTCGGCTACACCTTGTCCCTGTTGTCCTGGTCAAACCACAGGTTGTACTTGTGATCCTTTGCCGGGTGGCGGTATCCCTGGTGCTAGAATTGTCGCAATAAATCCCCAAATTCTTTATTGTATGCTTAACGTTTGTGATCTCAGTATGAATTTGCAAATGCATACGGAGATAGTAATATGTGGATTTACTGTTGTGGCTTGTCCTGGGGATTGTTCTGGTGATCCTTGTTGTGGTAGCACCGACCCTTGCTGTGGTCATGAAAATGATCCATGTTGTGGTAGTACCGATCCCGTTTGTTCTTTG
>DAOLCO010000050.1:0-18984 GCA_035327825.1 Oligoflexia bacterium | reverse complement strand
TTATTAGCAATTCTCTCACATTAACAATAACTTAGCAGTTTTTCAGGGACAACTACTATATTTCCATAAAAATAATTTATTTATAGAATATAAACCCTTCTTCCCAGTTCTCCGTTCATGCCGAGGGAGTAAAAGGCTTCTTCTCTCCATTCTAGTTCTCGCCAGGTGCTGTGATCCGGTGCGGTGTTTGGTCCGGTTAGCCAGATAAATCTGCAGTTGTTAAGGAGTTCAAGGCCACCTAAAACGCTTTTATCAGGCTTGATAGCGCGAAGTGTAATAAATGCTTTATCAAAAGTGACTTTGGAAAGAACATTTGGAAGAAAGTTTGCTCGATTTTCAATTGCTTCAGTATTAGTTAGCTCTAAAACTCTTATACATTCTTTAAGAAAATTTATTCTTTTTGCTCTCGGTTCAATCAGTATAAAAGAAAAACTCAACCCATAAAAAATGCTCCAAACTATTCCAGGTAATCCAGCACCGGAGCCGATATCAACAAAAATTGATTTTGTATTTACCTCCTGATTATTCTTAAGAACATCAGGAATAACACCATTGCACCTGAGCACTATTAAAGATGCCAGTGAATCAATTATGTGGGGTACTATATAACTTTCCGACGTACCCGGGCCAACCAGATCATGTGATTTATTCCATTTTTCAAGAAGAATTAAATAACTCGAAAGTTTATCTACTCCATCAGAGTCGATTTTTATTTCGGATGAATATTTGTTTAAATCAAATCCTTGACGGAAAAGAGAATTATAAAGCAATTCCAGCTCCCCTTGAATGGAAGCGGATAGTTTGTTGATTCTTGTGTTATCCATGGCCAGACATTAAGCCTGTTTAGCGGAAGAGAAGGCAGAATCAGATTTTTTACTACTTGAAGAAAGGGTTTTCACTCTTTTAAGATGAACTGCAAGAAGAGAAATTGCAGCCGGAGTAACACCTGAAATTCTTGCAGCCTGGCCAAGTGTTCTGGGTCTGACCTGTGTCAGGCGCTCAGATACCTCAACGCTAAGTCCGTTTATTCCTGAGTAGGTAAATTCATCCGGAATTACTTCATCTTCCATTTTTTTGATTCTGCTTATTTCTTCGCTTTGACGCTTAAGGTATCCTGAGAACTTGACTTCGACTTCTACGGAAACAATTTCCTGTGGGTCAAGTGGCATTGGGGAAGGAAAGTGCTTTGTTATAAATTCATAATTTAATTCGGGTCTTCTAAGAAGTGATGCAAGAGAAGCGCTGTCGGAAAGCTCGGCTGATCCACTGCTGGATAGAATCTGATTGTGTTCGGGAACTGGTTTAAGAAAGGTAGTAGAAAGACGCTTTTTCTCACGTTCGATCCTTTCTCTTCTTTCTTCAAAGCTCTTCCAGTCAGAATCAGGTACAAGGCCGAGTTTTCGTGCTATTGGAGTGAGGCGAATATCTGCGTTGTCTTCTCTAAGGTGCAGTCTGTATTCTGCTCTTGAGGTAAACATGCGATATGGCTCTTTTACTCCAAGTGCAGTCAGATCATCGGCCATAACCCCAATATATGCCTGATCACGTCCAAGGTACAAGGGCGGTTGTTCCCTTGTTTCAAGGACAGCATTAATTCCTGCAATCAGTCCTTGTGCTGCCGCTTCTTCATATCCGGATGTACCATTAATCTGACCCGCGAGGTAAAGCCCATCAAATGATCGAACCTTGAAGTTCGGATCCAGTTCAGTTGGGTCCACATGATCATATTCCACTGCGTAACCAGGAACAATAATTTCAGCATCCTCAAGGCCAACGATTGTTCTAACAAGTTCATGCTGAACATCCAGGGGCAGGCTTGTTGATATTCCATTTGGATATACTATTTTGGACTCGTAACCTTCTGGTTCAAGAAAAATAGTATGGGAAGTTTTTTCGGAAAAGCGAAAAATTTTATCTTCAATTGATGGACAGTATCTTGGGCCGCCTGAATTTATCTGTCCATTAAACATGGGAGATCGATCGAGGTTCTTCCTGATTATATCGTGAGTCTTTTCGTTGGTCTGGGTTATCCAGCATGATACTTGCGGTCGATTGATTTTCTTTGTTCGAAAAGAAAACGGGCGAGGAGGATTTTCCCCTTCTTGCTCTTCGCATTTACTAAAATTAATTGAATCAAGTTTTATTCTTGGAGGAGTTCCAGTTTTAAGTCGACCCATTCTGAGTCCTAGCGCCTTGATGGAATCACTAAGCGATGTGCTTGCTTTTTCTCCAATTCTTCCGCCTTCTGTTTTAACTTCCCCGGTATGCATAAGGCCACGAAGAAATGTTCCAGTTGTAAGGACGACGCATTTAGCTTTAAAAACCTGACCAGTCTCTGTTTCTATCCCTGTTATTCTATTTCCACTTGAAATAATTGATTTTGCTGGTTCGCTGGTAATCTGAAGGTTTGGACAATTTTTAACTGCCTTTAAAATTCTCTTTTGATAAAGCTCTCTGTCTGCCTGGGCTCTGGAGGATCTCACGGCGGGCCCTTTGGATGAGTTAAGTGTCCTGAACTGAATTCCTGTATCATCTATGGCCATGCCCATTTCACCAAAAAGGGCATCAATTTCTCTTACAAGGTGACCCTTTCCCAGTCCTCCAATTGCAGGATTGCAGGACATTTGTCCTATTTTGTTCTCCGCATGGGTTATTAGAAGGGTGCTTGCACCCATTCTCGAGGAAATCAGAGCGGCTTCAACCCCGGCATGCCCACCTCCTACAACAATTACCTGATAAGAATGGCCCATAAAATAATATAAAATTCAGTAAGTTAGGTAGTTCCCGTTTGTCGGGATTAAATAAATTAGAAGCGAACAGAGTCTATTCACCGACCATTATATACTAAGCGCATTATGGTTATCCGTTCCGGCTCACATACCCCAATTTGATTTTCCAAAAAGAAAATCAAATCACGAGGGGTATATACAGCAGATTTGGAAGTTTTGCACCCAGTGGGGATTTTTATGAACTATTTGCAGGATCAGGTACCTTTTGCGAGGCGAGAAGAGGTGCAAAAGAGAAAATCTTCAGTTTCGGGATCTTCAATCTCCCTTGATCGTTCCAGATCAAAACGCCTGGTGTTGGTGGAGGAAAATATGGATATAGCCGACATCGACGCTGTTCGTAAAACCGGGATATTATCATTATTCATTCGTGGTCTTGGTCCTAACTTTGAAACGGATAATGATAATCTTTATCGGAGGGATAAAAATAGTAGGTTTGGCATCACGGGCGGATTCGGGTCTTATGGGTTCACGTCTCGCTCGACAATTTCTCTTCCTCTTCCTTTAGCTAGGAGGCATTTTGTTTATCTGGTATCTTTCATGGTTTTACTTCTTGGTTTTGTTGTCGCTTTTGAGCGAACTTTGAGTGCTTATATAGTTGTAAATCCCGAAGTGGATAATGATTTTCTTGTTCGAGAAGAACTGTCTTCAATTTTAATGAATTTTATTGAAGAAGAAACCGGATCAGTAGCAAATGAGTTGGTTGATAATGTACCGGTAACAAAAATTGCTGAAAGCAGATCTTCTCTGAAAAATGATCAAAGCTATTTATATGAAGAAGATACAGATTATTTAGCTGCAAGCAAAAAAACTTTATCTGATGATATTCAAAAGCATGCAGGAGCTGCTGCTACTTCGTCGTCCCATGAGTATTCATCTCAGGCATATTCTACTCACGCTGGTATGGTGCAGTTTATTGCGGGATTAGTAGCTGTATATCTACCTGAAATTTCTGATGCTGGTGGGATTGCCCGGGAAGTTGTTGCTGCAAGTATCAGAGAGGATATTGATCCTCTTTATGTAGCTGCTGTAATTTCAGTTGAAAGCCGGTTTTCGGTATCTGCAAAATCTAAAGTGGGAGCTATTGGTTTAATGCAGCTAATGCCGGAAACTGGAAAGGATCTGATAGAAAAAATAATGGGTAAAAAGGTTAATTTGCCTCTTTCTGAGCCAAAGATTAATATTCTTTTAGGTATATATTATCTTAAGTATCTGGAAAAAAAATATCGTGGCAACAGAAGACTTGCTCTTGCTGCTTATAACTGGGGCCCGGCGAATGTAGACAAGGCTTTAAAAGGTGAACTTAAAATTCCCGGATCAGTGGCAAAGTATTCACAGACTGTACTTACAAGAACTTCTCGCTGGAACAAGCATCATTTTCTTGCTACAAGGAACGCGGCTCTACTTACTACTGGTCATATTGTTGGTTAGTCTCCTTTATAATGCCACACCTGCGATTATAAAACTTTTACTTTTTGTAATGGTGCACTTGAATGAAAATCCCGTATTAAATTCTGGTATTCCAGTGTCGGTCATTAGTAGTCCTGTCATCTGGTTTTGATTGATATTGGGTCTGAATGAGGCGTCTTTAAAACGAAGTTTTTTTCCAGTTGCTCCAAAGAAGGCTTTAAAACAGGCTTCCTTGGCACAGAAAATGGTAAGCGCCCTTAGTTCTTTTTCTTCCTCCAGAATTGATTCATCATGAACATAGGTTCTCTCTTCCAGGGTAAGTATGCGATCAAAAATCTTTAGATCTCTTTTTTTTTCTATTGATTCGATGTCAAGACCAATTCCTTTTGAAACAGATTTGTAAGAGACCGCTGCAATTGCCAAACCCTGGGAATGAGCAATGCTCCCGCTTACAGAGTCTGGCCACACAGGTTCACCTGATAGGCCCCTTAGAACAGGAGGGGGATTGGTATATCCAATCTGGGCCAAGGCCATTTTTGCTGCCATGCGGCCAAGTTTAAATTCCTGCTTTCTTTTTGGAGAGGATATTTGGTGATAAGCTGCCAGTTCTTCTTTTAGTAAATTCGGATACTTGCAAGTATCCGAATCAGGTTTTATATAGAAGAAAGCAATGTTAGGGTCAAAGGGCGACAAAATCTCTTCATCTTGATATTTGTTCAATGTGATACCGATCAATGTGATACCGCTCCAGGGCACTTTATAATGGGAGGTTCCTGATTTTTATATCAGTAACTTGACAGTAGGATATTATGACTGGAATTGTTTTTACGCAAATTATCACGAAATTTTTTAATAATTCCGAACTTGAGAGATAAAAATAGTAACCTCTGGTTTCTAATTTGTTTTTACTGATGGGACATGAACTTGTAAATCTAGCTACTATCTCCTGTCTTGGAAGCTCAAGAGATGAAATACTGCCTAAGCTCTTTACTCCCGGAATTGATACCTTGACTTTGTCGTCTGATTTTTTGCGAGGAGAATCTTGTTATGTAGGAATGATTAAGGCGGAATTACCCCAAATTCCCCGATCAGTTTCTGAACTTGATTCCAGGTTTGCAAGAATTGTTTTCACTCTTTATCTTGAGTTGGAAAAAGAAGTTATGGATCTCAAGCGTATTTTTGGCGCTGACAGGATCGGGATAGTTTTTGCTTCAAGCACAAGCGGGATTGACAAAAGTGAGGCCGCTTTCAGGGATCGTGGCAATAAGGATCGTTTTCCAGAATGGTTTACCTTTTTTAATCAGGAAATCGGTGCTGGCTCTGCCCTCTTGTCCCGTTTGTCTGGTTGTACTGGGCCATCATATACAATCTCAACTGCGTGTTCTTCTGGTGGAAAAGTTTTTGAATCTGCTCGTCTGCTTCTTGATCTTGGTGTATGTGACGCTGTTATTCTGGGCGGAGCAGATGCACTTTGTCAAATGACTCTTAGGGGATTCAAGTCTCTTGATCTGGTAAGCGGTTCAAAAGCAAATCCCATGAGCAGGAATCGTTGCGGATTAAATATTGGTGAGGGAGGGGCCTTGTTTATAATGTTGAAGGGAGATTGTGGAATTCAATTGAAGGGTGTCGGCGAATCTTGTGACGCATACCACATATCTTCACCAGAGCCTGAGGGGCGAGGAGCTGAAGCAGCTATTCTTGGAGCGCTCAAGAGGTCTGGCGAGTCATCTTTTGACAGAGTGAAGTATCTTAACCTTCACGGAACTGCTACCGTTCTTAATGATTTAATGGAAAGCCGCGCTGTGCACAGATTGTTTGGGGATTCGGTTCCTTGCAGTTCAACCAAGCCATTAACTGGCCATTTGCTTGGAGCTTGTGGCGCTCTTGAGGCTGGTTTTCTGTTCTATATGCTAGAATCTGGTCCAGGAAAGATACGTTTACCTCTGCATATCTGGGATAACGAAAGAGATCCTGAATTGCCCTCAGTTTCCCTGGTGTCTACGAATACTGAAATAGATTTAGGAAGGGGTGATCTGCTACTTAGCAGTTCGTTTGCGTTTGGAGGAAATAATTGCTGTGTTTCTCTTGGTTTTGGAAGGGAGATGGTGTGAGTTATGCTTGATCCTTTTCAATTGGAAAAATACTTTGAACGCCTTCCTCATAGACGCGACCTGGTTCTTTTTGATAGTATTATTGAAGCAACTTCTGATTCTGTTGTCTGTTCAGGAGTTTCCCGAAATCCGTCAGGTTCTAAAGGAGCAAATAATTATCACTCTGTGTCGTCGCTATCTGGCGTTGAGTATATTGCGCAGGCTGCCGGTCTTGGAAAAATTATTGATGCAGATAATAAGAAGCACCATATTTTGCAAAAGGGAGCAGTTATAAGGCTTAGGGATATGAAATTACATCAGGAGAGAATTCCCTTAAATGAGCGCATATTGACATATGCATCCTGGAGCAGTTCAGTTCAAGGTGCGTTTGATGTCAGGGGGCGTATAGTTTTAGAGGCTGATAGCTCTTTAATTATTATGGAAGGTCGGCTAATGATAGTGGAGTTTGAATGAATAAAAGAGTCCTCGTAACCGGATCTTCCCGGGGAATTGGAAAATCAATTGCAATCACGTTGCTTAAAAGCGGGTTCGATGTTGTGTTTCATGGCAGAACGCAGTCAGACTCTCTCCTGGGAGCCGCAGAGGAAATGAAAGGTTTCGGTTACAATGTTCGGGCACTTTTTTTTGATGTAGTTGATCGTGCATTATCACGAGAGATTCTTGAAGCTGAGGTTAAGGAACGTGGGGCATTTTATGGGGTTGTTTTGTCCGCAGGGATTCACAGGGATATGCCTTTTCCCGGAATGCTTGATGAGGCATGGGATGATGTGCTTAAAGTCGATCTATTTGGATTTTACAATGTTTTAAGGCCTCTGGTTATGCCAATGATTCAGCTCAGGTCAGGTGGGCGTATAGTTTGCATTTCTTCTTTATCGGGAATTGTTGGTAATCGTGGACAGGTTAATTATAGTGCAGCCAAGGCAGGTTTGATTGGTGCATCAAGGGCATTGTCTAGAGAGCTTGCCAAGAGAAAAATCACTGTAAATTGTGTTGCTCCGGGCGGTGTGGAGACTGAAATGATTGATGATAATTTGCGAGAACAGATGTTAAAAGCCATTCCAATGGGTCGTCTTGCGCGACCAGAGGAAATTGCGGCTTCTGTTTCTTATTTATTTTCCGAAGAAGCTGAATATATGACCGGGCAAACTCTCGTACTTAGTGGAGGACTCTTTTGAGACGAGTTGTAGTAAGTGGCATTGGTCTTCTTTCTCCTTTGGGATTAGGTCTTTCTGAGACTCTCTCGGGAATTTATGCTGGCTTAAGTGGTGTTCGCTATCAGAATGAATGGGATGAGTATCAGGGGCTTAAAACCCGCCTCGGTGCACCACTTCCGGAATTTAAATATCCGGATAACTGGAGCCCAAAGGCGGTAAGAAGTATGGGTAGGGCCGCACTGATTGCTCTTTATGCTACGCAGCAGGCCTTGGATCAGGCGGGAATTTTAAAGGAAGATCCTTTGCTTTCAAGTGGCCGTCTTGGAATTGCCTATGGTTCTGGTACTGGGAGTCCCGAAGCGCTTTCTCATGTTTGTAACTTCATGTTTAATAAAAGTATAAAGGGTATAACTAGTACCACTTATCATAAGATGATGAGTCATACATGTGCTGCCAATCTGGGCCTCTTTTATGGAATTCGTGGTCGTGTGATTCCATCTTCAAGTGCCTGTACGTCAGGTTCTCTTGGCATTGGATATGCTTTTGAAAGTATAAGAACTGGTCTTCAGGATGTGATGATAGCGGGAGGCTCAGAGGAATTTGCGCCTTCAATCGCCGCAATATTTGATGTTTTGTATGCGTGCTCTCTTAAAAATGATTTTCCCAATGAAACCCCCCGGCCATTTGATAAAAACAGGGACGGTCTGGTTGTTGGTGAGGGGGCATGTACTTTAATTCTTGAGGATCTGGAGCATGCAATCAGTCGGGGGGTTCGGCCCCTTGCAGAAATCGTAGGCTTTGGAACTAACTCAGATGGTTTTCATATTACAAGTCCGTTACAGGAGACCGTAGAGGAGTGCATGCATTTAAGTCTTAAAGATGCAAATCTTTGCTCAAGCGACATAGGATATATTAATGCCCATGCTACCGGAACGCCAGTTGGGGATGTGGTAGAGTCTGTTGCAACCAGCAGAGCCTTGCCCTCCAATCCGCCAATTAGTTCCCTTAAAGGTCATATTGGACACCTTTTGGGTGCATCAGGAGCGGCTGAAATAGCATTAACAATAGCAATGATGAACAGTGGACGGTTTGCTCCTACAAGAAATCTGGAAAGTCCTGATTCTGAGTGTGCAGAAATTGACTACATAATAAACGAAGTAAGGAGCCTGGACATTGAGTATGCCATGTCTAATACCTTTGCTTTTGGCGGGATTAATACTTCATTAATTTTAAAGAAAATGATTTAAAAATGTTTAATTACATTTTAGAGGATATAAAATGGTGAAAAGTAATTATGATGTCGCGATTCTTGGAAGTGGTCTTTCGGGATTAACTCTTGCGCTTCAGGTTTTACTTAGAGAGCCTTCGATTCGAATAGTTGTGCTAGGTAAGTGTAGTTTTCCAATTCCTGCAGGTTCTGGAACCGTTGGTGAGTCAACTGTTGAGCTTGCTTCCCGTTACTTTGCCGATGTGCTTGGTTTAAAGAGGCACATGGAAGAAGAGCAATTGCCAAAGCTTGGGTTACGTTATTTTCTTGAGTGCGAGCCCGGAACATTGATTGAAAATCGCCTTGAGGTGGGTGGAAACAAGTTTGCATATACTCCAAGCTATCAGGTTGACAGGGCTTCTTTGGAAAATTACTTGTGGCGTGAGGTAGTTTCCAGGGGTGCTGTTGTAATGTCTTCTGCAACTGTACGTGATGTCGTAATAAATAATGATGAATCTCACGAAGTTATTTATCAAATTGAAGGAAGAATTGAGAAAATAGATGGTCTCAGGTGGATTGTTGATGGTAGTGGAAGGGCAAGCGTGTTAAAGAAAAAGCTTGAACTGAAATCTGATAATCTGGAGTGGGGACATAGTGGAACTGCTGCCTGGTGGAAGATGCTTGGAGAGCATAAGATAGATGACTGGTGCCCTGATCCGGCGTGGTCAATGAATAATCAGGGAGAGCATCAGCGCTGGTTTAGTACCAATCATCTGATGGGAGAGGGTTACTGGGTCTGGCTAATTCCTCTTTCTTCAAATCAGACCAGTTTCGGTATCGTTCTTGATCCATCTATTCATCCATTTCTTAATACTCTTGATAAAGCTATAGAATGGCTTAATAAGCACGAACCTCAGGCTGGCGCATACTGCGAGAAAAACAAGCATCTCTGCAAAGATTTTGGAGCCTATAAAAACTATTCATTTAATTGTTCTCGGGTAATTTCGGGAGACAGATGGGCTTTAACTGGCGAGGCCGGACTTTTTATTGATCCATTCTATTCGCCGGGAAGTGATTTTATTGCTCTTTCAAATACCTATATTACTGATCTTATTGTAAGGGATTATAACAAAGAAGGAATTAGTCTTCGAGCACACTTATATAATGAGTTGTTTCTTAAATTTGCCAGGTCAACGCTTAATACATTCAGGGGACAGTACCCAATTCTGGGTAATCCTTTGGTGTTACCTATTAAGGTTTTCTGGGATTGGTGTTTTTATTGGAGATTTCTGGCGAGATTGTTCTTTGAAGATAAGATGTGTGATTTAAGTTTTATTTCTAAAAACCAGAAACGTCTGGAAGAGCTTCAGTGTCTTGGTGAGGAAATGCAGTCTTTGTTTCGTGAATGGAGCACTATGCAGCGACCAAGTGCTAAAGGAGGTTTCCTTGATCTTGGAAAGCATCCATATCTTTTTAAACTAAACAGATCGCTCTCTGATAGGGATATTAATTTGTCTTTTGAAGATTTATTTGAAAATGATGTATGTGAGCTTTTTAAGCTTGCGAGTGAAATAAGAATTGTTAAGTCCAAATTTATGTCCATTGGTCGGGCGAAGAAAAGCGAATCACTTAATTCGATTTTTATGGATCCTCTTTTTAATGACAAGGAAAGTATTATTGGCCCATTCGTTCGTGATCTGGGAGAGAGAATTGAAAGAGAAAGTCTGTTTCTTAAGACACGGGTCTCTGATGAAGTTTTAATGGATGAAGATATGAGGGGGTTAGCTCATGTCTAGTGCGGATTTATCAGAGGGCAATCAAAATTACTTGCCAAGTCAGGATTATATCAGAAAGAAACTGGTAAAATTTATTTCTGAAGAAATTTTACTTGGCGATACCTCTGTTTTATCAATTTTTGGCGATAATCTTGAGAATGGAGATCGGTCACTTGACTCACTTGGGATTCAATCTCTTGATTTAATGGAGTTGTTATTTTTTATAGAGCGAACTTTTAATTGTAAATTACCAGCGGACCTTCTTCGAGCAGATTCTCTATATTCGGTAAATTCCATAGTAAAATTTGTCCATAAATTTCTGTTGGAGCCTAGTAACTCTGGTGAATCCTGTGGAAGCAGTTAGAACTGCAAAGTATGATGTTCTCGTTATTGGAGCAGGTGCTTCTGGAGTGGCGGCTGCTGTTGCAGCTTCGCGCCGTGGGGCAAGAACAGCTATTATTGAGCGCTATGGTTTTATTGGTGGGCTTGCCTGTAGCGCAGAAGTTGGAACTGTTTGTGGTTTTTACGCAAGGGGTATGACCGATACTGGCTTGGCAGGGCGGTTTCCCTCGGAATTTGAAATTCAACTAAGAGAGTATTCCCGTACTTCGCCTTTGACATTTGCGGAAGAACTATCTTTTCTTCCTTGTGCCCCTGTTGATTTTGAGTGGGTATGTAGTTCCCTTCTAAGAGAAGAGGGAGTTGATGTTTTTCTTCACACTACACTTTTTAAAGTAGAGCATAAACAAATCGAAAATGCTCAAAATCAAGTGAACTCGGTTACTTGTCTTGGCTGGAATGAGCTCGTTAATATATGTTTTGCTAGCGTGGTTGATGCTACAGGTGAAGGATTAGTTTCCTTTCTTTCTGGTATTTCAAGAATTGAAGAAAACAGTTATCAGGCACCGGCTCTTGTTATTGAAGTGGAGGGAATTGAACAGGAGGTGGAGGTTTCAAGAGCTAATTTTACTGAAAGAGATTTGAATTTCATTCTATTAAAGGAATTGGCAGATCTTGAGCGAGGTGGTTTGGGATTCTCCAGAGAATACGAAAAATTTTTTGGTAAGGGCATTTTTTGTGATGCAGGCATTCTTCCGCGCTTAAGTGTAGTACCTGGGTCTTTTTCTGGTAGAAGTGCAAAGCTTAAGATGGCCTATCCCTTTCGGAGAAATTCTGATTCAGGTCAAATGACCAGACTGGAACTTTATGGGAGAAGTATGGCTCATTTTCTTGTTTCGCTATTAAAAGAAAACGTGCCGCTTTTTTCTGGAATCAAACTTTGTCGTATAGCGGCAGAAGTCGGGGTGCGGACGGGTCCAAAAAATTCAGGAAAAGATATTCTCCTTGATGATGATTTGCTTCAGGCAAAGAAACCAGTTGATGGAATAGCTAACGGACTTTGGCCAATAGAAATATGGGACGAAGGACGTAGGCCTGTCCTTGAATATTTCCCTCCTAAAACCTGTTATCAGATTCCTGTTGGTGCACTTATTTCCTCTCAGTTTTCAAATCTGTTTTTTTGCGGAAGGGGAATTTCTGCGACTGAACGTGCCTTGTCGTCGGCAAGGGTAATTGGAACTTGCCTTGGTACAGGATACGCAGCAGGAGTACTTGCTGCAGATTTCTGTTTGGGAATTGACACGGAAGCCTCGGTTAAGTGGATTAGGGAGAATGAGTTAAATTAGCAGATCAAAATGAAGCGCCACCCACTTTCTAAAATTATCCGAAAAAATATTGAAGTTAGTCCAGATTCAAAAGCCATTTATTGTGGTGGTGTTTTTGTGAGTTACTCTGAGCTATATTCAAGCGTTGATCTTTTGGTTGTCGCGCTACGGCATAGGGGAGTTCAGAGTGGGGATGTTGTTGTTTTAAGTATGGATTCGTCACCTGCCTTCATTGTTTTTTTATTAGCAGCAGTTGAAATGGGTCTTGTTCTGGCGCCTTTCGCAGCAGACCTTGGGACAAGTGAAAAAAGCCAGGCATTATCTGTTGTTGGTCCAAAATATTTTATTGAATCTGGCAATGATATTCTTGGTGAGTACTCCATGGGAAGGTTTGATAGAGGTAGCTCATGTGAAGATTTAAAAAGAGTTGCTCCATTTGGGGGATTTGTTCGTTTTACATCGGGTACTACTGGGACTTCAAAAGGAGTGCTTGTTTCATTTGATTCCGCACTTGAAAGAGTTATTGCTGCCGAGCCAGCATTTATGTGCGGGAATCAGGATAAGGTTCTATTTATGATGATGATGCCTTATCATTTTATAGTATCTCTTTTGTTGTTTCTAAAAAATGGTGCATGCGTTTTAATTCCTGACAGAGTCGGAGATTCTCTGGAGAATCTTGTTTCCTTGTCCACAATAATATACGGAACTCCACATCATTTTGAGCGAATTTTGCAAATTTCTCGTAAAAAAAATTGTAACCCTAAACATTTGCGTATGGCCATGAGCACATCTACCAGATTAAACCGATCTGTCAGGGATGAGTTTAAAAGTAAATTTGGAGTTTCCCTTTCTCAGAGTCTGGGAATTATAGAAATTGGTATTCCTGTTTCTTCTTTAGTTAATGGCATTAGTGCAGAAGGTGAAGCAGATGTTTCTGATAACGTTCTCGGGGTTCCTCTTCCTGCTTATGAAATTGGTTTTGCAGATGAAGCAGGCAGGGTTTGCAGTGAACTTTCCGAAGGTCTTATTTCTATTCGAGGGCCTGGAATGTTTGATGCTTACCTGGAGCCATTTAAAATGAGGGCAGAAGTTTTGTATGATTCATGGTTTGTTACCAGTGATCTTGGAAGTAGAAGAGAAGATGGTGTGATTTTGTTGCACGGAAGGGCTTCTTCTGTTGTTAATGTTGGAGGGTACAAGGTATTTCCTGAGGAAGTTGAAGAAATCCTGATTGAACACAAAGACGTAGATCAGGTTCAGGTGTTTGGAGTTGGTCATGAGATTTTTGGAAGTTCCCTTCATGCAAAAGTGGTGTTAAGAGAAGGTTCTTATCCTGATAAGGAAGAGTTGATTTCATACTGCAGAAAGCGACTTGGGAGAATCAAGTCACCAAAAGAAATATTATTTGTAGATAATATAATTAAAACTCATACTGGTAAGGTAAGTAGAGTACTTGAGTAAAGTTTGATTTAATATGTCTGATCGTAAGATTACTTCAGTTTCTATAGTTGGTGGTGGGCCTTCTGGTTCATGTCTTGCTATATTGTTGCTAAGAGCCGGAGTCAGGGTGCGAATTTATACGATTCCAAAAAGACCTGAACTTATTGTTGGAGAGTCGCTTATCCCTGCTGTTATAACGATTTTAAGGCGCCTTGGTGTTGAGGGTGAGGTAGCAAGCATGGGAAGAATTAAGCCTGGAGCAAGTCTTTTTCTTAAAGAAAGCCCTGTATGGGCAAAGAGGGGGATCGGAGTCGGGGGGTTCAGATGGAATCTAGATTTTGGAATTGCTGAACCAAATCTTCCTGGCTATGCCTATAATATACCTCGTGGCGAGTTTGACGAGTTTATTTTAAATAAAGCTAAAAATAATGGAGCTGAAATAATTTATTCTCGTGCTTCTTTTATGCAGGGTTCAAATGGGGAGATTTTCATTCAGGGAGAAAGTTCTCCTTCGGAAATTGTTGTTGACGCGACTGGTCGTAGCCGGGCTTTGTGTCGGATGCTTGGCCTTCCTTCCCGTAAGGGAGACAGGGATGATCGGGCCATTTTTTCTCACTATGATTACGCAGAAACGCCAGATGGTGGAAATATTCACCTTGATATTCTTGATAATGGCTGGTCTTGGCGGATTCCACTAAGAGACAGGGTATCTATCGGAATTGTAGCTCCTCGTGATTATTTTGAAAAATGGGACTGTAGCGTTGAAGAACAGTTTGATAGAGCCATTATCGGTGAGATTCCATTAGTAAAGGCACTTTCTGGAAAGGGTAAGCGAATTGCAGGAGTTGGTAAATATTCAAACTATCAATGGCGGTCTGACATAATGTATGGATCAAACTGGGCTTTAGTTGGTGATGCAGCGGGATTTGTCGATCCGGCATTTTCCAGTGGAGTTTTTCTTTCGTTGCGTTCTGCAGAATTACTTGCCGATACAATAATAGAGCGAGGAGTCACCGGTTTTTCTGATTATGATGCAACTGTTAAAGACCTGATTTCAAACTGGCAATTAGTTGTTGATAGTTTTTATGACAATAGTTTTTTTAATATGATAAGACTTGGTAAATTACTTAAAAATGAAAAGTCTTTTGATAGTTCTCGAGTTGAAAAAACATTATTTAAAATTGTATCAGGGTTTGCAACAAGTGAAGATTATAAAATGTTTAAACTTTTTCTGGCTTTTTCAAATAGAAGCGAATTTGAAAAAGATTTGGAAAGCGTAAATAGTGGATATTAACCCTCTAAAAGTATATAGACCTTTCCTTTTTCTCGTTCCTACCTCATTTCTTTTGTTTAGAATTTTCTCTGTTAGTTATTTCTATTTGGGGTATGTTTTTATAGGGCTTTCGCTTATCCTTGTTGTCTCATCTTTCATGGGAAAGAGACCCTGGTATGATTTTTTAATTCACTTATTGTTCATGTTCTCAGGATTGCTACTTTTATCAGAAGTAATAATGCCCTTCTTGTACTATCCAGTAGTGGCTAGTTTGGTTGTTTCTGTGTTTTTTATTTGTAATTACAAATTTCATCCTTGTATTATTGAATCAATTGCTATTCGTCTTGAGCCGGATTTGCCAATTGAAGCGCTTAAATATTGTAGAAAAGTTCAGTTGGTATGGATATGTTTCATGATTTGTAATACTTTAATTTCCTTTTATACTGTTCTCTATGGATCGTTTGATCAGTGGCTTTGGTATAATGGCTTTTTAAGTTATTTGTTGATGGCTATAATATTTTTGGGAGAGTATCTTGTTCGCCTCAGGTTCAGGGGTCGATTAAGGGGAAAATCAACTTATGCTTCCTAGATCGGGATTTATCATAGAGAGGAATTATCTATTTCATGTTTTTTTGGTTTTTATTGGTTTTGGCCTTTTCGTTCCTTTAAGTCCTATTGCTGATGATGACATTTTTCTTGATTGTCCGATTGTTTCGGGGTCTTTATTTGGAGACAATGGAGCTTACGGAAAGGCTAATGAGATAAGTTTTCTTTTTTCTCAAAAAAGAAAGATTTCAGGATTTAAAAAAAGTATTGAATCTGAAGGTGTGTTTCGCCTTAGACCTGAAGAGGAGATTGTTTGGGAAACTCTTCGTCCATTTCATTCAATAGTAAGAGTAAGCAGTAAAGGGTTTGAATTAGTTAGAAAGGATGGTTCTGGTTCCGGAGAAAAAATTGAGAATCATAACTCCCCGTTTCTTATGAGATTAAGCAATCTTCTTCTTGACCTACATTCGCTTTCAATGGCCAGATCCAATGAAGAGAGAAATGAAATAAAAAAAAGGCTTAACTCTTCGCTTAAGCTTGAGTGCATAAAAGATACAGGGTCGGGTTTGTCAACACTTCTTGCAATTCCCGATGATTATCGAATTAAAAAAGCAATTAGCAGCATACGTCTTAAGGGAAATGATTATCCTGCCAGCATAACTATTGAAGATTCACGAGGCGACATTACCGAGATCGAGTTGCGGGAGATTGATGTTAAGAGGTAGTAGATTGAGCAGGTTTATATTCCATTTATGTTCTCTTGTCTGGTTTGTTGTTCTTGGATTGGCATTGTGGTTTATAGTTTCCACTCCAATCAGCTTCAGTGCTAATATTCTTGATCTTGTAATATCTGCTGAGGATAACTCATCTCTTCTTTCCAGAAGTCGTCCTGTACTCGATGAAGGTGGTCGTTATTTCAAAATTGGTATTCAGGGTAAATCAAGAAGCGAAGTCGTTAAGGCTGGATCTGAGCTTATTAATGATATTCTTGAACTTCCGGGCGTTAAGGCCCTTGAAATTACTACCCCAGAGCAATCCAAAGAGAAGCTCAAGTCAATTCTTTCAAGTTCAAGGGTTTATTTGCTTACTGAAGAGCAAATAAATTTAATTTTAAGTGATAATGCTCACAATCTCATAGTTGACAGAATTGAAGCCCTTCTTGGATCTTCTCTTTCTTCCTTTTATTCGGAGTTCTTAACTATTGATCCCTTGTTGCTTGTTCCTGACAGAATACTCGATTTACCTCCAATGCCGGAAGTAGAATATGAAGAGGGTTTGTTTGTCGATTTTAAAAGCGATGGCAATTATTTTGCGTATGCATTTTTTAAAGTTGATCCTTATCCACTGCCTCTGGAAATGACTAAAATTCTTGTAGCAGATATCGATTATATACTATCACACATGACTGCTTCTTATGAGAATTTGGATTTTCACTGGAGTGGTTTTATTAAGTTTACCAGATCTTCTGCTCACAGAATTCAGAATGATATAGGAAGAGTTGGTTTTTGGGGATCGCTTTTTGTTGTCGGTATTCTCTTATATTCGTTTGGTTCCTTGTTGCCGCTTATAACAGGAATGCTGGTGGTTGGAAGTGGTATTATATTTGGTACATTTCTTACATTGTTGTTTCTTGGAGAAATGAATCTTTTAACCCTTGCTTTTGGTTCAAGTCTTATGGGTGTCTCGGTGGATTATTCCATTCACTATCAGAGCGAGTATTATTTTATTAAGAGAAAGTCAGATATTGATTCAACTATTCGCTCTGTCTTTAGGCCAATTACCCTCGGTGCATTAACAAGTATTATTGTGTTTGTTAGTTTGTTTTTCAGTGGATTTCCTGGACTCAGGGAGCTTTCTGTCTTTGGAATCGGAAGTTTGTTTTCTGCATACCTGACGGTTGTATTATGGTTCCCTCTTATCTTCGGTGAGAAGGTGGTTGACTCAAAAAAGGTCCCTTCGTTTTTAAGGATGCTTGTTGATGCTGGAAAAATTAAAAGAAATTTTGGATTGACTTTCAAAAAAAAATCCAAGGCGAAATCATTTATCCTGTTTGGGATAATATGTTTCGTGGTTTTTTCTTCCATTAATATTACGACTAATGATGATATTCGCTTGCTTCAGAAGCCAGAACCTCACATTTTAGAATCCGAACTTTGGCTTTCTGAGAGAACGGGGCAGAGGATGCCTAATTCATTTGTTATGATTGAGGGCAAAACAAGAGAAGATGTTGAGATGCGGTCTGTTCTAGCGTCAAGGCTTCTTCGAAGGCTTCAAGGGGAAGGGACAATCGATTCATTTGCAAGTTTATACAGTTTTCTACCCTCAAGAGATGATCAGGAGAGATCATATCGCGTTTATAGGGAGTTTCTTGATAAGCACGAAAAAGAGCTAAGAGAGTCATTGCTTAATAGGCTTGAAATGGATGATAGGCTTGTAGGTCGTATTTTTGATATGTCTGATATGTCTCCTCTTACTGAAGAGAGAGTGAATAAGCTTGTTCCGGAGATGTTAAAGAGTTCTCTTGGGATCAGGGCATATGATTCAGGATATTTTTATCAGATTCCTGTATTTGGAGTGAAGGACAGAGGGTCGTTAATCAAAAGTTTGGGTGAGGAGTACGGGATTTACTTTTATGAGTATCATGATGAGCTATCAAAGCTTTTTAAATCCTATCGGGAGCGGGCTCTTTATCTTCTTCTTTTGGCCTATGTATTTATATGGCTAATTTTAGTTTATTTATACGGGAGTAAAATTGGGACAAAGGCTCTAGTTCCTGCTCTTGGAAGTTCGGTAACAACATTTTCAATCATGGCAATTATTGGAGAGCCGGTAAATTTTTTCTCTATTCTTGCTCTTGTTGTTGTGCTTGGGCTTGGGATTGATTTTGTATTATTTGCCCTTGAAGGAAAGAAGGAGGAGGGCGGCTCTCGTGAAACGGCTGCTCCTGTTTCGATTCTTTTATCAACTTGTACTACTATATGTACATTTTCTCCTCTCGTTTTAAGTGATTCGCCAGTTCTTAGAACATTTGGTTTTGTAATTTGTCTTGGCGTATTTTTTTCTTATCTTTATACAAGGCTGCTCATTTCTTTAATTGCCACTATTAGAGCCAAAAGCCTAAAATATAAATAAGCCTTTTACTATAGGTATTTAAGTTAATATAAGTAGTTCTTGTAACCGTTCACTATTAGATCCATTTCCCCTGAATTAAGAGGAAAGAATTACTAAGTGTATGTATTTGTGTTTTCCTTGCATCGCACTACCCCCTCCTGCATTTTGGAACTTTTATTGCGAAAACTTGAGCTTTGTTTAGTATCTGGCAGTGCGAGCAATAAAATTTCCAAAACTGCTTACCGCCGCCTCTCCCCGGCGCTGTCTGCGGAAAACCCAAATACAGACACTCATCAATTCTTGCTACCTATTTTTTGATCTGTAGTATTTTTACTTTTTCTTTTTGCAAGATCCTAACCTATCCGCAAGTAACTGAAGACCAGATATTATCTCGTGCCCCCCCCCCTGCGACGTTGCCCCGAGGGGGGCTGTCGCTCATGGGATTTCTTTCTTGAGTCAGTACGCGCAAAGTTTCTTGGCTCTCCTATACCTGTTTTATTGTCCAGG
>DAOLCO010000049.1:0-19204 GCA_035327825.1 Oligoflexia bacterium | reverse complement strand
CTCTGATGGGCGGGGATTGATAGAATGGGAGTTTAAGACTTTTTGGGACAGCCTCTTTGGCGGGGCTCGAAGAATCGGTATTGGCTTTGAGGATATGTTTAAAGGGAGGAGCAAAAGCCTGGTAAGGCTTTGGTGTGAAAAGCTGCGAACCGACGTTCGCAGCGGTGAAAAAACCGAAAATGTTATTAGCGCTAAAAAAAGTCACAACAATCGCGCCCTACTATATAAGCATTCAGAGCCTGTTGTGCATCATCACGGGCAACACCATCGTTAGAAGATGGTGGAGCAACAATCTCTACTTTCACACGCTCATCAGAAAGTTGCGATTTTTCACGATAAGCTGCTTCTATCGCGACCCCCTCTCCGGGTGAAATGTGAGTATTGGTAACACTTAAAACATGTATTCCAGGGTACTTCAAACTCGCCGGAATAATTTCTAGCCCGCAAAGAAAGTTAATGCTCCTTTGATCACAGTTGAAAAGCGCACATCCCTCTCGAATAGAAAGACATTTGATCATTATTCTACTCCTTGTTTTAAAAACCTAATAACAAAACCCAACCGAACACTATCATGGGACTGAAAAGTTTTCTATCATCACTCCCCAAACAACTTACTAAACCCACGCTCAAGCGCCTTCACGGTCCCCTCGACCGCATCAAACGATGACGCCCCCCTTATAAAATACCCCCTTATAAAATACTCAGAGCCAGTACCTAAACATTATTTTAACCCTCTTAAAGTAACAGGAAAGGTATTGGCTATGAGGTTATTTTATAAGGGGTTATTTTATAATGACAATGTAGGCTAGTTTGGAACGGAGTCACTGCGTGTAGACACCAAAGAAAACTCTCCATAGAAACAAAACTCTCAGAAAACAATAATAATTACAGATGGTTTCATGAATTTCCACAGGATTAAACCAAAATAAAGATTCTTAAACCCTAAGTCGATATTAAAATAGTGAAAAATGCCTATTTTAATAACAAAATTTTCCTGTGCTACCTCCTTTTCCTGCAAAGCTTTGGAACCATACTATATCTGTATCCAGATAAAGGAATATCATCACTAGGCAGAGGGTCATGGATCGTCCTTGGCTCGGCTTCATGCATACTTTTCCTTTTTCAGATAACTATAGTTTTTTTGGGCGAATGCCTTCTGATTCTTCCTGACAAATTTATTCCGGGTATTTTTTCTTCTTCAATCTCAAAGACTCTTAAGACTCTGCTTTTTTCTGTCCTGACTCTCGCGATTCCCGTGTTTCTTCTCCTGGATGATTTACATTATAAATTTATGGGATTCAGGCTCAACGCTTCTCAGGTTGTTCTTCTTGCAGATGGAGCCGTAAGTGACATGTCACCCCTGAATAAATCTCATGTTTTAAGTTTTATTCTTTTTTTTGCGGTCTGGAATTTGCTTTTAGTTATTACCTCAAAAATATCTTTTAAATCCGGGAAAATAGTATCCGTCTATGTTCCTAAATTTTTATTTGCCTTTTTTTGCTTCATCCTACTAATAGATTCCGCCCTTGGAAGCATTGATCAGGAAGGATTTGAATTAAAAGAAAGTCTTTACTGGAACGATATTCTAAAAGCTAAAAATACAAACATACCTCATCAAGGGTTTCTGGGTCAGGTATCACTAAGCGAAGAAAATTCTTCCCGCGCAGCAAAAGTAAAAATAGAAAAGTCTAATTTTCTACTAAAGTCTTTTGAATCTGAAGTTAATTCCGAAAAGATAACAAAACCAAATATTCTGTTTCTTGTTGTGGAGTCCCTTAGAAGCGATATGTTTTCTGAAACATTTATGCCGGAACTCTATAAAAGAAAAAATGAATTTCTTGTTCTTGATAATCATTTTTCAAGTGGCGCAAATTCAGGAAGCGGAGATTTTGGTTTAATCACCGGTCTTAATACTTTCCATTTTAAAGATCACAAAATTCAAAAGACCGTTCCTTTTCCATTTCAGGTTCTAAAAAAACTTGGATACGAACTTTCTATCTACTTTACGAACTCAATGAGATATGAAAATATCTACGATATCTTCTTCGAGCCTATATTTGACCGAACCATCAGCCCAGACGAATTGCCCCAGCCATCATGGGACGCCAGTCTTGTTAAAAAATATACCGAGGAGCTAAAAAGTAGGACTTCCAGGAACCCGTGGTTTCACTTTCTAAGGCTATATGTAACGCATTACGGTTTTTATTACCCTCCGGAATTTGAATTCCATACTCCAACTGTGGGAACCGACATCAGACTTGAACCAGGACCACAGCGTCAACTTCAAAAACACAAGGAAGGGCTAAAAAACCGTTATTTAAATTCTGTTCGCTACGCTGATTATCTTATTTCATCAATAGTAAAAGAACTTGAAGATACGGGAACATTGGAAAATACGATCCTTGTTATTCTCGGAGATCACGGTGAGGAGTTCTGGGAAAAAGGTAAATTTGGCCACGTATTTGATTTAACAAGAGAGCAAATTCAAACCACTGCTTTAATAAGATTTCCAGAAAGTATTAAAAGGAATTTTAAGTATAATGGTGGTATCTCATCTGAAACTCAGAATTTTTTTATTAAATCAGCTTATCAGTCAACCTCTCACAGTGATGTATTTCCAACAATATTTCACTCTATGAAAGTGGATTTTCTGCTAGATAGTTCCGTATTTGATGGCAGGTCTCTTCTGTCCTATGATGAAAATCGGGACTGGATAACAGCAAGCACAGGACTTGTCAGACTAAGAGCACCAAAGAATCATATTATTGTTGGAAAAAATCTTAAAATTTACTTTTCAAACAAAACTGATGATATTGTAATTGATAAGGTAACCAATCTGGATGATATACTTCTTAAAGACTTTTCCAGAAAGGATGTAAAAAATCTGCTTCATGAATTTAGAAAATCACTTAATTAAAACTCGGTGGCTTTAGCTTGCAATAGCTATCAATCTACCTTTGAAACATTTCCGATCTTAGAATCTGGTTATGCTGCAAAGATTTTTGAGCTCTGGATTGACATCGCTCAATTTCATTTTCATCAATCAAATCACTACAACCTGAGGTATCAGCACTATGAATATTAGAATCAGAATAGCGAAATCCACAGGCATTAAATCCGACCAAAAACAAAAGAAGAAATAATATTTTAATATTAAGAGGATCCATCACATATTTTTAACTTGGAATATAACTAAGAGCGCACGAAAGGAAAAAATGGTGCTTTCTTTCTCTACTTACTATGTGTGCAATTATTTTTCAGCATTAGCTCTATCCTTACCAAATACGAATCAACAATTATAATCAAACCAGAAGCTTGCACCCCTTATTGCAGCTCTTTCGTGCATTAAGATTTTAAGAAGTTCGGGGTTTTTCCAGCGATGATAAGCGCTCCCAAAGAGAAACTTACACCTTGGATTATCCCTAAGAAAAGCAAGAAGAAGATATTGCTCGGTCCAGTAAATATGGTGCTCAGTTAGCCAGTTTTTGGGAAGACCAAAGGGCAGGAAAACATCATGAACGTGAACTTTTAAATTTTTTTGCCTCATTTCAGGAAGAAGAACAAGATAAATATAGAGACAATCACTCCCCGTTTTAAGAGAATGCGTCGAATCAATGAAAAGAAAGTCGTTATCACCGATACAATCATTAATCTTTCTTACTGATATATCCTGAATCCCTGATTCGATCAGCTCAATATCTTTAAGCTCTTTTAAAAAGGGCCTCGGAAATGGCTCAATACAAACAAGTGAGCCAGTACCATTTTTTTCAAGAGCTTTTTTTGCAACCAGAGTAGAAAATCCGGAACCAATCTCAAAAACCCTGTTTGGTTTGTAATGCCTTATTAAAGCATAGTATGAAATCGCATCAACAAAACTAAACTGGGAATTATTCCAGTAAAACTCCTTAACCGAGTTTTCATCTCCATCTAAAACCGGCTCAAATTCCCCCGCGTACTCAACGAGCGATTCTAAAAATTGTCTGTTTTCATCAACACCCCCAAAAACAGACTCAGAGTAGTAAGGTGGGGAATCTTTAATGCCTATTGAATACTCAAACGAAGACTCAATTTCCATAAGAGACGGAATGGGCGAATAAAAATTTGAAGGAGTTAGAGATATGCCACCTTCCTCAAGCGCTTTTCTGTCAGCTTCTCCACTCCATAATAGCGACCTTAGTTGTAAAATCAGCTCAGGTGTAACCAGAGATGGAATTGGAGTTTCATTTAATGTTCCTGAATCACTCATGAAAATTTTATAACACCACGATCATGTGCTTGCAAGGCCAGGAAGTCTTATGCTAATTGCCTAGCCTGCTTCTAAAAAGTACTAACCTGAATATCTAAAAAATTCTAATGCAGCCACCTGACACCTCTACTGTTTCTTCCTTCTTCATTCTTGGATCACAGAGATCCGGCACAACTCTCTTTCGATTAATGCTCAATTCTCATCCCGAACTTTGCGTTTATGATGAAATTCGTTCATATGATCTGCTTAGGGACTCCTTATATCTTAATCATCCTGATTGCCAAAACAGCAACATAAAATACGGCTTTAAAATACCAAGATGGACACCCTGGGTTCTCGAAAAAGAGATTCCAGAAGATGTAGATTTATATGGAGGAGGAGGATTCTACAGTGGACAGCCCTTGCTGTTCATGCTTCGTGACCCGATTGATACAGTTTCATCAATGCTTCGGCTGAAAGACGCTGGTCACTTATGGATAGAACACTGGGCAAACAGACTTTTAAAATCCTGGATAGCAAATTTTCCCTGGATAGATAAAGAACTTGAAAATGAATTAACTATCCTTGAAAGAGAATCGTTTTCAAACATTTCTGTCGGAGCTGTCTATTGTTGTTTCTTTCTGAAGGTTTTCAAAAAATATTTTTATGGACCCACACCTCTTAATCTTATCGCCGTATCCTATGAAGGATTAACTCATCACCCAAGGGAGATAATGACAAAGGTTTTAAACGGCCTTGATGTTTCCTGGAGCGAAAAGGTCTTACAGCATCACCTTGAAAAACATGGAGAAGTTTTTTCGGACGGAAAAACCCTGGGAAATACGGATCCATCAAAAAGCCTGAATCCTGATTCTGTTGGAAAGGGAAGAGCGGAGCTTAGCGAAAAAGAAATTGATATTATTAATGAAACATGCGGAGAATTATGGGGAGAGCTTAACAACGTCCTCATGGAAAACTCAGGGATTATGATAAAATCATAAAAACTTATGGTAATTTCAAGAACGAATTTCCCTCTGATTTAAAACCTCAATTATCCTGCTAACAGCCTCACTTTTGTCATTGCTGACCGAAAGAAAAATATCTGCATCAGGATCATCTTTCAAATCTTCCCCAATCCATATTTTAACTATTTCAGCTCCAGATAAAAGAGTTCGGATATGCTCTGTTTCAGCGCTTTGAATCCCAGACGCCGTAACAATAAGAATTAGTCCGGCATCCAGAAGTATATTCGAAACCTCAGCAAGCCTTCTCAAATGTTCCTGATTATATCCCTTATCTCTTGTGAGATCCCTGTCAAGACCGTGAATTATATTTCCAATTCCAAGAAAGTAAACGTAGGCTCCATTTTGAAAAAGTGCCGTTTCAAGGGATTTAGCAAGAGAAATCCTGTCACTACTTTCATCTCCGCTAATTAAAACAAGGGCGGGCTTTTGCTTATACCTGAGAGATCTCTCCTCTGACTTGATATCGCTCATTACCCATTTTCTGCTTCTCTCAAGAGCGGCAGTTCTTGCTTCGCTGTAAACATCCCTAAGAGCAGATTTTATTATTCCACCACCACATATTCTGAAGTTAGAAAAAAGCACAAATCGACTGGTAGAAAAATTTTCAGAAGAAAGATCAAATGATAAAGGCTCATCAAGATAAAGAACAGCTTCCGCAACCTTGTTTCTTGAAACTTCTTTACTACTTTCGTCCCATTCAAGACTAGACGCATCCAAGACCTTTATTACAGATTCTACCCGGGCATTAACTTTGGCAGTACCAATTCTGAACGTATAACAATTCCCCTCTTTTAATGAATCTGATCCAAGCCAGAAAAGATTTACTGAAATTCGCTTTGCAGTCTGTGGAGGCTTGTCACTCGAAAGACAAGCAAGTTGACCCCTTGAAATAAAAAGCTGCTCTTTTAATGTAAATCCAACCGCTTCACCTGCAGTTTTTTCATGAACATCATTCCGGCAAAGATCTTCTATTGTATGCACATTACTTTTTTTTCCAGAGGGATAAAATATTACCTCGGAGCCCCTTTCTATACTACCTGATTCAATTGTCCCTGCTATTATCCTTCTGGAATCATTAGAAGCTGTGAATTTATAAACATCCTGTACATACATCCTAAATGGGAGGTCTGATCTTTTTTTAGGCTTTTCCAAATAATCCAGCGCATCAAGAAGTGTCTGATTATCCCACCATGGCATATTATTGCCCTTAAGAACGATATTATCACCCTCAATACCACTTACCGGAATAAAACAATCAGGGCGCAAGGAAAGAGAGAAAAGAAATGAACTGAATGCATCAACAAGCTCATCATATCTATCCTGTTTATAGCCCACTAAATCCATTTTATTAATCACCACTATCAGCGAACGCACCCCCAAAAGAGATAACATATATGCATGTCTTCTTGAATTTTCCTGAATTCCCTCTATTGCATCAACCACCAGAACAGCAGCATCTGCATGTGATGCGCCGGTAATCATGTTTTTAAGAAACTCAATATGACCAGGTGCATCAATAATTATATATTTACGAAGTGCTGATCGAAAAAATATGCGAGCAGTATCAATTGTAATTCCTTGGGCCCTTTCATCCTGAAGAGAATCAAGCAAAAATGCATATTCAAATCGTTTGGACTGTGAATCGCAAAGTGATTTTATTGACGACAATCGCTCTTCCGGAATAGACAAAGTATCCGCAAGGAGCCTTCCTATAATTGTGCTTTTGCCATGATCAACATGACCTACAACAACAAGATTAAGTTGCTCCCTATCTCGAGAAATAGGCTGCAAATTAACTGAATTCTGATCTAAATTATGGTCTGAGTTAGTGCACATTTTACTTTTAAGGAATTATTGCCATAAAGTCTACATGTAGCCTTCTCTTCTTAGAGACTCTAAACCGCCACTACCTTCCTTATCCTGGGCTCTTCCAGAGCGCTCCGGAATTCGGGAAAATTGTCCGGACTCAAGCTCCATAATTATATCAAGAGGAGTTTTTGCCTTTGAGTTCACAGGAAAGGTACATGGATAACACCCAAGAGAGCGATACCTTTTACCATCTCCCTGATCATAGTAAAGACTGACTGTAGGTATGGACTCTCTGTTGATATACTCCCATATATTTAGCTCAGTCCAGTCAAGAAGAGGATGAACTCTTACATGAGTACCTGGAGCAAATTCGGTGTTGTACTGATTCCAGAATTCCGGAGGCTGATCAGCAATCTCCCAGCTACTGCTTGTGTTCCTTGGAGAAAAATATCGCTCCTTTGATCTGCTACCTTCTTCATCTGCCCGAAGTCCAATAATAGCGCCTTCAAATGGTCGATCATCCAGATAAGGTTCATAGCACAATTTTTCATGGTTAAAGTAAAACCGGCTACCCTTACCAGCAAGCACCTCATTTAGGGGCTGCGTCTTTAGAAGCTTACAACAACTCAAGCGATCCTTTGTTCCATCAGGAAATGTAAGTTTTGCTTCAAGTGCCGAAGTATTTTGTGCCACAATAATTTGAAGCGACATCTCTCTCACCAACTGATCACGATAAGAAATCATTTCAGGAATTTTATATGACGTATCAACATGTATAAGAGTAAAAGGAACATGACCAAAAAACGCCTTCCTGATAAGCCAAAGAAGAACCGTACTGTCTTTTCCAATTGACCACAGAACACATAGCCTACCGAGGCAAGCATAAGCTTCGCGGATTATTCCTATTGAATTATTTTCTAGTCGGGAAAGATTATCCATATTTTTATCGTAATATTTAATTTTCGCCTTGCCTTACTTTACTAGCATACCTCTTTTTTTAAGTAGACCTGCTATTTCCAGGACGCAAGATTCAATATCCCGACTACCTGTATCAATTTCAAGGTCGGGGTTTTCAGGAATCTCGAAAGGTGAGCTAACGCCAGTAAAATCCTTAATCTTTCCCTCTCTTGCCATTTTATACATTCCTTTTACATCCCTCTCCTCGCATAATTCCAATGGAGTACTGACAAATATTAAAACCAGATTAGGGCAAATATTTCTCACAATGTCTCTCTGAATATTTGTCGGAGAAACAAATGAGGCAGTAACAAATATTCCACTTTCTGAAAGCTTACGGGCAAGAAATCCGACATACCTCAAGTGCGTATTTCTCTCTTCAAGTGAGAAACCAGCCTGGGGAATAAACGCTCGAATCTCGTCTCCATCCAGAGGAGAAACCTTGACATGCCTTTCCTGAAGATAGCCAGCAAGAGCTTTTGAAAGTGTTGTTTTTCCGGAACAGGGCAATCCCGTAAACCAGATTACCGGAGAAAAGAGATCGGTCTTGATATGATCTATTGCCATAATTAAAGCACATCTGCAAAGTGAGGTTTTAGACGATGAAAAACCATACCTCCAACAACCAAAAGAATAATGGCAAAACACCAGAAGTTAATTGTTTCTTCACTACGCTCCCAAAAAGGAACAAAATAAATAAAAGAATCCCTATACCCCTGAACAATATAGAACATTGGATTCATACGAAGAGCAGCCTGAATTTTGGGAGACTCCATTATAGAAATATCCCAAAAAATCGGCGTAGACCAAAAACCAATCTGCATTAACACAGCAGTAATTTTACCAATATCCCGAATGAACACAGTCAATGAAGATGTCAGCCACGAAAGACCAAGGGCAAGAACTGACGCAGCAAACAGGTAATAGGTAATTTGCAGAAAATACCAGGACAATGGAAGACCTTCAAAGAGAATAAGTCCAGATAATATGACTATAAAAATTGCGTGGGTAAGAAGGCTGGAAAGAATTTTTACCAGAGGAAGGATTTGAGAACGAAAAAGAGTCTTTTTTATTAGTTGAGAATTTTGAATAATAATTTCAGTACTGCCAAGTACAATTTCGGAAAAAAACATCCATACAGAAAGTCCCGCAGTAAGCCATACAACAAAAGGAACATCTCCCATTGGTCTAGCCTTAAAACCCACACTGAACACAAACCAGAAAACTCCAATCATTATAAGTGGATTTATAATAGTCCACAAAAAGCCTAGAACAGACCCACGATATTGGGCACGAACCTCTCTTTTTGCGAGCGAAGATATAAGAGAACGCTGTGATGTTATCGTGAATATGAAATTTATTGCACTATTAAGGAGTTTCATTAGAATTAGAATCTAGGTATTTTTAATAAGGTCTTGAAGGCGAAAAATTTCTGCGTCCCTGATTTCAATATCCCTTGTGAGAACCCTGGTCCATTCGGACTGCTCAGCCAAAACAGCGTTCAGTCTGTTAATCTCAGCATCTCTTGATTTAATGTCGAATTCCAAGCTCTTTCCCCACTCACCCTGCTTAAAAAGAGCATTATTAAGCTCCTGAACTTGTCCGCCAAAATTATCAATTTTAGAAAGTACAGAGTTCTTTAGGGACTTTATACATTCAAGAAATACTTCCTTTTTTAAACTTGCCCACTTTTTATTTAAATCAGAAGGCTCGGACTTTATAAAGGAAAATCCATCAGGACTTGCATTTCGCGAAGCAACAATAAAAACTCTGTAACCAGTTGAACAAAAATCAAATGGGGCGAATTCCTTGTTGAATTTTGCAGAAATTCGCTGCACGGCCAATTTCATATCAGGAAATTCATTAAGCAGCACTATTAACGGCAGCAAATCATACAACCACTCAATTCTACCATTTCCAAACATGGAAATATTCCAACCCATTCCATTTAATTTGGTAGCTGTATCTTTTGCAGAAGGTAATCCATATTCCCTGTGCTCCTTAAGCCACAAATACTCGGAACCAAATACTTCATAATATTGATTATGGACTTCCTGATCAACTTCATACGCCGCATTAGTATCCGAAGACGGAAAACCCAGAATCAAATAATCAGAAGCAAGCCTGCTACATCTAGATAAAAAATCATCTCTAAGCTCTGGTGGTATATGTTCAAAAGTATCAATACTGACAACGGTGTTAAATTGCCTGTCCCTATTTTCGATATTCAGATCAAAGAATGACTCAGTTATTATTCTATGAGACGTTTTAATCGAAGAAAGAAGTGGATCTAAAAAAGTAATATCAGAATCAGGTAAAAAGTCCGCAAGCAAACAATAGGGCCCAGAGCCTACATCCAGCAATTTGCCTACCCTGCCCTTATCTTCACCAGCCTGATCAAGCATCCTGACAACTTGCGCTACAGCATTGTATCTGCTGTATTGATCAAAGATTATGCTATCTGCAAGTCGGGGCGGTAAAACTGACATACTTGGCCTTTAACAATTCATGCAAAAGAATTTCAAGCTCCAGGCGAAATAATCGCTATCTGAGCAATTTCCCAAAGAGCAATATTATACAGGTAAATTGGCAAGTTATACAAATCAGAAAGGCTCTGTTTTTAGAGCATTAAAGAGGCTATAAGCCTAACCCACCTCAATTCTTGTAGGAAATTTCATCATGACATGCATTTTTCTTGTGGCGTTAATTTTTATAGCAATGGCATTGGAAATACGGTCACAAAGGATGTTATTATCTGCCGAGGACGATCTACTCTCCATACCAACTGAGGGGCTAAACGAATAGCTTCCTGGGTATAAAATGGGAAGATCTATGCGAAATGAAAGAGTAATCTTTTCACCTTTTTTTATATCAGGAAGAGGAGTTTTCTCTTCGAATGTATTTGTACTGGCAATATCCAGCCCCTTAAAATCCCGCACAATATAACCTGCGTTCCATTTTGCATCATCAGGAGCGGAAAAATTTTGAAAAGTAACCCTAAGAATAATTTGCGTATTATGATCTACCTCAGAAACAGGTTTTCCGCTTGTATCATAAACTGCAATACCAACACATTTAATTTCACCAGATCCAAAACGTTTGTCCATGTTCGGAATAACAGACTCTTCAGCCGGAAATAAATTGTTACTTTTCTCTGTAAAAGTATTAGAATTTTCCAGGGATTTTTTTTCAGACACAGAAGAAAGGGGCAAGGTATCCTGAATACCGAAAAGATGTTCAATATAGCTATCAGCAGTTTCGACAGAACTACCAATAGATTTTATTCTACCCTCATGAAGCCAAAGAGCCCTTGTGCAGAGTCGTTTGATTGAACTGATGTCATGAGTCACAAAAAGAATTGTCGTTCCCTGCTCCTGAAGCTCTCTAAAACGGTTCATACAGCGATGAACAAAGTATGCATCACCTACGGCAAGAGCCTCATCGACCACAAAAATCTCAGGATCAATATTTGCCATAACAGAGAATGCCAAACGCACGTACATTCCACTAGAATACGTCTTTACAGGCTGGTGAACAAAGTCACCTATATCAGCAAAAGCCAGTATCCGGTCAAGACGAGAATCAATTTCAGAAGTAGAAAGACCAAGAATTGAACCGTTTAAATAAACATTCTCAACTCCAGTAAACTCGGGGTTAAATCCTGCGCCTAATTCCAGAAGAGCCGATATTCTGCCAGATACCCAGACCGATCCTTCAGTTGGCTGAAGAATTCCACAAATAATTTGAAGAAGAGTAGATTTACCACTTCCATTTTTTCCGATAATTCCAAAAGTTTCCCCCCTTGAGACACTAAAGGAAACATTTCGCACTGCATAAAAATCAGAATGAAATTTCTTTCGAAGTGGATGAAGTGCCTCCTTTACACGATCTGAAGAATTTTCATAAAGCTTATAGGCCTTAGAGACATTAGAACATATAATACTGTCACCCGATTGATTCATTTGTTCCATTTGTAGGTCATTACAGCATTTGCAGATTGAATAGACAGCGAACAGAGAAAGAATTTACGTTTTTATGCGAACTATAAACTATATAGGGTAGAAGCAGCAAGGCACAAGAAGAACAGATCTCAAATCAGGAATCAACAGTAAATAACCATTCATTTAATAATTAAAACTAAAAAATTGGAAATTTTAAAAGAGGGATGGACTCTAAACCAGATAAAATCCTTCCCTCTAAAGTCTCAACAAAAGCAGCGTCTCCTAGCCTGGAAGCAGTAAAAAATCCTGCGTCGGCACTTCTCCCTTTAGATACTCAAGCCTCAGTCCACCACTGACCCAGGTCACCGAAAGCAGATCAGAGTTTGGAATTACTCTTGCAAATAAATCCGCCGGTCTCTCTGGCCAACATGTAATTGAATCTGGCAGAGTATTTATATCAAGAAGATAAATGCTCGGCTCTTCATCATCATGACAACAAAAAACAAAAAATCTCCCACATGGTGAGCATGAAAAAAATGACTGAGTGAACCACCGTGAGCCGTCACTCATATACTCTGAAAAGTTTGAAATCAATCTCGCTTTCAGTAAAGTGTGACAATGAAATCTCACTACCAAATCAAGTGTTACTCTGTTAAGAAAAGCAAGTAACGCCCGATTGTCATCAACAAAAGTGCAAGCGGCAAGCACTCCAGGCCGAAAAACGATTTTCCCTCCACCATTTGATTCGCAATAGAAATCAGCTTCCTGGGCGACAAAACATCTGGGATCCTCTTCCTCTTCCCCGACGAAGCCTGCAACATAAAGGTTGCTTTCTTCTATTGCCTGGGGGTTAAAAGCCATAAATTTAGCTATGACTTTTGAGGAATCAGGAGAAAACCAGACGCAAAGAGGAATACCCCAAAGAATGCCTTCGTTTGTCTCAAGCCTGGAAGAAATCAGCTTTCCATCTAGATAGAGATACGGAAGTCCCTCTTCTATCATGGGAAAAGCATACCTATCGCCATTTTCGCTGATAGATAACTCCAAGTTCTCAAGACAGACACCGGAAATCTTATCTTCGTCAGTGATTCTTGCGTTAATCAGGGCATCCATGGTTAGCACCGAAAACTCGGCAATAACCACCCCATCTTTTATAAAAGCACAAAGACTTGGGTCATCTTCGCAGTCTTTGATGAAATAAAATCTGGGCAGACACCCTGGCTGATATGGCACCTCTCGTGCAAAAACCCAGCTTTGGTATTTTTTATCACATTTCCAAAATTCCGAAACATTGCTGCTACTCATGAATCGCGCCTTTCTTTAAAAAACCTTAGAAGTCCATCGGACTCTACAAAATAAAAACGAAAAACATCCTTTTAGTATAAAGGTGATAACAACAATAAAGCCGGAGCAATATTAGTTCGCTATCCTGTGTATTTTTTTTGTGGAGTCACAGGCTTACAATCTACTACAAGAAAAATTTCAAAGATCAACACCTCTGTAGTTTTATAAAAAACAGAACTAACTTGCAAATCAATGCGGGTCAGTATCGCCCCCAAACACCAAAATTCTTAATAAATTCAATTTTGTAAAAAATTAGCTCTTACAACAAATGGGCTGACTTGAATTATTTGGCAAAATAACGTGTTATTAATGACCAGGGTAGTGCAAAGGTTTTTTCTTTGGAGGTTTGTATGTCTGGAAAAGAAATTTTTCAAACAATTCTGGTCGAAGTTGATGAGTATATTAGTTTGGTTCGAGAAGAGTTCTCTATGGATTTTGCCGAAGAAGCAATTTCCAAAACAGATTGCGATGATTCTCGCAAGGAACAAATGTATCTTATTGTTGATTCATTTAAAAACTCCACGAATGGTCTAATCGCCAATCTTAGGACTAACTTTCTTGCATTTAAATCTCAGGAAAAAATTCTGGAACTTACAGATGAGAATGATATAGCAAATTATCTTTTAGCTGCATCAACTCATCATGACGCATCAATTAGATTTAACGCAACGAGACAGACACTTCAAAACCAGTATGCCAGCATAAAAAAAATGATTGAGGGACTAAATAACTAAAACAAATGGAATATTAAAGGGTTGTAGCAAAGCACTGCCCTTTTTCATTTTTTCCGACAAATCACTTCGCACTCGCTCCGAATGTCTGGAAATACTCTTAGAACTTCTTTTCTGGCCATTCACACCTTTCTTCTTTACAAACTTATATTCAGTTCACACCCAAGTACCTCTGCGTACTTCTCAAGACTAGCAAGGGAAATTACTCCAGCCGCCTCCGACTTCTCATAACGAAACACCGTGGACTGGTTTGCACCCAACATATAGCTGAGCTGCGTACTGGATAGCCCACTGGACTCCCGGAGAGCTCTTAATTTACTTTTCATATTGATGCATTATATCGCATCATTACGGGAAGTTTAAAGTGGTATTAAGCTAAATAAAATGAAAAGGTTAAACTACTTAGAGGATGGCTCTTGTAATAGTCCCATGAATAACGCAGGTTAAAACCACTGCTTTGATACCACCACTCTATCCTCTGGAGAAAGTCTTTCCAGAACCCCCTCAACTCTCTCAAGACGCGGAACGAGCCCCGACAAGTTTGCAGTTTGAATCGAAAGCCCAGGACGAGCATTCATCTCCAGAAGAACAGGACCCTTTTGGGGATCCATAACTATATCTACACCAAGGTAACCAAGTCCTGTAATATCAAAACAGCGAGAAGCGAGAAGAAGCGCTTCATCCCAAAATGGTATCTGAATCCCTTTAAGAGGAAGATCGGTATCAGGGTGTCTGGAAATACTGCTGTTTCTGTGAACAGCGTGAGTTAAAAGTCCTGTAGCTATCTCAATACCGCATCCTATTGCTCCCTGATGAAGATTCGCTCTTCCACCAGATGCCTCTGTTGCAAGGCGAATCATTGCCATTACTGGAAAACCCTTAAAAACAATAATTCTAATGTCAGGTATTCCACTTGGGCTTAAGCGTTCAAACAAGGGATGTATTGAGAGCTTTTCCTGAATTATTGCCCGATCATTAAAACCTGCCAGCGAATAGAGACCACTCAGAATACTTGATATGTGATACTGAATATCCTGAATACTTTTTATTCCCTTGGTTGATCTGAATGAAGGGGTCTTAATGTCATCTTCACTTTTAATAACTTCATGAACCACCAAAATACCATTTCCCTGCGATCCGCGAGCCGGCTTGATTACAAAATCTGAAAGATTCTCCAATTCAAAATGTAAATTTCTAAGCTCTCCATAACTTTCAATAACGAGGAAATTAGCCGGAGTAGGAATCTTGTGAGAATGAAGAAGTGCGGCAGTTTCTACCTTGTCATCAACAAGGGGATAAAACTTTCGGGGATTATGAGGCAAAATATAAGACCCAAGCCTTCGATTCATTCCCAATATTCCAGCTTTTTTAAGCGCTGAAAATATCATACCTTGACCTGACGACTTAGATCCTTAAACCTCATGAATTCAGAAACACGATAACCCTTGTAGTTTCCTATTATGAGGTTAGCCGCAATGGCCCAAAGCAGGAACTCAGGATTGGTAAACATTAGTTGCTTTAGTGCATTAAAAGTAAAAACAAAATAACAAATGAGAGAAATCACAACAGTTCCAAGTAGCTTCTTGAAAGTATTTAAAGCCCCATCCTCGATAAAATCAATACTGAAACGCTCGATCAGGATTGTTATAATCACAACCGGAAAATAACTTAGAACCCCTCCACCAACTCCAAAATCACTCTGATTTTTGGTTAACAGAACAAAAAGAATATAGGAAATAATTACAAGGGTAAGGATTATCGATATCCTCGGCACAGCAAGAAGGTAAAGTTTATCAAGAAGCATTCTCTGAAAAAATCCGAGGAATATTATAAGAGAGAAAAAACTAAAGGCAAATATAAATCTTGTTTCAATAAAAAACAGGCTCAATAATACCGGTGTAAATATTCCAAAAGTACTAAAACCGATAATATTTCTAAAAAGAGATACGATTATTGCGCCAATTGGTAGCAGCAAAACAATATAAATTGACGACTGGCCAGAAAGAGGCAGTCTGTAAAGAGATAGTGAATGATATAGAGAATTCGTTCTCTTCAGATCATCAGAATAGGAGGCGGTGTTGTACTTGTTTGTGCGAATAGGAGCTGCAAAAATTGAGATTGACTGAATTTCGCTAAGACTTCCTTCCAGAGAATTAAGATCATGATAAAGTACAATGAAATTATCTGGTAAAGCACCCATTACACGGTTTGCAAGATCAATTTGATACCATAAACCATCTATATAGACCTCATTGAAAAAACTAAGACGATACTGATTTCTTGGTGGTCTCAAGCGCTCGTCTGGTTCCAGCTGAACACCAATACCAATTCTTGAAGGAATTTGTAGACGTCGCATTAAATAGTTAAATATTCTAACCTTTGTGTAAGCAGAGCCACTACCAATTTCAATTGCCTCTGAAATTGTCTTTACATTAGGCATCTGCCTTATTTCTTCTGAAACATAAAAAAATGATTTTTTTAATGCAGCCATTTTTGAAAGTCCGGGGTCCAGAATAGCCGCCTCAAGGCGCTCTAACGCCAGCAAATCCTGCTCCTTGAGAGCATCAACTGAGAGATATCTTTCCATCTGTTTGGATATTTTTTCATTTTTTATGCTCTTTGGCATTTGTGGGGCCTGGTACAATGGCTTAACCTGCATCTCGTAACTTAACGAAGGCGAAGAAAATGAAGCTGAACTTTCCCTGTTCCATCTCAAGACCGTCCCTGATTCATCACCCGTTATAACAAGATCAGGATGTGAAACATCCCCCACAAGATTACCTATAATCTGTCTTGAATTTGCATCCGGTACCGGAAGCAGGAACTTAGATTTATTTTCGAAAATTGAACGATCTATTGCCACTTGAAGTGTCCACTCGTCACTTAACTCTTTAGGAATTAGTGGAAGATCAAGAACGGCTCTCTTATAGAACAAAGATAAAAGTGGAATAGAGAATAATACAAACAAGGAAGCACGATACCATAACCTCATAGCTTGTCACCAAGTAAATGAGACTCGGAAACATCAACAAGATAATTTCCCATCAAAAGATTTCGCCCAACAAGAAAATTATAGTTAAGCCTTGTACGATCATTAAGATTTACATTTACATCATGAAGAGTGTTTCCAAGCTTGATAGTTGAACGAATTACATATCTGACGCTAACTCTGCCAGAAGTGTCCTTTACTTTGGTTCTGGATACTACTCTCCTCACGATTGTATGACGCTTCTCTTGCTGATCAACAGTTTCAAACTGCACATATGGCTCTCCGTTTATTTGAAGCTCTTTTATGTTCTCTGCATGAATTGAACATGTCTTAGCTCCGGTATCAATTCTTGCCTGAAGTTCAAACTCTGGATCCTTGAATTTTATCCACTCAACTCTTCCAAGTCTTATTTTGTCCTTAGAGGGTTTTGAGACCTTTGTGCTATCTGAACTTTTTGATCCATCATTTACACGCTTTTCCATAAGCCATATCTCTGGAAGAACCTCTTCGATTACTATTTCCCGAAGATGCCCCTTTAGTTCACTCCTTGCTTCCCTGATTTCCTCCCTAAGAATTTCAATTTCGGACTTTTCTGAATCAACAGGAATTGTTGATTGACTTAAAGCTTTATTATCAGGAACACTCCCCGAAGCGTAAAACCCTGAAGCGTCAAACTCCGAAGCATTAAAAACGGAACATCCCATCATGGCAAAAAGAAATAATATATACCCGATCTTTATCGGTAATATTGCGAGAAGTCGCCTTATATTCAAAACAATCTCCAATTATTATTAGGTAATAACGGCGTTCATTCTTACCTAAGTGTGTCAGGCCTTGCAACAAATACAATATCAGAGGCCAGAAACAATAACTCTGGAAACGTAAGAAAAATCTCTCTTTTCAGGGTATATAATTATTCCCCCCATTGGATCCAGGTCTAAAGACTCTTCAATGTCAAATGAAATCCAGTTTGGAGTCTTTTCAAAAAGCCTATAACGACAAGTACGTCTCCCGGATGATTCTTCAGATTTGCAGCAAACAACCCTTTTTTCATTGTCCGGCAGTTTATGATCTATTAACCCATTTTCTTCTTTTATAATCAGAATAAAAATACTTAAAATTACAATCTCCCTAATAGCGGAATCAGCATAATGAACACCTGAAAACTCCTCCCTAATCTTATCTCCATCTAACTGAAACAGGAATTCACGACCACTTAGCGGGTGAATGCCCGCAATTTCTAAAAGAGACCGGCCCCGATAAACTTGCACATTGATTGAGCCATTCTCATTTTTTTGGTTTCTAACATCAAACACAAGATTAAAAGAGGTCTCCAGGGAATCAGTTTCGCATTTTATAAAATTCGAACCTTCAGAAATAAGCCTTTTTTTATAGTCATTTTTGATACTTTCAAAAGAATGATCAATACGAGTAGAAGAAAAACATGCGCATACAAAAAAAACTGGAATAAGCAATAACGATGTGTATTTAGAGTACATTTAACAAATCAGTAGAAATAACTTGGAGACCAGACTAATAATATTAGAACAATTTGTAAAAAAAAAGCTACACATATAACACTATGTGTAGCTATAAATTGAAAAAAACCTTCTAACTAACGAACTAGCCCCACATCCACATAGCGTGGGCTGCAGTTAAGTTCTGGGGGCTTTCTGACTTTGGGTTTACAGTCAGCAAACACATCAAGCAAAACTTCCATTTCATCTGCCGGATACCAGGGCAGATGGGAAAAGGATCGAAAGAACCCCATCAAGCCATCAAGACGGACTTTTTGCTCATGGGTCAGAGCCCCGCCGGCTTTCACTCTTTCAAGCAGGCTTCTAAGATCTTTCTCTCTTTCTTTCTGCTTGATCAAATAACCGCGATACCGATTTCGTGAAAAATTTTCACGAAAAACACTAAAGATCCCTTCAAGCGAACATGATTCCATTCCAAAAACCTCCGCTACTGGAAACAAAAATAGAAACAACCATTGTTTTAATATATAATTGGGCCTTCGGAAAAATCAACTACTCGTAAAAATAAGAACTAGTGACCGTTCACTACGAAAGCCAAATTTATCGCAATACTAATGATTATCGTTAATAACTTAGCCCCCTTACGGAGGGAGCGACGTCCGTCTTGATTGCTTCGCCGTGCACCGGTTATCTTGCGGAACTATT
>DAOLCO010000048.1:0-20745 GCA_035327825.1 Oligoflexia bacterium | reverse complement strand
AATTTTAATTATTTGGGGTAAAAGATTACTGCTTTAATGGAATTAAAGTTTTGAGCGAGGTATGAGCCCCGAGGATATTAAAAGGAATATGGGCCCCGAGGATAATAAAAGGGATGGATAATAAAAGGGATAATAAAAGGAGAAAACAGGCCCCTACAAAGCATAAATGTTTCGATTAATTGTTTTAAATAAAAAGCTTATTTAAAAAAAATTATACCTACATAATTGCAATATCATCCGGTAATCCAAACTGGATTTTCCTTATGCTGGTATCATTGTTCTCACTTATAAACCATTCACCACTTTGGGGTCTGAAGATTATTAGTTGGGGCTTGTTCTCGCTTTTTACATGGTGCCTGCATCCCGGTTTATCACCAAGAGAGCCAAAATGCTTTACTTCAACTGTTCCTGATGAATGATACCCAAACCAGTCTAGTCTGTTATCACTATTAACTCTGATCATAAAGCGATCAGCTTTGCCATCTATGTCTCTATCGCAGGCAAGTGGCGTGTCTCCAGGTTCGCCCCAAGGGAGAGAGAATAATAATCCATTTGCAGCATCCTTTACCGTCCAGAATCTTTTCAGTTGCCATACAGTTCCATAATCATCAACTCCGTTACCAGAAAAGTCAGCTACAACTGGATCATTACCTGGTCCACCAAGTGAAATTTGATGAATACTAGCCGAATTTCCGCTAAGAGCGCCTTCACGATTAAATCCTGTTGTCGAAAGAAGACTATAAAATACTCCGCTACTTGCCCTGTAAACACTAATATCAGTAACTCCATCACCGTCAAAGTCCCCAACTAATGGAGTATCTTGAGATAATCCCCATTGAACAGCACTTAGAACCTGATAGTTTGATTTTGAAGAACGAATATACCAAGTTCCATTTTGAGGCCTCCATACAGCAAGATCTACTCTTTTGTCTCCATCAAAATCTCCAATAAGAGGATTGTCACCCGGTAATCCATGCTGAATTTGAACATGATCCTGATAAGAGTAGTCAGTTGAGGAAAGAAGAATAAACCAGTTTCCTGTTGAAGGTCGCCAGACAATTAAATCACTTAAACCATCTCCATCAAAGTCAGAAAAAACTTGCCTGCTTTCCGGTGAAATTAAAATAGCTTTTTCATTACCCAGAAGAGCCGGATTCGAACTATTATTTGAAACAATCAGACGCTCGCCTTCCTGATTATCCAATGGCATTATTGAAACTGTTGAGCGCGCACCGGAATCTAAGTCAGGATTTCCTACATTTGTCTTTAGGTATCTTATCTCCACTAAGCCACTACTTGATAAAACAGACTGAAAATGAATCTCAAGATTTGGATCAGAATTTCTCGAGTACAGATATGGCCTCACTATCCAGCTGATTGTAGATTTATCTGCCTCATTTTTTACCCAGACCCCTCCGTTAGGTGAGGCTCCTGCAAGGAAATCATGATTTAAAACACTTATTCCTGGATAAATCGAGCTTGCATAATCTGGATAGGTGGGTAGGCCCTCATTTGTTGAAAGTGGAATGATTCTCCCATTAGTAGATATCGCAATGCGATTAAATGATCTCTCATAAAATGGAAAGTTAAAGTTAAGATTTACTGGTATATATTCATCATCTCCAGTTGAGACTCTTGTGCCAAGCGTATTATCGAAACGAAAGGAAACAGATCTTTGTGAGTATGATGGTAGGTTTGGTGAAGGTGGGGGAGGGGTCTGGGTATTTGAAAGTGCTCGGCTTGCGCTTGCAATTCCTCCTGAACTGACAAGATTGTTAAGGTTTGCAAGAGGTCTTGCAGAATAAATAAGTCTTGATTTTAGTTGAGATGCTGAAAGATTTGGCTCGCGAGAGAGAATAAGCGCAGCTATGCCACTTACAAAAGGTGCAGCCATTGATGTTCCACTAAGATTTGAATAAGTATTATTCAAATATGTACTCAGAATTCCAACACCTGGAGCTGCCAGATGAACTCTGCTAGTTCCGTAGTTTGAGAAATTTGCAAGATTCCCGTTTCTATCAATTGCGGCTACAGATATAACATTATCGAGATTAAAATTTGCAGGGTAACTGGCCGTTGAATCATTGTTTGCTCCATTATTTCCTGCAGCAACTACAAAAAGTATATTATGGTTACCTGCTGCGCGAATAGCATTTTCAAGAGCCTGAGAGTAAGAACTGCCACCCCATGAATTGTTCAATATTCTGAGATTTACGCCTTTCTGCTTTTGTCTGATAGCATACTCAATTGCTTCAATAGCATTTGCAATACTTCCTGATCCCCTGCTATCAAGGAATTTTAGTGCCATTATTTTGCTATTCCAGCTTACTCCGCTTATTCCGAGGCCATTATTCCCCCGTGCTGCAATTATTCCGGCACAATGGGTGCCATGTCCATTATCATCGTTTGGGTTTCCGTTTTTTGAAATAGCATTGTATCCATAAATATCATCAACTATTCCATTTCCATCACTGTCACTACCTGATGGAACTTCGCCCGAATTAACCCACATATTATCACGAAGATCAGGATGATTAACTGCGACCCCAGAATCAACAACTCCAATAACTATATTGTTAATTCCAGTGGTCAGTCCCCAGGCTGCCTTTGCATCAATGTCTATCCCGCTTCTTCCTCCATTTTCACCTTTGTTATCAAGGCCCCATTGTTCATTAAATCTGGAGTCATTTGGAGTGGTAAGTCTCTGGACACGGTAGTTTGGTTCAAAGTATTCAATAATTCCTGAAGCAAGTAGTTCTTTTATTGTTCCGTGATCAAGACGACGTCTTCGTATTTCACTAGCCAGGAGAATATCTCCTGCTTGCTGATATTCATTTAGAAGATTTAATCCAAGTTCATTGGTCAGAATATGTTTTTGAGTTGTGGTAAGTTCGTCATGATATTTTAAAAGATATTCTCCTTGAATGATATCATTATCAGCACTGGAATTTTTAATGCCAGTAATATTAACTGCATGATAAAAGATTGAGAAAATGAAAAGCAGTTTAACGGAATTTGAGAATAATTTTATAAACTGGACGGAAAAATAGCAGCAAAGACCCATAAAATTTTTGGGTTTAAATGCCTTATTCAGCATTTCTGCAGTACTCATAAAACCTTCCCTATCTTGCCAACTACAATTTCGACATATTGTGAGGAACGCTTAACCAGGATTAAGGGGATCTTTAGTTGGTCTGGTTGTGAGATGACTTCTGGTTTATGACAGGCATTTTCACTATAAGGATTATGTGGTATCTATTTCGTGATTATTGGAGTGCTTAATTAACTGTAAGTATTTATTTTTGTTGTGTGAAATTTTTAAAAAAACTCCCATTTCGTTCGTTATCAGAATCTGTAAAATCGTCTTATCACGAGCTTTTGGATATTGAAGCTCAGTCTTTCAGTTTTTTCAGATCTTGCTCAAGGGCTCAAATTGAAGAATTTACAAGTCGACTTTCGCTCTCTGACTCAGAGTCTGGTGTTATTTTTGATCTATTTTCACTCTGTCATAATGTTACAAAAGAACACTATCTGACGGAGATATATTCTGGATCATATAGAAAAAAGATTTCTATTCTTTTTGAAGATACTTTAAATCCTTATTTTGTATTATCTCAAAACAAGATACTTTCCAGACTAATTGATTATCTTAAAGATTCCTCTGTAGCATTGGTTGGGCCTGCTGCTTATCTCACTGGTTTAAACAAGGGAGAAGAGATAGAGTCATTTGATGTCGTGGTAAGAATGAATTTTCAATGGCCTGTTTCCGGTCATCTTGAATGTGATTATGGTAAACGAATGGATATACTTTACCACTGTTGTAATGGAGATTTTCCCCTTGATTCCCTGATTGTAAATGACATTGATAAACTCAAGTTTGCTTGCGTTGAACGTAATCTTTTAAGTAAAAAATTAAGTAATGAGCTTATAAAATATGATATTTCCACTTTATATGTAACGGACTATTATAAAAGAGCTTCGCAGGTTCTAGATGCTTATGCGAGTACCGGTATGGCAGCTGTTTTTCATCTCTTAAGTATGCCGATAAGAAGTTTATCCATATTCGGTATGACTAATTTGAAAAGTCCATATTGTGAAAATTACTTAAGTAAGGGAGCAATCAATAATAATTACTGGAAACACTCTTTTGATTCGGAAGCAAAAATACTGCTTAAGATTATGAATTGTGATAAAAGACTAAATATTGATAAAGAAGCCTTAGGTTTTATTAATAAGTAATGTTGTAGTAAATGAGGGCTGTGGGTTCGTGTTATTAAGTATATGGATGAGTTTATATTTTTTGATAAGATAGTGGAGCTGATATGATTTCCGGAATAGCATATCTTGAATTTGACACCATTCAAAAGAAAATTACCAAGAGTGCTGCTCCCATTTTGGTATTTGGGGATGTCATGCTCGATGCATATATCGAGGGATCTGTCTCAAGAATTTCTCCGGAGGCACCAGTACCAGTTCTCAATAATCCTTCCGAAGAAAAATATGCTATTGGTGGTGCTGCAAACGTAGCTCATAACCTTGTAGCAATGAATAACAAAGTTCATTTGGTAAGTGGTATTGGTAGCGTTTCAAATCATAGAGAATCTGAGATTCTTCTTGGTATGCTTAGAAAAGTTGAAATTTCTACTGACCATGTTGTTTCACTTGATAGAAAAACAACTGTTAAACGACGAATTATTGCTGGAAAACAACAGCTTTTAAGAATTGATTCTGAAGATACCTTTGAGGTTTCTGGTGAGGAAGAGGAGTTGTTGCTTGATGCTGTTAAAAGAGCAAGTAAGGGTGTTGGAGCTATAATTATCAGTGATTATGCAAAGGGGATTTTATCTAATAACCTTGCAAAATTGATGGGAGATATTGCAAAAACTGCTGGAATTCCACTTCTAGTTGATGTTAAACATCGAAATCTGGACAAGCTCTGTAATGTCAGTTTGATTAAGCCAAACTTGAAGGAGGCACAGCAGTTTACTGGTATTTCTTACACCGGAGATTTGGCTGAAATTGGAGAAATGGCAAAGAAGCTGGGAGATAGATTTTCATCTCAGGTTGTAATCACCTGTGGCGGAATGGGTATGGTACTATATAATGGGAGAGAATCTTCTCATCTGGTAGGTCCTGCAAGGGAAGTTTTTGATGTATCAGGTGCAGGTGATACAGTAATTGCTGCTCTTGCTCATGCTAATATCAGAAACATGTCCTTGGAGGATTCTGTTAGTCTTGCAACTGTAGCTGCTGGAATTGCAGTCTCCCGTCGCGGTACCGTAGCTGTAAGAATGGATGAAATAGAAAGTCAGCTTTCAAAGATGATAGTTCCCAAAACTTGGGGCCATGAGGAATGGATTGTAAATGCTGATTATTGTGGGAAAAAACTGGTTCTTCACGAAGGCCATTGTTGTTCATTGCACTTTCATAAAATCAAAGATGAGACATTTTACATAGCCTCGGGAAAGGTCGGTTTTCAAATGAATGATCAATTCTTCATTCTTCTTCCAGGAGATTCTCTTCTTATAACTCCAGGCACAAAGCATCGCTTCTATGGACTTGAGCATTCAGAAATTTTTGAATTTTCTACGCATCATATGGAGGATGACTCCTATCGTGATGAGATTAGCGGGACATTTGACAAATCGCAGTTTGATGGAGTTCCTGAGTATCGTTCTGTAAGGTAATAAGATTTCCTTAATTCGAACTTACAAAAACTCGTAACGAACAGTTCGGCTAACATCTTTGCCGGGTAATGCAACAGGAAGAAGTTCATGGTCTACAAGATTATTTGCGACAAGATAAAAACAGTTAGCAGGACCTCCTTGCTCAATTGCGCATGCATTTCTGGTAATCCCTCCAGTTGTCCATATTTGAACAGGATATTTGCAGTCTTCTTTTTCTGAAAGTTCGCTTTCGTCTACCATTCGTATATGAGGCCCTGAATTTGGCCACCTGAGTTCGGTTATTCCATCTTCCGAAATAAAGCTATGATCTGTATCAGTTCCAAGACTTGTCCACTGTGTATATGGTCCACCATCTGCAAGTTTTGTAGGCGATCTGGTTGGTAAGGGAAGTTTTGAGCCTGGCTCCAATTCAAATTTTGCGGATAATCTTCCACGAAATTGAATAGAATTTTGTTTTTTGTTATCATTTTCAAGAAAATAGCGAAAGAAGGGATGTATTGTAAGTTGTGCTGGAACAGGAACTTCGCAGGCTTTAACAGTAACACATACCTTAAATCCTGTATCAGTAAGCTGATAAGTTATTTCACAGGAATGGGGAAATGGATAAGACTCAGGGAGTCTTGTGTGATCAAGCAAGTACGAAATTTTTGTTGAAGAGTGTGCTTTTTCTTCAAATGTATAATAGTGATGAATGCCATGTGCATATAGTCCTTCCGGGTCGACCTCGGTTGGATTAATATCTTCAGGAAATGGCATGCTGTAAGTGTGATTTTTGAAAACAAGAGAGCGATTAATCAGACGACCAAAAACAATAGGTGCAATAAAAAACCCTCCTCTGTCCCCAGGTTTTGTTTTTTCCTCTGGTACATCCCGGGTGGTCAGAGTGCCATTTACTTTTATACTTCTAATAATTGCACCTCTATTTGAGAGGTTTAGCTCTATATTTTTGCCATTTTTAAGAGTTCCACTTAAGAGTTTCTGTTTCTCAGTTTGTATTCTCATTTATTCAGTGTCTATCCTTTGGTGGTTATCTAGATTTTCAATAAGTTCTCTAAATGCGGTGTAGCGCTTTCGACTTTTACTTCTTTTGCAGGCTTTTTGAATAGCGGATCTGGTTCCAACTACAATCAGGAGTTTTTTTGCTCTTGTAACAGCAGTGTAAACAAGCTGCCTTTCAAGCATAATTCCATGAGAATCATGAAGGACTAAAACAACAACTGGAACTTCAGATCCCTGAGAACGGTGTATGGTGATTGCATAAGCCAGATCAAGTTGGTGTATATGTTCGGTTGTATAGGTCACATCACGTCCATCCCACATTTTTACATAAATTGCGCGTTTTTCTGTATCGATACCATAAACATATCCTTGTTCACCGTTATAAACGCCGGCTTCATGGATATTATAATTGTTTACCCTTTGACAAACCCTATCCCCTACACGAAATTCAATTTCACCAACTTTGACCGAAGGAGTTCCATCTCGGTGTTTAATCAGGCGCTTCTGAAGTCTTCTGTTCAGTGAGATAATTCCAAGATCACCCTGATTCATAGGTGATAAAACTGTAATATCCTCAGGTTTAATATTAAATTGTTTTGGGATCTGTTCAGAGACAAGCCGTTCAATAAGTTGTGCTGCATTTTCCTGATTTTCGGCGGGAAGAAAATATGCATCTTTTCGGCCTTTTCCATCAGGTTCGGGTATCACAGGTGCTACTCCATGATTAACCTGATGAGCAATATCATTTATGCTAGATTCCTCTGATCTTCGGAAAAGTCGGGTAAGCCTTACTTGAGGAATTGATTTAATTTCGAGAAGATCAAGGAAGAAGAGACCGGGACCAACGCTTGGTAACTGGTCCGCATCACCTACAAAAATTAGACGTGTATCGGATTTCACAGCAGCAAGAAGACTTGCTGCGAGAGGTATATCAATCATTGAGCTTTCATCTACTATGATAACATCATAGGGTAAGGGATCGCTCTCGTTATGAATAAAACTTTTTTGAATTGGATCATATCTGAGCATTCTGTGAATTGTGGAGGCTTCAATATTGCAGACCTCTTGCAGTCTTTGCGCAGCTCGTCCTGTGGGAGCTGTAAGTCTTATACTGAGTCCTGCCATTTTAAAAAGCTTGCCAATTGAATTTATTATTGTTGTTTTGCCGCAACCAGGCCCCCCTGTAATTACAAGAATAGATTTTTCGGCTGCAAGTTTTACAGCAAGTTTCTGTTCATCTGATAGTACGATAGGAGCGTTGTCGGCATTGTTTTGGGAAGACCTCCATTCTGTAATCTGATGAACAAGATATTCTGGTACTGGTTTTGGTCCGGGAGAATTTATTCTTGTAAGAATCGATCCGGCAGCTTTTCTTTCCAGTGTAAAAAGTAAAGGGCTAAAGTATTTATCCTCTTGTTGGGTTATAAATCCTTCAAGAGTAGCTTGAAGGATTGCCCGCTCGATAAGAGACAAATCACTTATGCTTAGTATTGATTTTGATTTTTCTACCAGTATTTCGTGGGGAAGATAGGTGTGACCTTCGCTTTGTGCATCTGTCAGAGTATAGTGAATGCCGGCTTTTATTCGTGCAAGATCAGTTTCTGACATACCAAGGGCTCTTGCAATTTTATCTGCAGTCAAAAAACCAATTCCCCAAACCTGCTCACATAACAAGTAAGGGTTTTTGCTAACTGTTTCAATTGCTCTGTTACGATATGCCGCATAAATTCTTCTAGCCAAATATGGGACGATGCCATGGTTTTGGAAAAAAAGCAGAACTTCTCTTTCCTCTTTCTTTTCAGACCATATTGAGGAAATTTCTTCGATTCTTGACTCCCCAATTCCATTTACTTCTTTAAGGCGGTGAGGTTCTTCTTCAAATATTTTCAAGGTATCTTCTTTAAAATGCCCGACTATTCTTTCGGCAAGTACTGGGCCAATGCCTTTTATAACCCCAGAGCTTAAATATTTTATAATAGCTTCAGTAGATGTTGGTTGAGTTTCTGTAATTGATATTGCTTTAAACTGGGAACCAAACTTAGGATGGCTTTGCCAGTTTCCTCTTGCAATAAAAGATGCTCCTTCGCATAAAGTTGAAGGAATTATACCAACCATAGTAGTGCTAGCAGAGTAAGGATCATTAGATTCGGGACTAATTCTTAGTACTCCAAATCCAGTGTCATGACTTCGAAAAGTGATCTTTTGAACTATCCCTTTAAGAAATTTATCTTTATTTAACTCGGTATTATTAGATTCAGAATGATTTAAGGTATCTTCATTCTCGTGATCTTCCGTATGTATAGTCTCTAAGGACAGAGGAATTAAGGTTTCTTGTTTTGATGATTCTTCCACAGTTAATTAGGTTATAGCATTAGTCTTAAATGTACTGGATAAATTGAATAGCAGTAAAAGATAGTATCTTTATGTTGTTTATTGTTCAAGAACTACTTACAAAAATTCATAAATCAAGCACTAACTATTGCTAAAATTTATTTGCCCTGTTTTGATAATCGTCGAATTTTGTATTATTTAATCATTCTTATATGCTTAAAATTTCTACTTTGACTATAACTCATTTTTCCCAAAACTGCAGAGTCTTAATTGACTCTGAAAGTCATTCACTTTTGGTTATTGATCCTGGGGGTGAGGTTTCTCGCATTCTTCTGATGATTTCTCATGAGTTGAATGCCTCAAATGGGTTCAGCCCTGAAAAGATTGATATAGTTTTAACTCATGCTCACATTGACCATGGAGGTGGTGTTAAGGATTTATCTGAAAAGTTGGAACAACAATACTCACTAAAGCCAAGACTTCTTTTTCATTCAGATTGTAATTTGTACCGTGAGACAATAGAGCAGCAAGTTGCATTCTTTCGCCTTCCCCCAAATGAATATCATAACGTCCCGGATGCGGATGAATATCTTGAAGATGGAGATTCTGTTTCACTTGGCGAGTATTCATTTCAAGTACTTTTTACTCCTGGTCATGCTCCCGGTCATATTTCTCTTTATGGAGAGTCTCTCAAATGTACTGAGATAATCTGGGATCAAGTAGGGAGTTCTTCTCTCATTAACCAGATTGATGGGCCTGTTTTGATAGCAGGAGATACTCTTTTTCTTGGCTCAATTGGCCGTACTGACCTTCCTGGAGGAGATCTTAAGACATTACTTGTTTCAATAAGTGAAAAATTATTAACATTACCCGATGAGACGCAAGTACTTTCAGGACATGGTCCCAATACTACTATTGGTAAAGAGCGAAGAAATAACCCCTTTCTAAGAAATCTTTCTGGTCATGAGGAGATTACAGATGATTTCTAATAAGCATATTTCACTTCTGGTTTCTGGTTCCATAGCTGCATATAAAACTCCAGAACTAGTTCGTGAACTTCAGCGTCATGGTGCTTCTGTTCAGTGTGCACTGAGTGAATCAGCATGTAACTTTGTAAGTCCACTTACTTTGCAGATTTTGTCCCAGAAAGCAGTCTACACCGATATGTTTGATCCTGCTTCTGAGAGAGAGATTGGCCATATTTCACTTGCCGACAAGGCAGATCTTGTTATCTGTGCTCCTGCATCTGCTGATATTCTGGCAAAGGCAGCTGGTGGTCTTGCTGATGATCTTTTGTCAACCGTTATATTGGCTTCTCGTTCTCCTGTACTATTTGTTCCAGCCATGAATGTAAACATGTGGCAAAACAGGGTAACACAGGAAAATGTTACAAGGTTGAGAGATCGGGGACATCTTGTCCTGGAGCCTGATGAGGGTTTTCTTGCCTGTGGATGGACTGGGCCAGGTCGTTTTCCCGAAATAGAGCGAATAATAATCGGAATTGAATTCGCCCTATCTCCAAAAGAACTTAAAGGTACAAGAGTAATTATTACAGCTGGCCCAACTCGTGAATCCATAGACCCGGTGAGGTACATCAGTAATCGCTCTTCAGGTAAAATGGGCTATGCAATGGCCCGTGTAGCCTACTGTATGGGAGCTGATGTGACTCTTGTCTCAGGTCCTACGGCATTAGCTGTGCCTCCTGGTATCAAGACTATTAATGTTGAAACTGCGGAAGAAATGCGTAAGGCTGTTTTTGAATCTGTTATGGCAAAAGTAGAGACCTCAGTTGCTCTTCAGGCTGTTTATATGGCTGCTGCCGTAAGCGATCACAGGCCTAGTGTGGTTTCCCGTGAAAAACTTAAAATGGACAAGTCTCAAAGCTATGATCTTAATTTTGTGCCAGCAAATGATATACTTTTTGAGTTAGGTTCAAGGCGTGAAGAAATAGAAAAGAGTTCAGGAACAAGACTTGCACTTGTCGGATTTGCAGCAGAAACTGGTGATGTGGAATCCATGATTCATCACGCAAGATTGAAACGGGAAGCAAAAAATCTGGATTTAGTCGTTGCGAATCTTGCTCATGAATCATTCGGCAGAGATTCTGCCAGAGTCTGGCTTATAAGCAAAAATGGCAGGGAAGAGGAGATAGCATTAGCAGATAAACATCGTATTTCTGAAAAAATTATCAGGGCATCACTAAAGTCATAATGTGCAGAGAATAACTTTTTTACTGTCTTTTCTATCAAAGAACCAGTTATCTAATGGTTCTGGTGTATAATGGAACGCAATTAATGGAAAAGAAACCCGAAATAAATTCCGAAGAGTTTTATAATCAACTTCTTGATTCCGCAGAGTTTTATCTAAAATACTCTGGGTTATCCCATATACCAAAGAACTTGATTCAGCCAAGAGATAGTTTAAGCCACGATATGTTGCCAGAGCCAGATTCAATTAAAAAGGCTTTTCCTGAAGCATGTTTTAGTAATAAATCACTGGATTTTGTAAAATCTGAAGCAATGTCCTGCACTTCATGTCGTCTTCATGAATTCCGAAAGAATGTTGTTTTTGAATCAGGAAATAGAAATAAACCACTAATTGCATTTGTTGGAGAAGGCCCTGGAGAGGATGAGGATATTCAGGGTGTGCCTTTTGTTGGAAAGGCAGGTGAATTACTTACTGCAGCAATTACAAAGGGACTTAAGTTAAAAAGAGAGGATGTTTATATTTGTAATGTAATAAAATGTCGTCCTCCCAAGAATAGAGCTCCACTCCCTGATGAGGTAGAGGCTTGTTTCAGATTTCTTGAAAAGCAGCTAGAGACTGTTTTACCGAAGGTAATTGTCACCTTGGGTGGCCCAGCACAAAAGGCCCTGATTGGTCGTGATGAGGGGATTACTAAGCTTCGTGGACGCTGGTGTGAGTGGCGTGGTATCAAGGTTATGCCCACAGTTCATCCTGCTTATGTACTAAGGAAGCCAGAAGCTAAAAAGGATTTTTGGGCAGATTTGCAACTTGTAATGAAAGAATTAAACTTGAGCTAAAATAGTTAGTGTGAATATTTATGAAGAAACATATACCAAAGTCAATTATCTTCTTTTGCTTTTATGTACTGGGGGCGTTTTTATATATATCAATTTTCGATAGCTTTTTTGTTAATAAAGCTGCAGCTGAAATTGAAAAATTAAAAGAAGAAGTACCTTCAGAGAGAATACCTCAAGGATCTGGGCCTGTTCTGGAACTAACAATAAACGGTTCTATAAACCCGGTCAGCGCAGATTACATAGCAAAGGGTATAAAGCATGCAGAGGAAAGAAGTTGCAGACTGTTTATTCTAAAACTTAATACTCCAGGTGGTCTTCTTCCCTCTATGCAATCAATTGTTGAATCGTTTCTTGATTCCAGAGTTCCTGTTATTGTTTTTGTTACCCCGGCAGGAGGTGGTGCAATATCAGCTGGGGTATTTATTACAATGGCTTCTCATGTAGCAGTAATGTCCCCAGGAACGACTATTGGTGCTGCTCATCCAGTGCAGTCAGGGGGGCAGGACGTTGGAGAAGATATGCGGGGAAAAGTCGAAAATTTTGCAGCTTCCATGGTTAAAGCAATAGCTGAAAGACGTGGAAGAAATGTCGAGTGGGCTGAAAAAGCCGTTAGAGAGAGTGTCGCCCTGACTGATAAGGAAGCTTTGGAACAGAATGTCATAGATTTGATTGAGCCCTCACTTGAGTCACTGCTAAAATCTCTTGAAGGAAGAGAAATAAAAATTCCTTCTGGTGTTATAACACTGAGTAACCTTTCTCAACATCCTCGTGAATTATATGATATGACCTTCCAGCAAAAAATTATTGATAAAATATCGGATCCCAACATTGCAGCACTTCTTGGGCTTGGTGCAGCTGGTGGAATTCTCGCTGAATTTTATAATCCGGGACTAATAATTCCTGGTCTGGTTGGTGTAATCTGTTTAATCCTTTCACTGGTAGCAGTTCAAGTTATTCCAATTAACGTTGGAGGAATACTTCTTCTTCTCCTTGGTCTCGTACTGATTACTGCAGAATTATTTGTTCCATCATTTGGTATATTGGGTATAGCCGGAGTTATCTGTTTTGTCTTGGGTTCAATTTACGCGATTGATACCTCAATGGTTTGGGCTGCTGACGGATTTCAACTCGATACAATTCTTGTTGGTGGGGTTGCTCAGGTTGTGGGGTTAATTCTTTTGGGTATGGTTTTTATGGCTATTTCAAGTAGGTCAAGGAAAGTCCTTGGTGCAAAAGAGGGTATGATTGGACAAACAGCAATAGTTGCCAGGGCATTTGAAAAACATGAAGGGAATGGGTTAATTTCCGGCAAGGTAATGGTTATGGGGGAAATTTGGAATGCTCATCTGGAGGAAGGTGATCTTCCAGTAGATAAAAACACTCGATTAGTCGTAATTGGAATTGATGGTTTGGACTTAAAAGTTAAGAAAGAGTAGTATGCGTCGTGTTATGCCAATTTGGTTAATTCAAAATTTATTTGATTTATTATTTAATTTTAATCCGGATTATTCAGTAACCTAAGGAATTATATGGGTAATTTACTTTTTATTTTAATACCAATACTTTTTATTGCTAGTTCTGCTATCAAGATTGTTAACGAATATGAGCGTCTTGTTGTGTTCAGATTCGGTCGACTTGTAAGCTCTAGGGGTCCTGGTATTCGTTTCATTATTCCTTTTGTTGAAAAAGCTGTTCGTATTGATATTCGAACAATAACGATGGATGTTCCCCCACAGGATATTATTACAAGGGATAACGTATCTGTAAAAGTTAATGCTGTAGTTTACTATCGTGTAATTGATGTAAACAAAGCAATAAACGAAATTGAAAATTACCACTACGCAACAAATCAACTTGCACAGACTACGCTTAGAAGTGCTTGTGGAGAGTCCGACCTGGATGATTTACTTGTTAATCGTGAAGCGATAAATCATCGACTTCAGGAGATACTTGATACACATACTGATCCTTGGGGTATTAAGGTATCAATGGTTGAAATCAAGCATATAGACTTGCCACCAGAAATGCAGCGTGCAATGGCTAAACAGGCTGAAGCTGAGCGAGAAAGACGTGCAAAAATTATTGCAGCCGAAGCTGAATTTCAAGCATCGCAGAGATTGGGTGAGGCAGCCAATATTATTTCAGCAGCACCTGGAGCATTACAGTTAAGGTATCTTCAGACTCTTAAGGAAATTGCTTCCGAGAATAATTCTACAACTATTTTCCCTTTACCAATAGAACTACTGACTGGACTCATGAAGAAGTAAATCCCTTGGGGGGCATTTACTTGTCCGTGTAGTTAATTCTGTAACTCGTGTTTGGTTTGGGAGATGGATAATTTATTTAGCTATGAGTTACCTGAAGAGAGAATCGCTCTAAGGCACGCAGGGTTTTCTGGGAGGAGGGATGATTCTAGACTACTAAGTCTTTCCTTTTCAGATTCCGGGTTTTTAATTTCTGATAAATCTTTTTCTGATGTCAGGGGACTTTTAAATCCAGGTGATTTGCTTGTTTTTAATAATACGAGAGTTATTCCTACTCGTTTTTTTGTAAGTCCCAGTGAGCTTTCAGTCAATTCAAGTAATACAGACAATACGCTTTTTGAGAAAAGTTCATATGAAGTATTCCTTGTAGCCAGGAAGCAAGAATCACAAGATTTAGAAATATGGGAAGCCCTTGCCCGACCGATGAAGGCGTTCAGGGAGGGTATTGTTTTTAAGCTTTGTTTGGGTATCAAGGCAAAAGTATTGGGGAAAAGTGAAAATAAGCGTTTTTTGCTACTCCAATTAGCAAAAGATGATTCGATCAAAGAAATAAATGCAATACCTGAGGAGTCAATTTTAAGTATTATTGAGCGAGAGGGATCAATTCCGATACCACCTTATATAAGAGGCGGTAGAAGTGATGATTCCGACCGTAATGATTATCAGACGGTATTTGCGGCTCAAAAGGGATCAGTTGCTGCGCCAACTGCAGGTTTACACTTTACTGATGAGATTCTGGAGGATTTGCTTTCAAGTGGGGTTAGTATTGAATTTCTTACCCTTCACGTTGGTGCTGCAAGCATTCTGCCACTGAAAGATGATTCTGAAAACGAACTAAATAGCGAAAACAGACCTGGAATTGAATCATTTTTTGTAAGCAGTGATTTATGGTCAAAAATACTTAAAACAAAAGAATCTGGTAAAAGAGTTATTGCTGTGGGAACTACAGTGGTCAGGGCAATTGAAACATTGGCGTTAAGTGAAGATACTGAAAATATGCTAGATTCATGGCAAGAGAGTAATCTTTTTATTGTACCTGGATTTCAGTTTAAGGTTGTTGATTGTATGTTTACCAATTTTCATCAACCTCGTTCAACCCATCTGGCTTTGGTTGAAGCTTTTATTGGATCAAAGGCCATAAAGGCATTGTACCGTCATGCCCTTGATAATAACTATCGATTTCTAAGCTATGGTGATTCAACATTTATTGAACTTAATAAGGGGAGTGTTGCGAAATGGCTTTTTTAAAAATCGGGCCTTCAAGATCGAAGAAAGAGGCCTTAGGTAGACTTTTTTGTTTTACTCCTTGTATCTGGTGTTTCCAGGGCCATCCTTGGCCCTGGAAACACATCGCATTTTCGGATCGCCGTTCCGAAAATGTGAACGCCATCCAGGCGTTCAGGCCTGTTTCGCAACAGGCCCATAAGGGGAGACTTTAAGTTTTGGTGGCAGAAGGCGAAATAGGCAAGTTCGAAATCATTGCGACTGAGGGCGAGGCTCGTTGTGGGCGTTTTTTTACACGAAGCGGGGTTTTTAATACACCCGCATTTATGCCTGTTGGTACTCAGGGCACCGTTAAGGGTATGACCGCCCAGATGTTAAAAGATACCGGGGCCGAAATCATTTTATCTAATACGTACCATTTGCATTTAAGGCCTGGTGAGGAAATCATTCGCGATCTTGGCGGTATTCACTCATTTATGGCCTGGGATGGTCCGATTCTTACTGATAGTGGCGGGTTTCAGCTCTTTAGTCTCTCTGGTCTTAGAAAAATCACCGAGGATGGAGTTTCGTTTAATTCTCATCTGGATGGTTCACCAGTGTTCTTTTCTCCTGAAAAGGTGGTAGAGATTCAGGAAGCTCTTGGGGTAGACATAATGATGGTGCTTGATGAGTGTCTTCCACCTGATGCCAGCTATGACCAGGTTAAAAATTCCTGGGATCGAACACTAAGATGGGCAGAACGAGCACTTCAGGCAAGAAAACGAAATGATGTTCTTCCATTTGGAATTATTCAGGGAGGAATGTTTGAGGATCTAAGAGCACGTGCAACTCAGCAGTTAGCCAATTTGCCCTTTCCCGGCTTTGCAATTGGTGGTTTAAGTGTTGGAGAAGAAAAGGGTCTGATGCGCTCCCTTACCAGTTTTACCGCTCCATTAATGCCTTATAATAAACCTCGTTATCTTATGGGGGTCGGTACACCACTTGATCTGGTTGAATCTGTTTGGGCTGGTGTGGATATGTTTGATTGCGTAATGCCTACACGTAGTGCCCGTTTTGGGAGAATTTTTACAAATGAAGGTTATTTCAATATCAGAAACAGTATTCATAGAACTTCAAATATGCCAATTGAAGATGGCTGTGATTGTTACTCCTGCAAGAATTATTCAAGAGCCTATATTTCGCACTTAATTCATGCGAATGAAATGTTGGGCTCCATGCTTGCGAGTTTACATAATCTGAGGTTTTATCAACGTTTGGTTTCTTTGATGAGAAGGAAAATCGAGGAGCAAAGCTTTGAAACATTTGTTAAAGAGTGCCGTAAAAATTGGGGTTAACCTTTTTTGTTATCGTTTCATCTTGGTAAATTTATAAGAAAGTATTATTTATTTCGCGGAGAAAATTCTAAGTATGATGATGCGTGGGTGGAGTATGAATTTTAGAGAAGTTTTAAGATATGGCAGTAATTGTTATAATTTAATAATTCTGTGTTTGGTTATGTTTTTATCAGGCTGTGCAATGCCTGAAGGCAGTCAGGGTTCTGCCGCTCAATCTACAAGCGGTTTTATCTTTGGTACAGTATATTTTATCCTGATGGGATTTTTTGCATACTATTTTATTGTAATAAAGCCCGCTCAGTTAGAAGATGATAACAAGAAAAAGTTTGTAGAGGGGCTTAAAAAGAATGATGAAGTTCGAACTTCCGGGGGACTTATCGGCAAGGTGGTCTCTGTAAAGGATAATATTGTAACCTTGGAAATAGCCCAGAATGTACGTGTCAGGGTTGTTGCTGAAGAGGTGTTGGCGTTTGAGATTGGAGAGCATACTTCTGGCACAAAACAGTCTGTACAGTAGATTGTTTACAGGTATTTTTTAAAATCAGAACCTATTAATTTATATGAATTCTATTTTAGTTATTTCAGACGAGGGCAGGTAGATATGTCGAAAGGTTTGTCCAGGGGGATTATTATTGGTGGGCTTTTTTTATTTAGCCTTGCAGTTCTTTTTCCTAGTTTTTTTCCCGAAAAAACACCAGATTCTTATCCATTCAGTAAAATAAGGCTTGGGCTTGATTTAAGGGGTGGCTCCTACCTGATTATGGGAGTAAAAACTGAGGAAGCAATTACCGGATATCTTTCTACCCTTGCAACCAATTTAAGGACAGAGCTTAGGGATAAACGTATTGGTCTTCTTCGTGCAAGACAAGTTGATGGTTATCGTCTTGAGTTGCAACTTATTTCCAGTCAGGCGGTTGAAGATCTTAAAACATTTATGCAGGAGAGTTACCCTGATCTCAGATTTGATGAGCAGCGCTCAGTCGATCCTGGTTTGGCGGATTCTTCTTCAAATTCTCAGATTCTCGTGTGGTATAGCCTGACTGAACGCGATCAGCTTGAATTAAGGCGTAATTCTGTTGTTCAGGCAATTGAGACTATCAGGAACAGGGTAGATCAATTTGGCGTTGCCGAACCAACCATTCAAAGGTCAGGTGAGGATCGTTTAATGGTTCAGTTGCCTGATATTACAAATGTTGAAGATGTCAAAAAAACTCTTGGATCTGTTGCCAAACTTGAATTCAGGCTGGTAGCTAATAAGGATACCCCAAGCGGTAGAATCCGTTCCTTTCCCACAAAAGAAGGTGGTGTGTTAAATCTCGAAGAAGAAGTTTTGCTTACAGGGGATGCTGTTAGCAAGGCATCTGTTGAGATAGATCCTCAGACAAATGAAACAGTTGTGGCACTTAAGTTTAATTCTTATGGCGCAAAAACATTTGAGAGAATTACAGGTGATAATAAGGATAGAGCGCTTGCTATAATTCTGGATGGCAGGATCCAAAGCTATCCTAATATCAAGAGCAGAATTTCAGGTGGAAGGGCTCAGATCACCGGTGGTTTTACCAAGGAAGAAGCTCGTCAGCTGCAGGTAGTTCTTAACTCAGGTGCCTTGCCTGCTACACTTACATTTGAAGAAGAGCGTACTGTCGGAGCAACTCTTGGTGCGGACTCCATAAGAAAAGGGGTTATGGCATGTATAATTGGTCTTGGAATTGTGGTTCTGTTTATTTTAGTTTACTACAAGCGTTCTGGTGTGCTGGCTGTAGGTTGTCTTGTATTAAATATTTTGTTGTTGCTTGCGGGTTTAAGCTTGCTTGGTGCAACTCTTACACTTCCTGGTCTCGCTGGACTTGCGTTAACAGTGGGTATGGCTGTTGATGCAAATGTGATAATATTTGAAAGGATAAAAGAAGAATTAAGGAGCGGCTCTTCTACAATTTCAGCAATTACTCATGGATTCGAACGTGCACATTTGACTATTCTTGATTCCAATTTAACTACTTTACTTACCGGAATTGTTTTATATCTCTTTGGTACCGGACCTATTAAGGGTTTCGCTGTGACACTCAGTATAGGTATTGTCAGCAGTATGTTTGTTGCGCTTTATGTTTGTAGGGCTGGGTTTGAGGTAATCAGTGCACTTAGAAAAGGCCGTGATGGAGCTCTAAGTATTTAGTTATTATCTCCTTATTTTTCAGGTTTCAATTATAATTATAGGGTATTATGTCAGCAGTAGAACCAAGAACCAATATTGATTTTATGGCAATGAGGCATGCTTGCTTTTTGCTATCATTTGTTTGTCTCCTGATTTGTATTTATTCCTGGTTTAGCAGCGGATCAGCAAAGTTTGGAATTGATTTTGTTGGCGGTACTGATGTTGTTGTTAAATTTGATGATACGGGAATAAATCTTGCCAAAGTTCGTCAATCTCTTAATGGTTCAGGTCTCAGTTCAGTTTCTGTTCAGGAATTCGAGCGTGGTTCAAATGAATTTTCAATTCGTGTTAAAGGTCTTGAGGTCGGAGATGTCAGTGCAAGTATAAAAAAAGCTCTCGGCTCCATTTCTTCCAAATTTGAAATTCTTCGTGTTGATTATGTAGGTCCCATTATTGGCGAAAAAATTAAGGTTGATGGTTTCAAGTCCATAGCTTTTGCTATATTCGTTCTTCTTGCCTATATATCATGGAGGTTTGAGTTTCGTTATGCTGTTGGTGCTGTTTTGGCACTTACTCACGATGTAATAATGGCTGCTGGTGTTTTCATTCTGTTTGGGGGTGAGATAGGGGCGAGTGCCCTTGCTGCACTTCTTACTATTCTTGGATATTCTGTTAACGATACAATTATTGTTTATGATCGTGTTCGTGAGAACATGCTTCTTAGTCTTTCCAAGGGAGGAGAGTCCAGGATTGGTTCTTTGTCACTAAAAAAGATGACTCCAAAGGATATTATCAATTTAAGTATAAATCAGACCTTGTCCAGAACAATTCTTACTTCTGGAACTACTTTATTTACGTGTCTTACTCTTTGGCTATACGGAGGAGGTGCAATATCTGACCTCGCTTTCATATTGACAGTTGGCATTCTTACTGGAACTTACTCATCTATTTTTATTGCAGCTCCACTGATTTTGTCAATGTCTCGCCAAGTTAGGCAAGTTAAATCCTGATGTATTTATAGTTTATTTACATATTTTTACTTCAAGTTCTTTGAAGTTTGTTCTACCTTCTGTTATTCTCATCGAGGGAGTGGATTTAATTATATGTTCTGGTTATGCTGTGGCTCCCTGGGTTTTCAGTTGCTGGGTGTCTGGAATTGCAATTTCAAGTTTGATGTAGCTAAATTTTTGTGGTTCATTTTCGTTAATATTCAGTGATAGAAATACCTGGTTAGGTCGTTTGATGATTTCTGAGGAGTAGTTTTTTAGGGAGTATGGCTAAACGAAAAAAGAAGAAGTCCGCGATGGTTCAGGCGACACCTGTCAGTACTGCAAGTGGGCGTGTTGAAGTTGGGCTGGCTCTACCTGAGTTGGGCGAGCAGGTTCAATGTGAATCGGCAGATATTGATCATAAATCTGTTGATCTTCATGTTGCCAATTCCACTGGTCATCAGGCAGGAGCTGATATTTCCTCTCAGGTTGTCAAGAAGAGTGTTGAGCCTTCAAATACTAAAACCGAAGTGAGTGAAAAGATCGAAAGTAGTACCTGGAAACAGGCAAGGCAACTTTCCTTGTCTCCTGATTATGTCGCTCCTCTTGTTGAGACATCTCGGCCAGACAAGGTTAATTTGAGTTCTGCAGATTCTGCTGGAAAAGTGCAGGATGATAATGATCTGGGTGACATTGCTTCAGGAATCGACGTTAATACCAA
>DAOLCO010000047.1:0-21285 GCA_035327825.1 Oligoflexia bacterium | reverse complement strand
TTCAAAACAAAAAGATCAAACCAGCCTGCAAGATTATTCATGCAACAGTCAAAGAGCAATAATAATACCTCGTGCTTTTACAAAATGTAGAGGTTAAATGAAATTTATAACAATTCCAATATAGTGAGTCTTCGTTAATAATGAGTCTTCCTTAATAGGGTGGTACTTAGTGAATTAGTGAATAGGGTGGTACTTAGTGAATTAGTGCTTCAATAATAATACCTCGTGCTTTTACAAAATGTAGAGGTTAAATGAAATTTATAACAATTCCAATATAGTGAGTCTTCGTTAATAATGAGTCTTCCTTAATAGGGTGGTACTTAGTGAATTAGTGAATAGGGTGGTACTTAGTGAATTAGTGCTTAGTGAATTCTTAAACGGACTGTCCGGAAAATCAGGGGAACATCAAATTCTTCAATGTAAAATAAAATAAGAAAGCCCTTCCACGCATGAAAGGGCTTAGTTCGAACCTAGAAAATAAAACTTTTATTCGACATAACTCAAACGGTTGAAGAGTAATTCGAATAAATTTTCCTCGTGAGGTTGGCATCGATCGAGCTTTGAGGTACCAGTGTTAATGCTCACTAGGCTGACACCACTTTGACGAGCTCGTCTTTTCAGACTTTCATCGTTAGTATAAACGGCAAGAGAAAGAGTTTGCCCCATTTCGTTGAAAGCATCGTCATTTGATGACTCGACAACGGCAGTAAATGGGAACAAGAACTCTTCATTTGCCAAAGGATGCCTAGAAGAGTCGCAGTGAATTACTGTAGGCAGAAAATATTTTCTACCTTGGAATTCTACTAATCGACTCCCCTGCCTAAATTGAGCACTCACATCCACAGCTCCGCCTTGCTTGAGACCTTTTTCGATGGTCTCATTTATCATAGTTGCCCGCTCCGGCATCGCCATCGCAGATAAAACGGATTCAGGATGATCCAGTGGTAGTGGAACAATTTTTGAGAGTTCTTCAGCTAGAGCATGAGCAATCTCTTTGCCATATTTTGGCACTACAATTCTTGAGACAGCAAAACAACTACGACCGCTGTTAGCTGCAACGTTGTCTGCCAATTCTGGTATCAAAGATTTCCAATCCTCAATCAGGTCTTCTCCGACAAAGAGCTTAGAGAAACCTGAACCGTGAACTTGAACAAGCGGATAAGAGCTCCACTTTTTAACAACGTCATCCGATCCAAAGACAATGGCACCTTTAGTTAGTTCAGGAATACGATTAGCCGCATTATGATCACAGGGGTAATAGCCGAAAACTTCTTTCGGAAATCCTGCTCTGATAAATGACTGAATCAGACGATAAGGAGTAAATGGTTCAGAGCTTCCAGGCCGAATAAGCACTGGAATTCCGAACGCGGGACAAGTCAACCAAGTCACATGAACCCCGGGCGAATTGTTAGGCATGGCACATCCAAGTGCTTCTATGCGTGGCACAATCCGCACAACGCTTCCACCTTGTTCACCAACACCAGAATCATAGATATCAAGCGGTAGCCCGCGTGATAGTCCATTCATAATGGCTTCAGTGTTTTTTAAGGCCGTCGCAATACGGGAAGTGTTAGCTTTAGCAAGTCGATACGAAAGTCCAGATGTGCGACCAAGCAAAATGGTGTAGTCTTCTGGAGTTTGTCCGTACTCTCCACAAAACAGGTCTTCATTTTCAAAGATATCACCTGCTCTGATCGACATTAGAATCCGATCTCGAACTGGTATTTCCTGTAACAAATCACTGGCTTTACGGAGTAGACCACTACGTATGCAATCGCTTGCAATACGGTTTTCAAGGACCAAACCTAAACGGCCCAGCACCTCACCTGTACCAAGGTCTACGATATCCTGTTTATTCAGGCTGTCGTATCTAGTTCCAAAGCACAGAGCAGGAACATCGATTATTTGCTTGGTCATATTAGTATACCCCTTTCTTAAGAGTCGCGCGGTCTTCAGGAGGTGGACCAACTTCTGCTACTCCATCCCATGGATAGGCTTCCGTCGGAGCTACGCGTTCTGCCATATCTCGCTCACGAAAACGTGGCATGAACCATTCATAAGTTGCAGTCGTAATTTCAACGAAACCTCGTTCGCCATATTCTACTAATTCACGAGAGTTCTCACGTTTCGTGACGCGTAGAAGTGTCCGTGGCTGTAGAGGTTGGTAAATAACCGAGTAAGGCCGTTGTCCTTGGATAGGTCTACTAAATGTAGCAACGGTTCTTGGTTGAGCCAGTCCAACTAAGGCGTTGCCGTAAGTAGGAACAAGATGGATTTCACCTTTGAAAAGTACTTCCATAATGTTTCTAATCGTTTCTGGATCCATTTCGGTGCCACCGGCAAAGACGCCTTTTACTGAAGTCGTGGTCCAATCAATCAATTCTCCAATTGCTTCTATTAGAACGGGTGGACAAAAGATCCAGTCAGGTTGATCCCTTCGTATTGCACCTATCGCCCTTCGTACCAATTCATTTTTATACTGTTTGGCGACGGTGTTATTGTCATCTTTCATCCAAGCAACATCCATATCGACTTTATTGAAGCCTGATTCGCGGATATAAGCCAATATTTCAACTCCAAGTGGGAGTCGCCGAGGTCCTCCAGGACCAATGTATAGGCATGAGCCGCCGGATGGAAAGCCAGCTTTCGGAAGTGATTTTGAAAATGTGTGATAATCCCACGCATAGTCAGAATCGTTTGGATCTTTTCCTAATCGGCCCCAACGTCGTTTGGGGTCCCCGGTCGTTCCACCTGTCATAAACATCGACCAAGATTTACACGACTGAAAACCCCTAGGCTTCCATCTGCTTGCCGAAACTGTTCTCAGGTGTTTGTCACCATCAAAATTTTCGAACAGTCTAACGAGGTCGTCGAGGCCATGAATCTCTTTGATTGGGTCGAAACCTAATTTAGATTTTTGTTCAAGCCAAAAATCACAACCAGTTTTTTCGTTGAAATGCCATTTGATTACATCTCGAAGATGACTATCTCGCTCTTCGATCGCTTCAAGCACCTTGCTCATCTCAAATACTCCTTCGTAGAAAATGTTACCTATCGAGAAGATAGAAAACATGGGAAAGAAACAATTGCCGAAAGACACACTTGTCAGTAACAGCAAGTCAACATACTTAGATGTATGCTCAAGCTGCTGCTACTGATAACTTTTTATTTTTTAATTAGTTGGTATCGTCTCTTACTAAGCTGAGAGAGTTAAAATTAAATATTCAAATTATCTTCTACCCGTGTAGTAATGAAAATATCTGATACCATTAAATGTCGGTGAATAATCCTATCAACATAAAGGTATGTGAAACCATAGAATACTTAAGTTATCACATATTTATCGGATAAAGCGAATCCGGTTTAAAAAATGCTTAGGAAAACATAAAAGTCCCTAAAATCACCAAACTTAATGATATTCTGGATCCCTCCCTTGATCCATCTCCAAATGTACATGCTAAAAATAACGAAACTAGCCCCGATTCCATGGGTTAACCCATGGAATCGGGAAACTGAGAAGACACTAATAGTAAAAAATAAGCTGCTAATCCTGAAAATTAGTCAATTTCACTGAGTTCAGACAAGGGTAGACCATGGACATTTCAAAAATGCCTAAAACAGATACTCATCAGACTTCGGTTCCTGACACTTTTTATCCTTTCCCATCTCTGGCGGAGCTCTCCAATCCGCAAGACCTAGATTCTCACAGATTCGGGCAATTTCCTTCTAATCCTGAATAAACGCCTTAATATGCATTTTACCCCCCCCACTTGGGGCACCTCAAAGGATCAACCTCATACACTTTCTTGATAAGTCGTGCCCAGGATTTGGAGACTGGCTTCTTGTCTGAATCCGGGTCAGGTAAAATGGCTTCATGATCTGGATTATCCTGTAATTTCTGAAGTTCCGCCTCCTCCCCCCTCCTGGCTACCCTACTCCACCCTGAATAATACACATAGTACCGAATCAACTGCTCATACGTATTCTGAACCAGTTTTTGTGGCATGGTAACCCTGTACCAGTTTTTGTGGTGCTCCCTTCCCGGCGAGCCATTTGACGGAAAGCACTGACAGACTCTCTTTTCGGGGCAGGCAAACTCTAACCCTCTTTCTTCCTGGTAACACTCACCCTTGACGGCAAAATATCCACATACCTCTTTATTGCCAAAGCCTTCTTATTCACATCAGCAAGCTCTTCACCAACATTATCCTGAAGGTTACTAGCAAAACCCATCAGAGCCTCATGAACTTCCTTTAACTTATCAAGATTTGTTCGCATTTTATCCCTGCTAGCATCAGAAATACTTATTTCACCCGATGAAATACCAAGAATAAATTCTCTATGCCTCTCTTGCCATAATTCAAGACTGGATAAATAAGCATCAAGAGCATCAAGCAAATTTGTAACAACAGCACCTTTTGTCTCAAGGGAGGAGACTTCCCCTTCCTTAACACTTAAAACTTCGAGCTTACTTTCAAGATTTGATCCAGTATTAAAATTTCCAGAATGAAGATTTTTAGCCACATAAGCCACATTCAAAACATTTTCAATTTCCCCAAGAAGAAGCCGGACCCGAGCCTCGGGATCAGAAGGATTGGTATCATGATCTGAGATACTCATCACTCAAATCCTCCCCATGTAACCGCTATTGGCATAAAACGTTCCAGAATATACTCTTCAGAACGAGAAGTTACAGATGAAAATTTGCTAAGGAATTCCTTGTTCTTTAAATCCTGAACGGTTAGACGAATCTGATAACTTCTTGCCATTTTGTAAAACATGCTTTCAGTATTAAGCATTCTTACAGCGGCCTTTCCAGTCTGATGGTCAATAAAATCAGAAAATGGTATAGTGTGAAGGCTGGCTCCAACCCTCGCAATCATTGCCTTGTTTCCACCTTCAAGTAAAAATTTTACAGCTCCAAAACCAAGCATCCGTGTGTACTCCCGATCAAAAGGATTCGGAGGCCTGCACCGAAGCTCATAACCTACATTCTTGGAGACCATTAAAATTTCTGCCAAACCAAGATCCGCAAGCTTTTCCCGCACTGCAACCTTCAGATAATCACCAAAATCAAACTCGGCAAATCTGATATTACCAAAAAAATCGCGCTCCGCATTTGAAAGCTCAGGCAAACTTTCCGGATCAACAACATCCGCAAGACCTTCAGCCAAAACTGCCACACCATAAGGACGACCAGTAAGCATACGCTTAATTACCGAACCAACAACTATATCTGCAATTGTACCCAATGGATATTTTTGATCCCGAAACTCTTCAGGAACCACACTAAGAGTAGCACCAGCAGCAACACCAATTCCCATTGCCAGATGGCCAGCCTTTCGTCCCATTGCAACAACAAGATACCACCTGCCAGTAGTCTTAGCATCCACCATCAGGGTTTCTACTATTTCAGTTCCGACTTCTCTGGCACTCTGAAAGCCAAAAGTACTGTACTCACCTGGCAATGGAAGATCATTATCAATAGTCTTTGGTACATGAACCACAGCTATGTCACCACCAATAGAATCAGATATGGCACTTGCACAGGCTGCCGTTCCATCACCACCAATTGCAACAAGATAACCAACATTTTTCTCTCTTAAAAGTCGCCCTATGTTTTCCATCATGTCAGGGTAAGCTCTTGGATTAGAGCGGGAAGTGGCAAGGATGGATCCTCCTTCACGAGGAATCCAGGCTACATCAGAAATGCTTAGCTCCTGAATACAGCTCTCATCACCGGAAGCAATCCTTTTAAATCCATGCCAGATACCATATACCTTGTGACCGGCATTAATAGCTTCAATTGTAACGGCGCTTATAACCCCATTAATTCCTGGTGCAGGACCTCCTCCCACTACAATTGCAAATGCTCTTTTCATTAGACTAATCGAGATTCCTTTTTTACATCTTTTACAATTAATTTTTCAAATTCCATACAAAACCGTTTTACTCTTTCACCATAAAGATAAAATGATGCAGTAAGAGCAGTATACATCCAGAAAGAAGGATAATATGCAACAGATATCCCAAGAGCTGAAACTAACATACCAAACCACGCTGAAAAAAGAGCTGGAGCCCCACCTTTTAAAAATCTTGCTTCTCCAATAAGAATTTGTCGTATCCTGTTTAACTGGGTATGGTCTTGCTTGCTACTTTCCCCAACATTACCAACTTGAGATCCATTAATATCAGGAATAATTTTCAAACTTAAAACCCTGGATTCCAGAAATGAGCCAAGTTTATAAAGCTTTCTTAAAGACCTCAAGCTATGAATTATCAAAGCACCATATATAAATACACCCCATAAACCCAAATCACCAAGTACCTGAAAATAAAAGGAATGAGTTGCACGACCCGCAAGGCTCTTTTTTGTAAATCCCGCTCCATCAGGCTCGTACAAGTAAGTGTTCCATTTGGTATTCTCCAAACCAACCCCAAAAACAGTGTTCGAAGGATCCCTCCACATTCGATATACTATTTCCCATGTATCAAACCTCTCCCGCATTGTACCCGTTTTTGATGTCGAATCAGTTTTTATCGAATAAACCTCACCCCAGTACTCATCTGGAATAAAGGGTATGGAAACAAGAGCAATTACAAGGGCGGAAATTATCCAAAGAAGTTTTCTTTTTGAAACAAGAAAAAAAACTGCAAGAACTGCTACCAAACCTAGAAAGCCACCTCGGGAATTAGTTCTGATAGCACCAAAAAATATCATAAAAAATGACAAAAGCCCCAACAACCTTGAAAAGCCAAAACCCCTCTTGTAGCTCATATAGAAAAATGGGAAAGGCAAAAGACTCACAAGAAATAAACAGTGATCATTCTCATCACCTATATGCCCCCCAGGACCAAAGCCGGAATGAGTAATTGAATATATTCCAAGGAGCATTCCACAAAATACAAGTGCACCTGCAATCAGGCGAAGACCTTTTCCACTGCTCATGAAGGTTACTATTGGAATCATAAACGACAAAAAATAGGTCACGATAACAATCCATGCACTGAATTGCCATGCATCATTAAGAACCCAGTCCTGAAGTATGGTATAACCAAGAACGCCTCTTATCGCCTCAAACACTATAAATGGTATTACAAGTAAAACAAAGAAAACTTTCCTGATCTGGGGGAACCTGAAAAAGAAACTTATTCCAATAACTGCCATCATTAAGGAAAACACGCCCGGCACACGGATTGATCCAAGCCAACCCATTCCAGGAAAATCCTGAAATCTCATTACAAGAAAAGCAGAATGAATAAAGAAAAGAATATAAAGCACCTTTGAAATTCTATATCCTGATACATCAGAAGTTAAAGACTTAAGAAGTGTCTCAGAAGTATGAATATTTCCTTCTTCTTCAATTTTTAATGGGTTCATTTGATTAAAAAAAGCGGTTCTTAAAAAGAGTTATTAATTGAGTTCATCTTTATCGCTCATATTATTACGCGCTATCAGAAAATACGAAGGAGAAACAATCGAAGCAGTCAAACGAAATATAAATACTGCAACAATATCAACAAGTCTTGCAGCAAAATTCCAAACACCCTTATACTTCTTGATGGAAGGACTCGGAAGTAAACTAATATTTGAAAACCCCATGCTTCTAAAGCATTGGAGCAAAAATCCTGGCCTGAGTATATATAAATGTTCCGGATTAAAAAATGGAATTCGTCTTGAAATTGAAAGTTGTTTTCGTGACGTAAAAATACTTCTTATAATAACAGCAGCTTTTATGAGAAAATACTTGTTTGGACCACGATATAGAATGATTCCATCAGTCTTTAGAAGTTTACCTAATACCGAAAAAGCTTTTTTCAATTCCTCTTCATAATACAAGACATCAATCAAGAGAACTGCATCAAATTTTTCCGACACTTTGTCTAACAACCCGGAAAGTGAACCCTGCACTGCTTTAATTCCCCTACTCCTAACCTTATCGCATGCCTCCGAGGATATATCAGAAACCATTATAGAGATATCAGGACGCCTACCCATTAGCATTTCGGCGAGGACACCTGTAGCACCACCACAATCAAGTACATTTGCCGATTGGGGAAGCTCCTTACATAGCAAATCTACTATTTGTCGAAATATATCCTCTCGCTGATTTTTAAAATATCCTTCGTCTTTATACCCTGTTTCAAAATGTGACATGGTAAGAGCTTTATCAATTTTAACATCAGAGTAAACAAGACCACAGTCGGAACAGATCCTAAGCCTTGAAAGTGTACTGTAGTATAGATATTGGGAAAGATTTATATACTTTATAGAGCCACAAAATGGGCAGTCATTAATTTTAGCTGCATGTACTGACTTTATACCAAGCCTGGTTACTAATGGAGCCCACTCAAGCATATTATCCTCAAAACCCAAATTACCCTTCAATATTTGAAGGGCATGATCAAGGTTTTCGGAATTTTCTTTCACCGGACTCTCAGAAAGTTAATTAGGAAGGATCGAAACCGCACTTAGGCGGCTGTTACGTTAAATCCTCCATCTACATAGTGCAGCTCTCCTGTAACACCTCTTGAAAGGTCTGAAAGGAAATATAAGGAAGAAGCACCCACATCCTCTATCGTTATTAGCTCACCAAGTGGAGATCTAGCCTCAAAATGAGTAAGAAGTTCTCTAAAGTCAGCAATACCAGAAGCAGCAAGAGTTTTAATTGGTCCCGCAGATATGCAGTTAACTCTTATCTTTTTTGGTCCGAGCTCTACTGCAAGCTCCCTCACGCATGCCTCAAGTGCAGCTTTTGCAACACCCATTACCCTGTAATGTGGCACCACCTTTTCAGACCCAAAGTAACTCATTGTAATAATACTTCCACCATTTTTCATAAGTGGAACTGCGCGTTGTGTAACTGCTACCAGAGAGTAAGCACTCACATCCATTGCAAGCTTAAACCCATCCCTGCTGGTTTGGCTAAATGGACTCCTCAGATCGTCAGTGCTCGCGTAAGCAACAGAATGAACAACAAAATCAAGTGAATCCCAGCTTCTGGACAATTCGTTAAAACAATCCTCAATTTCCTGGTCTACCTGAACATCACATTTAAGAAGAAGTTCTGAGCCTACAGACTGAGCCAGAGGCTCGACACGCTTTTTGAGTGAATCGTTAAGATAAGTAAAGGCAAGACTTGCTCCTTCATTAGCCGCTGCCTGAGCAATCCCCCATGCTATACTTCTGTTATTCGCAACACCAAGAATTAGGCCGCGCTTTCCTGTAAGTAACCCCATAATGACCTGTAGAGTAATCTTCTTTAAAATCTAAATATTATCTAATATGAATCAAGTCATAGTTATAAAAAAACAATCGACTTAAAACAACCCTTATTTGAGAATGAGTGATAAGGGGGATCAGGAAGATTTAGTAGTCTAATAGAGCACAATAAGCAGGTAAACAGGACAGAGACTACCTATTAGCCTGAAAAGCTGTACTATTCTGTAGTGCTTACGTTTGCAGTATCAGCACCAGTAGTACCTGCATCCGAGACTGCACGAGTAACTCTTCTCTTTCTCTTTTTATCTTCAGCTTTTGGCTTTACTCCAGCTTCAACAAAACCAATGTAAGCCATTTGAGCCTTGTCCCCTGGACGAACTCTTGTTTTTAGAACACGGGTATAACCGCCACTTCTCTCAGCATATCTTAAACCAATGTCGGTAAATAGCTTATGTACAGCAGTCCACTTTTCTGTTTCGTTTTTTGCTTCCTTGTTAACAGGCATAAGGAACTGCATAGCTCGTCTTCTGTTATGAAGAGTATCAGTCTTTCCCAAAGTTACAAGTTTATCCGCAACCCTTTTTAATTCCTTTGCCTTTGGAAGGGTAGTTTCGATACTGTCATGAAGGACAAGAGCAGTAGCAAGATTCCTGAACATGGCCCGCCTGTGAGCTGGAGTTCGACTAAATTTTCTAAAAGCTTTTTTATGTCTCATAACTTAATTCTTCACTCTATAAATATCAGGCTCTAAACACCAAACCATATCACCTGAGAATGAGCACAATTCAAGTGCCCCCAGGCATGACACATTAAACGAAACTAAACCGCACTCATCCCTGTTTGAGTATCGACCATACGATCAAGCTCAACTCTTGAGGGAAAGCCATCAATCTTCATACCTAAAGTAAGCCCCATTTCAGTTAAAATTTCCTTAATCTCATTTAGAGATTTTCGCCCGAAATTCTTGGTTCTAAGCATTTCGTTTTCTGAACGGGACACAAGCTCACCAATATACTTAATATTTGCATTTTCAAGACAGTTTGAAGAGCGAACACTTAATTCCAGCTCATCAATTCTTCTAAAGAGATTTTCATTAAGTTTTGGGCCTTCTTCCTTGATCTCTTCTCGAACTTCCTGGACAACCACTTCCTGCTCACCTGCAAACACATTTAACTGATCCCTTAGAATAATGGCAGCACCACGAACCGCGTCTTCCGGAGTAATACTGCTATCTGTCCACACTTCCAGAGTCAGCTTGTCATAATCAGTCTGTTGACCTACCCGCGCATTGGTAACAACATAGTTAACCTTGCGAACAGGTGAGTAGAATGCGTCAATAAAAATTGTTCCTACAGGAGCCTCTTCCCTCTTTAGAAATTCACTTGAAACATAACCCCTACCAACACGAGCCTCCATTTCAATTTTGAGTGAGCCTTCTTCGTTTAATGAAGCAATATGAAGGTCAGGGTTTAAAATTTTGGAAAACCCTTCACCAGTGATCATTCCGGCAGTAACCTCAGCTGGCCCCTTGACATCCAGAGTCAGTGTAGCAGTTTCCTTTTCTGCAAGATCAAGAATTACTTCCTTCATGTTGAGAATAATTTCAGTTACATCCTCCGTGCATCCTGGAATGGTCGAGAACTCGTGCTTAACACCCTCAATTCGAAGGTCAGTGATGGCCGCTCCAGGGAGTGAGGAAAGCAGAATACGACGTAAGCTGTTACCGACAGTGGTACCGAACCCGCGCTCAAGAGGAGCTGCTACGAACTTGCCATACCTGGCGGTCAGACCCTCAGATTCAACTTTTCTTGGCTTGATTATATCTTTTAGAAGGTGCTTATGCATTTTTATATCTCGCTAACTCAATTATGATTATAAAAAATCGAAAACTAAATACGAACTACTTTGAATACAACTCAACAACAAGCTGCTCTCTCATAGTAGTAGGCAACTGGTCTCTTGTAGGAAGGTCACGAATAACAGCCTGAAGTTCTGCCTTCTGAAGCTCAATCCAGTCGGGCACTTTTCTTGCCTCAACCTGATTCAAGGATTCTCCAATTCTAACCAGCTGTCTTGACTTTTCCTTAACAGCAAGAACATCCCCCGGTTTAACCCGATAAGATGGTATATTGACCTTCTGCCCATTAACAAGAAAATGACCATGAGTAACCAACTGGCGGGCTTCAGCCCTTGATCCGGCGAAACCAGCCCGGTACACCATATTATCCAGACGGCTTTCAAGCAACCTGAGAAGATTAGTACCGGTTACTCCCTTCATCCTGTCCGCATCCTTAAATGTTCCCCTGAACTGCTTCTCAAGAAGACCGTATGTGCGCTTGATCTTCTGTTTTTCTCTTAGCTGAATCTTGTACTCTGAGAACTTGCCTCTTGACTTGCTGTGCTGACCGGGTTGACCTTCTCGTTTCTCGATTGCGCACTTGTTTGTATAACAACGATCACCCTTAAGGAACAACTTTTCCCCTTCTCTTCTGCAAAGCCTGCAAACTGAACCGCAATATCGTGCCATTACGCTACTCTTTATTCTTTATATTTTGCCTAAATAATTTATCTTAAAACTTTAACCTAACAAAACTTAAACTCTTCTTCTTTTCTTGGGACGACATCCATTATGAGGAATTGGTGTTAAATCAGTGATTGAAGAAATACTAAGTCCTGCCGATTGTAGAGCCCTTAGTGCTGACTCTCTCCCAGAACCTGGTCCCCGCAAAAGTACTGATGCAGTTCGCATGCCTGACTCTACTGCGACCTCTGCTGCCTTGGCAGCAGCTACTTGAGCAGCAAAAGGTGTCGACTTACGAGACCCCTTGAATCCGTTACAACCAGAACTGGACCATGAAATAACTCCGCCGGAGGGATCAGTAATTGTAACTATAGTATTATTAAAAGTAGCCCTTACATGAGCAATTCCCACGGGAACATTTCTTGATTTGGACTTCTTTTTCTTTACTGTCTGAGCTTTCTTTTCTGCTGCCATACTTGCTTTAAAATCAACCTTAAATCACTCTTTACTAACTTTAAACTTATTTACCGCTATATTACTTCTTGGTTGCAACCTTCTTACCCGGAACTGTACCCTTTCTTGGGCCTTTTCTTGTGCGTGAATTGGTATGTGTTCTTTGTCCACGAACAGGAAGTCCTTTACGGTGTCTTAGACCACGGTAAGTTCCCAGATCCATCAAACGTTTAATGTTTGAGGAAACCTGACGACGAACATCTCCCTCAATAGAGTACTTGCTTTCAATAATTTTTCGGATAGCTCCGATCTGATCTTCGGTTAGATCATCTGATCTGGTAGAAGCATCTATTCCCGCTTCAGCTAAAATCATGTTTGCTGTGGTCTTACCAATACCTACAAGGTAAGTAAGTGCAATATCCATTCTTTTGTTTTTTGGAAGGTCAATACCTGCTATTCTTGCCATGAAACATTCTGTCTAAATTAAACTACAGTTAAAAAAATACTCGGAAAAAATACTCGGAAAAAATAATCGGAAAAAATACTTAAAAAAAATTCCAAATTAAAAATGGAAAAGGCCGAAACGTAAACAGCCCAATCCAAAAAGCGCTAAAATTACAAAGCCCCAAAAAATACAAACAGTCCACTAAAGCGATATAGTAACCTAAAAAAATCAATATCTTAGGCTAATTTCGCGAACTCCGCAAATATGAATTGATTTTAAAAAACCAGATTTATCTGGAGTTTTTAAAGCCTTAAGCCTCCCAATCCAAAAATGCCAGGACAAAAAAAGCTCGCGGGTAGTATCGAAATTTGCTAAAAAAAGCAAGCTTTGCTGAAAATCTGATACCAAAGGAAAAGCCTAATATTACCCTTGACGCTGCTTATGCTTGGCACTACGAGTACAAATCACATAAACCCGGCCTTTTCTTTTAATTACCTTACAGTAATCACATATTTTTTTTACAGAGGTTCTAACTTTCATTTCGACACCTTTTTTGTCAATATCCTAGCTTCGTTGAAAATCTCATAATTACGACCATAATCAAAGGGAATCTGCCCCGGCCATAAATTCCCGCAACCACATACCTAAAAAATGTTTTAAAGTCCAGAAGGGCAAGCCGGATATGCATCAAAAATCCTGTGGCTGAACGAAAAGGATTTATAAGCCAAAAACACGCGATCCGTCTTTTTGGTAGTAAAGGATTAGCCAGCATTGTTCAGGGACATGGCCCTAGAAGCACCAGATAGAAGGAGTAAAACAAAAAAAGTCTGCTTAACACCTTTTTCTTCAACCCAGAAGACCCAATTTTTTAAGAGGCTACTAGCAACACTCCTATGCTGATATCTAAAATTAGTGAATAATTCAGGCTTGGCTAGCAACAAACTCTTAACCACCCTCCCCTTCTCCAAAAAGACCACTACTTGCTGGAGGAGTCGCGTCCATGGCCTCAGCGGCTTTAGTGAACTTGGCACTAACTGCTGAACTAGCATGATGAACAACAGTAATAAGCAACACTGACAAAAAACCCACCATCAGTACATACTCAACCACCGCAGAGCCCTTTTCATTTACTCGTTGATAGTTACTTGTTGTCATAATTATATCTATTAATCTTCATTTGTATAACTAATGTAACAAGTCGGTTTAAAAGTTGTAATACTTTATATTTCATCTCAGCAGTTCCAATAATACCTAAAAATAAAGTAACTCATTGTTTTTACGAAAATAATTGACCTTGCTACCTGAGAAAAATTCTTAAATAAATGAAAGAAATGTAACAATTGCTTTCTTCACCAAACCCCGGCAAGTTAAATTTACTTACCCGGGCTAGCTAAAATGTCGATCACATGGACGTAGTTTAATTCATCAGGGGTCATAAAACAAAATGCACTCTGGGCAGGGCATATCTGGGGTAATGTTTGCTGATCGCTACGAGATAATATCAATGCTCGGGCGAGGCGGCATGGGAGACGTTTGTCTTGCAAAAGATTTATATCTTGAAGGCTCTCTTGTTGCACTAAAATTATTACATATTCCAAGCGACAAGAATGCTGTTTTCATCGATAGATTCGCAAGAGAAATTCAAGTAACAAGAATGGTCTCACATCCTAACGTGATCCGGACTTATGAGCTCGGGCATTTTGGAAACAGGATGTACTATACCATGGAGTACATTGACGGAGTTACTCTGGAAGATGAACTTGAAAATTTCATTATCCCTTTTAAAGAATCTTTAAATATTTTTTATCAACTATGTCTTGGATTAAAAGCAATACACAATGTTGGTATTGTTCACAGGGATATTAAACCAAGTAATATTATTATTGGAAAGGATGGAGTTCCAAAATACAGCGATTTTGGCACTGCTCATCTTAAGGGATCAGACCTGACAATGACACATGATGTTATTGGAACATACGAATACATTGCCCCGGAGTTATTCGTTTCCCCTAATGTAACTCCAGCTATTGATATATATTCTTTGGGGGTGGTGGCATACCGATTATTTGCTGGTGTTCAACCTTTGGAATGCGAAAACCAGTATCAATTAATTTATGCAAAGAGCCAGGGTAATATTCAGCCCATAAAAAGCAAAGCCCAGGACATTCCAGAGTTTATAAATCAGATCACACAAGAGATGCTGGCATTAAATCCGGAAGAAAGGGTAAGCATAGATGAACTTGTAACAAGAGTCGAAAACTATATAGAAAACGACCTGGGTGTACTTAAATCCGATTTTATCCACCCATACAAGGTTAAATCAGAATTTGAGAATCGAAACGATGATTTACCACCTACAATTATCCTTAACACCGCTAAAATTCGCAAAGATAATGAAAGTTATTTTGACAAATCTGCAAGAGAGGCAATTTTATCAATCATTAATAGCGTAAAGCATTTCGAAGTAAGCCCTGCCAGAAAAAAACAAATATCTTTTTTCAGACAAGCACTGATGAGTATAATTTTGCTATTTTTGATGTGGTATGTATTTCTGAGCCAATCATTTCAGGACAAACTTCATTCTCCAGGAGGAGTTAGGGGATTAATTGCATGGTACAGTGCAAGCTCTTTAAACTTGCAAGATGGAGATAAAGTTGAAAGCCTTACCAACAATGGCTTAAAAAAGAATATCATTGGCGCTCAATTAATTGAGGACAACAAGCCAGTATTCAGGAAAAGAAGGGCTTATGGCCACCCGGTAATTGAATTTGACGGTATAAATGATTTTATTGAAGTTAATGAAATAGCAAAATATTTGAGAAACACCGACAGTGCTACCATAATTTATGTAGCTCGGGCATTCAACAAGCCAGAACAAAATTATTTATTCTCCGGACACCTTGAGGACAAAGATACTAATCTCTTTCATATCGGGTTTGTTGGAAACGAAAAAGTTAGAATCAGGACTATAAAAAACTCTTTTACTGCAGGATTCCATGATTCAGCCCCTACGGTGATTAATGGTTTTTCGGTTTATTCGGTAACATTTAAACCAAAAAGTGTACTCGTCCATCAGGATGGAAGGAAACTTTTTGAAGATATAATTACTGATCCAATTGATTTTTCAAATGCTACATACTTTAGCATTGGTCAGGAATATGACGACCTGGAACCTTCAGATTTTTTTAAGGGCGAGCTAGCAGAGGTTATGTTTTATGATAATGCTCTTAATGATGAAGACCGAAAAACAGTTGAAAGGTTGCTCGCAGAAAAATATCTGTTAAGTTTACGAAGTGAAAATTAATTATTATGGGCCTTTTGACAAATGGGTTGATTTTCTCTTGAATTTCTCCGTGAATAGACGAGGTTTCCTTCTCGTATGTTGTCTCTGCTCCTGACATCTTATCACCTAACGGATTGTCCGGAAAATCAGGAGAACATTATAATCCGGGATAACTAGTTCTTGTAAAACCCATACAAAATTGATAAAATAAGGCTATGGGGGATCCCAATACTATAACGAAGTTAAACGAGATACTCAGTAACAGTGATATAGTGTCATTCGCTTATCTTTTCGGCTCAAGAGCCACAGGGCATTCACGACCTAATAGTGATTATGATATTGCAATATTTCCTGAAGAAAATTACTTGAAATGTAGCGACAAACTGGAAAAGTTATCATTATTTAACAAACTTCAAGAAAACCTGGAGAAGGCTCTTGGCTCAGTTAAGTTAGACTTGATAGATCTGAATACCGCCACGCCCCTTTTAAAATATAAAGTAATTCGAAATGGCTTGCTAATTATGGAAAAGAATCGATCCTTTAAAGCCAACAAAGTATCAAGGTGGACTATGGAGTACCTAGACCTTAAGCCATTCCTGGAAATGAGAAGTCGCACTGCCTTGAGTAATCTTAGCGGAGAAAAAAATGTCCCCTGATAAAGATATCTTAGAGGATCGTCTTTTACATATCAGGCAAAAAGTTGGGCAAATAAGGAGCTTAGCCTCCAATGTTGAACTTGAGGAGTTTAAAGTTAATTTCGAAAAACATTACGCTGTTATTCATCTTTTACAGATATGCATTGAAGCTTGCTCCGATATTGCAAGTCACATTTGTAGCTATGACAATCTTGGTATTCCTAATTCGTACACCGAAGCCTTTGAAATACTTGAGAGCCATAAAGTGATTAGTCACGCCGTGGGTACAGAACTTAAAGATGCAGCAAGATTCAGGAACAGAATAGTCCATCTGTATCAATTGTTAGATCTTGAAGTTATTCTGGAAATCGCAAAAACTAAGCCGGATATCTTCTTAAAATTTGCTGCAGAGATATTAGATTACACAGCGAGAACAAATTGAGAATAGGTGATATTGAGTCTTTTGCCAAATGGCCTTGTTTGGCTTGCGTGGTAGTTTTGACTTACGGCGACACTCCCCTACGGTCTCGAAAGTACCCAAGGACCCTTTTCTGTAATTGCTACAGTATGCTCAAAATGGGCAGCAAGACTGTTGTCGCTGGTTTTTGCAGTCCAGCCATCATTAAGTAATTTTACTTTAAAGCTGCCGGCAGTAACCATTGGCTCAATTGCGAGAACCATTCCAACCTTTAGTGGACGTCCCTGACGTGCTCTGCCAAAATTTGGAACAGGAGGAGCCTCATGCATACTTGATCCAATACCATGTCCGACAAACTCTCTTACAATACCAAACCCATTACGCTCGGCTTCCTGCTGAACAGCGCTTGATATATCCCCTATTCTGTTACCCACTTTGCACTGTTCAATAGCACGTTCAAGACTTAGCTCAGTAATCTTTAAAAGTTTCTCCGCTTCAGCAGTGATCTTTCCAATTGCATGCGTTCTTGCAGAGTCCCCAAAATATCCGTCGACTGAGCAACCAAAATCAATACTGAGAATATCACCCTCAACAAGTGGAACATCATCAGGAATGCCATGAACAATCACAGCATTCGGAGAAGCACATATAACGCCAGGAAAAGGAGAACATCCCTTCTGTGAACAGGGGTAACCAAGAAAAGCTGGAAGAGCACCATTTTTTTTGCAAATCTCATGTGCTCTTGCATCAAGGTCTTTTGTAGTTACACCAGGCTTAAGCATCTCCGCAAGGTGCTGATGAACATCATATACTATCATTGAAGCTCGCCTCATTAACTGAAGCTGATCGCGATTCTTTAATAAAATTGACATCGTCCTGCAAATATTATTTTCAAGATATAATTATCACAAAAGTCGAGTAACGAACTCGTACTACAGGATCATTAAATTTTCTGTGGCTGAGAGAGTAAATCCATTACCCTGGACTTTACCGTTTCAACATCAGCATCAGCATCGACTCGCCCAAGATAGCCTCTTGAATCATAAAAACCAATCAAAGGCGAAGTGCTTTCTTCATAGATACGTATTCGTTTAAGCTGAGTTTCTTCCTTGTCGTCATCTCTTGAGCCGTCTGTTCTTCTGCCTGCAAGCCTGGAAAGTAAAACGTCGTCAGAAATTTCAAATAGTACAACCTTTGAAAGAGTCATTGCAGCACTTTCAAAAAACTTCTCCAAAGCCTCCGCCTGCGGAATAGTTCGCGGGAATCCGTCAAGCAAGAATCCATTTCCACAATCAGGCTCTGCGGTACGCTCTTTAATAAGAGCAATCATAAGATCATCTGATACAAGAACACCACGATCCACTACGTCCTTTACCTCCCTGCCAAGCGATGATCCACTCTGCATTGCAGCACGCAGAATCTCCCCCGTGCTGATATGAGGAATGCCAACTTCCTTACAAAAAAGACTGGCCTGAGTCCCCTTACCAGCCCCCGGAGGCCCTACAAAAATATAAATTCCCTTCATTTACAAGCACCACCATTATCGCCTGATTAATTTTCCACCAACCTGAGTAGCACGAGACGCTCCACGTATCTTTTGAGGGCCCTTCTCAAGGAATGCTTCATAGCTCTTTGCATAAAGATGTGATTGAATCTGGGCTACCAGATCCATGGTAACACCAACAACAATAAGTACAGCAGTACCCCCAAAGAAATAAGAAAAACTTCCGGCACCAAGACCCTCGTACACCAACTGGGGAAGAATACAGATTAATGCAAGATACAAAGACCCCCACAGTGTAAGACGCCCTAAAACCTTCATAAAAAATTCTGAGGTATCTTTACCCGGTCTTACAGTTGGGATAAATCCACCATTTTTTTTAAGGTTTTCAGCTAACTGATTTGGATCAAACATTAGAGCAGTATAAAAATAAGCAAAGAAAATAATTAAACTTGCAAATACTACCTCATAAACACCTGATCCTGGTGCGAGATATGAAAGGTAAGACTCAATCCATTTTACATCACCAATTTGAGCTATTGTTGCAGGAAAAAATAACAAAGCTGAAGCAAATATCGGAGGAATAACCCCAGCAGTGTTCAGCTTTAGTGGCATATGCTGCGCCGCTGATTGACTCATCATCCTGCCTCCTACAACACGTTTTGGATACTGAACAGGAATCTTCCGCTGCGACCGCTCTACATAAACAATAAAGGCAACTGTAATTAAGCCAAAGATAAAAACACCCAGCATGTTTACAGGCTCAACACCACCTTCATTCATAAGATCAAGTGTCTGAAGAAGTGTAGATGGCATTCTCGCAATAATACCAGCACAAATTATAAGACTGGCACCATTTCCAATCCCTCTTTCTGTAATCTGCTCACCCAACCACATTACGAAAGCAGTTCCTGCAGCAAGGGTAATTGCTGTTTTAACTACAAAAAGTGAACTGGTATCAGCTACCAGACCCTGACTTTGAAGACCTGCACTAATAAATGCTCCCTGAATAATAGCAAGAACAATAGTTCCAATTCTTGTATAACGAGTGATGACAGCCTTACCAGCAGCACCTTCTTTTGAAAGATCCTCAAGATGCTTCACAGTATGAGTTAAAAGCTGCATGATGATTGACACGCTGATGTAGGGCATGATGCCAAGAGCCAGAATGGAGAAATTTTCAATCGCTCCACCTGAAAACATATTTACCATTCCGAAAACTGTAGATGCCGCCTGATTAAAAACTTCCTTGAATTTTTCAGCATCGATACCCGGAACAGGAACAAAAACTCCAATCCGGTAAATCATAAGCATGGACAAAGTAAAAAGTGCCCGTTTTCTAAGCTCCGGGATACTCGCTGCGTTCTGAAGACCTGGAATCACAGTATACCTATTTATTTTTATTGAAATTTATAATTTTGGGTAAAAGTTTGTATATCCTTATACAGCCATTATCTCAAGCACCAACATGATTTGTAATAAAGGTTGAACCGTTCGGGCTAATGCCGATTAAATAAGCAATAAATGTCTAAACAGAAGTATCTAAAAATTTCGTGGATTTAATCCAATAAAGCACTGAACAGATCATAATCAGGATTTATTGGTAATTGTAAGCCAAAACTTATAATTTGGTGACAATCTGAACAACCCCACCAGCAGCTTCAACTGCTGCACGAGCACCTTCGCTTATTGCGTGAGCTTCAATGGTAACTTTCTTATTTATTTTATCCTTGCCAAGTATCTTGACTTTTGGAGCACAGGATCTGACAAGTCCCTTTTCTTTTAAAAGCTCTATTGAAATAATTCCATCTGAAACTTCTTCCAGAAGCTCATTGATCTTCTGTATGGATAAAAGGCTGTAAACGTTTACTCCCTCAACACGCTTTCTGGAAGTAAAACCAACCTTTGGCAACCTTCTGTGCAGTGGCATCTGACCACCCTCAAAACCAGGGGTTGACTTATATCCAGATCGAGCCCTATGACCCTTGTTACCCTTGCCACAAGTCTTACCAAGTCCACTTCCTTCACCAAACCCAAGACGCTTTCTTCGATGCTTGGATCCTGGTGTTGGAGCAAGAGTGCTCAAATTTAATTCGTCTGACTTATTCATGATTCCTACCTAGAGCCTACTTGTTTTAAAATATCAAATAATTAATCTGCCTTTGAAACTTCAACCATATGCCAGACCTTTCTGAGTTTTCCGTACAAGGATGCATTCAGTGGCTGGCTTGTACTATGACCAATTCTGCCAAGACCCATAGTCTTTAATGTAGCACGTTGATCCTTGGGACGAGCTATATCACTCCTTACCTGAGTAATAACAACTGTGTCACCGAGCTTTAATCCAGGGATATCCGCTTTATTACTTGCTGATTTAGCCATATAACTATCCTCCAAACACCTGATAATGCAGCTCATCCAATGTCTTGCCTCGAGCATGTGCAAGTCTTGACGGATCGTCCAATTGAAGAAGACCGTTAATTACCGCAGCAAGCACGTTGTGTGGATTCTGCGATCCCAAACTCTTTGTTAGAATATCAGTAATGCCAACAGCCTCAAGAACACTTCTGACCACACTACCCGCGATAACACCAGTACCAGGGCTTGCCGGCTTAAGAAGAACCTTTGAAGCACCAGATACGCCCATAACCTCAAAAGGAATAGTAGAACCCATAAGTGGAGCATTTATCAGCGACTTTTTTGCTCCGTCCCCTGCCTTTCGAATAGCATCAGGTACCTCATTAGCCTTACCAAGGCCATATCCAACATGCCCCTGACCATCACCAACAACCACAAGAGCACTAAA
>DAOLCO010000046.1:0-22692 GCA_035327825.1 Oligoflexia bacterium | reverse complement strand
ATTGCGCTAATGAAAATTTTTACGCTATTGTCAAACTATTTTGGGACAGCCTCTTTCGCAGGGATGACAACAGCGGCAGAGTTGACGACCTCTAGGGGATGAGGACAGCGGCAAAGTTGACGACCTCCAGGGGGTGACGACAGCGGCAAGGTTGAAGGTACTATACTTTCCCTACCTTCGATCTTTACAAAAATACTACATAAGTTTAATGTCTAACACACTCTAATGGCGGAAGAGCCTGACAAAGGTTATCTTGGTCTTTTCTTTGTAAAATCAAAACATTAATTTATAGCCTTTTCAATTTCATCCTATATTAATCCCCTGTGAGTTCAGAGTTGAGCATCTTTTAATCCCTACTTTAAAGTACTCATGAGTTATTTAATGTTTACTTTAAATAACTCATAATATAGAATGTACTGATGAACAAGAAAAGATATCTAAGTCCTTATATTGAATCAGCTTTGGCAAAGAAGATGGTTTTTATTGGTGGACCAAGGCAGGTTGGGAAGACAACTTTAAGTCTTGGGTTTCTAAAGCCGTCAACAGTCAAGAACCCCCAGTACCTGAACTGGGACAACCCCTCTCATAAATCCTTGATATTAAAAAATCAGATACCACTGGAGCGAGAAGTGGTGGTTCTTGATGAGGTGCATAAATACAGAAACTGGAGAAATCTGATTAAGGGTATATATGATACCTGTCATGAGGATCACAAGATTATTGTAACCGGCTCTGCAAGGCTGGATTATTTTCGTAAGGGCGGTGATTCCTTGCTAGGACGTTATCGATATTTCAGACTTCATCCTTTCAGCCTAGGGGAGGTCTCCAGGAAAATAGGAAAGGAGGAACTGGAACTGTTACTGAAATTTGGTGGTTTTCCTGAGCCTTTTATCAATCAGAACGAAAGTGAACACAGAATATGGCAAAAGGATCGGATACAGAAAATAGTATACGAAGACTTGAGAGATCTTGAAAATGTAAAGGATATTTCTTTACTTTCTTTATTAGCTGAAATATTGCCATCAAAAGTTGGGGCTCCTCTTTCATTAAAAAGCCTGGAAGAAGATCTTGGGGTTTCTCAACCAACTATAGATCGGTGGGTGAAAATATTGAACGTTCTGTATTATTGTTTTACGATTTCACCATTTGGCGCACCAAAAATAAGGGCAGTTAAAAAACTTCAGAAAGTTTATATGTGGGACTGGTCCCAGGTTGAGGAAGCCGGATTTCGTTTTGAAAATCTTGTTGCAAGTCATTTATTGAAATATTGCCACTTTATTGAAGATACCGAAGGACATTCCATGGAGCTTCGTTATCTTCGTGATACGGATGGCAGAGAAATAGACTTTGTCGTTTTAAAAAATAAAAAACCTCTTTTTGCCGTAGAGTGTAAAACAGGAGAAAAGGAACTTTCAAAGCATATCGAATATTTCAGGGAAAGAACCAGTATCCCAGAGTTTTATCAGGTTCATATGAAGAGTCGTGATTATGGATCGGCAGCAAGGGGTAGAGTTCTTCCTTTTACCCGATTTGTTGAGGAGTTGGGTCTTTGCTGAATTTTATAAAAGTTTAATGGACTGGTGCCGGGTTACTTTAGTTTTTATTTTTAACTGTAACCCCGTATAACATAATATATAAACCTAAGTTACTATATGGGAACGAAGTAAAAAAAAGTGCTAGCTTATAAGTAGTATAAGTATTGGTGAAGGTAATATTTATACTACCGCAGATATACCAAATTAAATAAAAAAGCATACTCAAACTATACTGATCCCCTAAACTTATCCCCTAAACTCATACTCAGAGCCTATAGCCAAGAGTAGGAAGAAAAAAAAGTGGTAGTTATTTTTGACTTCTTAATTATCGCCTAATTTACACGTCGGGGAATATCCCGAAACTGATTTTTCAATGACTGTTATCATCAATCAACAGATCGAGGACGCATTTCAGGTCTGGTTTAGATTTAAGCATGATTTTGCCCTAAAAATTCATTGAAAAAGCCAGCCTCCAAGGATTGCCATAGACAATAATTGTTACCATACTAATGCTTGGCTCTGCTTTCTAACCACAGCCTAATTGGTTTATGTGTACTTATATTAAACTGCTCTGCCACCCTACTTAGATGAGGACTATAGTAAGGATCATTCTTTAAATAATGCCCCCACCTCTTTTCCATAATCTCTGAGGCTATCCTAATTGATTTTCTTCTGTGTTCAGATTGCTCACTGGCTACATTTAAAGATTCGTAATGGTAAAGAATAACATGGGGCAAATATACGTTTCTTAATCCTTTATCCATGAACCTAAGACATAAATCAACATCATTAAATTCAAAGGGAAGACTCTCATCAAATTTACCCTGAGAAAGGAATAAATTCTTTCTGCACAACAAACATGCTGCTGTTACAGCCGAATAGTTTGTCACAACTTGCAATCGACCAAAGTAACCCGCCGCAGATGAATTTAAATTACGATGGCTATGACCGGCAACTCCCATACAACCTAAAATAATACCTGCATGTTGAATACTCTGATCCGGATATAAAAGTTTTACACCTACAGCACCAATACTAGGGCGTTGAGCCTGCTCCACCATTGATTCGAGCCAATCACATGACACCACCAAAGTGTCACTATTTAAGAATAATAAATATTTTCCTGCGGCGTGTTCAGCTCCAAAATTATTTAATCTTGAATGATTGAATGGTTCATCTCGAATATAAACTTTAATTCTATCAGAGTGGGCACTTTGCCATTTATCAACAACATCAATGGACTCATGGTCCGTGCTTCCATTATCTATAAGTATAATTTCAAAATTTTCGTAAGTAGATTTTGTAAAAATAGAGCTTAAACATTTATCAACAATATCTCCAATATTTCTAAAGGGTATTATAATTGAAACTTTTTCATCCTTTTGTATATTGTATCTAACTATAAAATGACCCCTTAGTCCCGATGCCCACGTTACTTTTCCAGGCTCATTCCTTCTGTAAATAGCTTCTCTAATTGCTTTCTCAGCTACTAAATCACCTATAAGATTCCATTTCGGACCTGCAGAATTAGAAGCCTCGTGTATGCGCCAATGATAAAGAATATCGGGAATATGTGCGATGTTTTCAGTTAATTCCGTAGCTCGTAATATCAAGTCCCAATCTTGACTGCCCTCATATCCTATCCTGAATCCTCCCAAATTCTTCATAAGTTCATTAGTGAGCACCAAAAAATGACATACATACATGGTGCCCAACAAAAAATCAGGAGACCAATTAGGTTTAAAATATGGCCACGAAAGACAGTTTCTTGAATCTATCTTATCTTCATCTGAGTAAATAATTTGTGCAGAAGGATCCTTATTGATTCTCTCGACAACGGACCAAAGTGCATGTGGGGTTAATAAGTCGTCGTGATCCAAAAGTGCTACATATGCTCCCTTGGCCACCTCTAAGGCAGAATTTGAGGCTTCAGAAATATTTCCATTATTAGCTCTAAATACAACCCGAATCCTTTGATCTAATCTTGAAAACTCATTTAATATTTTAATAACAACTGGATCACTAGATGCATCATCTACAAGTATCAATTCCCAGTTGGTATACACTTGGGCTAATACCGACCGAATACATGCCTTAAGATAGGAAGGATTCGTATTATATACCGGAGTAATAATGCTTATAAGTGGTGTCATTGGAAAATTTCGGGCTTGAGAAGCAAGCATTCGCAGTTGTTTCTTGGATGGGTAGTTTTGCTTAAGCCATTCATAATACTCATTATCATCTGAAACAGGAGTTCCTGTGATTTGATAGCAGATTTTCCTCCAAAGCCTTACGGCACTATTATGGGCATGAAACATCAAACGCCAAATAAAATAGATTGCGCCATGCTTTCTCAAGACATAACTGACACGGAATAATTGAAATCCAAGCGCTGTTTGAGTTAATTGATTCTCCTCGGAGACCATAGCTTACTTACAACATACCATTTCTAACCAGCGTTCACGAGCCGATACCTCAATAGATGTAAATCCTATTCGAGAAGCGTAGGCTTTAAATTCATCGGGAGTTGAGCATTCGGAAATATGATTAGGGCGCTGCCCATCTCGATATGCTGCATGTTCTAAAAAAATTGACCATCCTTCATCTGAGCAGAGGTTTAAATTGTCACAGTAAAGCCTGCCACCAAGCTTTAAAATTCGATAAGCCTCGAGTAAATATTGATATCGATCCCAACTATCTAAATGCATAAAAACGACTGTCGAATAGACGACGTCAACGCTATTACTTGCGACGGTCTCTAAATCAAATCCTGAAGTGCAAAGTAGCTTTACGTTAGATAACCCTTGAACCTTACTATAGGCTATCTCTATCATTTTCTCAGAAACATCACATCCAATCCATTCCTTGCAAATTGGAGCTAGGTGAACTCCTAGCCTGGCAGGACCACATCCTATTTCCAATACTACGTCATCAAGTCCAACATCGAGCAAATTAATCAATCGCTGAGCCTGATCAACTCCTGATAAATAAAATTCAGCCTCAGAAACCTGTCGTCCACAAACGTGAGCAAGCGCACTAGGTAATGTGCTTGATAACGCGTTCCATGTTTCTTTATATGAAGTTCTCTTGGAGACGAAGGAACCCTTGAATAGACCCCTAATTGCGAATTGAAGTGAATTAATTACAAGCACTTTAAAGATCTTTGATGGTAAATTTAAAACACAATAACTACTATGCTTTAAAAGCAATATATTAATGACGCTAAATTGTCCATTTATAAATGTAAGTGTTATGGGGCAAGCACTATGATTTTCTATATTACTCCTTAAGAATGCCACTTTAAGTTTATTTCTTTGATGGGAGTGTTGCCCCCTAAACTTATACTCAGAGCCTGGTACAAATTCTCATTTTAAAATGCTTAAAGTAAATTAATCTGTTTTTTTAAATTTTTGGCAGCTATTAAAATAAATTTGTAGAGATTTTATTTCTGGAAGTCTGACTTGTAAGTTTAGTAGATAGTTTCATTGGGTTTATAATTTCCTGCTATAGTCGGGATATTTTAGATGCAGAGCAAGGAGCGTTCCTAAGGTATATGGCAGTGTCTAGGCTTGGGAGGCGAAAATATGAGCGATAGGGATGAGTAAAGGGAATCGACATTGTGCCAAATATATAGTATAAATTTGGCTTATGTTCCACAGGCTGCCTAATCTATCAAAATCACAATCTTTTTTCCTTTTTGGTGCCAGAGGTACGGGGAGGTCTGAGCTTTTGAAAAAGCACTTTTCAAAAAGTGAATCAGTCTATATTGACCTGCTTGATCCTGAACTTGCTTTGAAATTATCTGCTTATCCTAACGATATTCTGGGAATGATTGAAGGATTTGAGGGGAAAAAAAGGTGGGTAATTATTGATGAGATTCAGAAAGCACCACAACTTCTAGAAATTGTTCATAAAAAAATTAGTGAAAAATCATTTTTCTTTGCCTTAACTGGCTCTAGCGCAAGAAAGCTTAGACGTGGCTCCTCAAATTTGCTCGCTGGAAGGGCTGTGCTCTTTAACCTTTTTCCTCTTACTCATCTTGAACTTAAGGATCATTTTAATCTTCAGGATGTATTAACTTTTGGCTCCCTGCCAGAGCTCTACTCGCTATCTTCTGAATTAGAAAAAAAACGCTTTCTTAAGTCCTATGCTCAAACATATCTTAAAGAGGAAATTATTGAAGAGCAGATAGTAAGAAACCTGCCTCCATTTAAACGCTTTCTGGATATTGTTTGTACCTATGATACTGAAATAGTAAATTTTACAAACATTGCAAGAGATATCAGCGCAGATCCAAAAACGGTAATGAGGTACTATGAAATATTAGAAGATACATTACTGGGCTTTTATCTGCCCTCTTATGATACATCAATTAGGAAACAGCAAAAAAAATCAAAGAAATTCTATTTTTTTGATACTGGAATAGCGAGAGTACTTGCTCAAAAAATTGATATACCAGTATCAGAAAAAACTTATGAATATGGAAAGCTCTTTGAGAATTTTATAGTCAATGAAATTAACAGGATCTTATGCTATCAGGAGATACAGTATAAGCTTTCTTTTCTGAGAATGTCAGAGACTCAGGAAATAGATTTAATAATTCAAAAATCTGGTGTCCCGACCTATATATGTGAAATTAAATCCTCACATTCTGTTGATGAAAGATCGGCACGAACTCTAAACTTGCTTGAAAAAGATTTTAAGAATGTAAGAGCCGTTGTGATTTCAAATGATCCAGAAGAAAAGAAATTTGGCAAAGTAAGAGCTCTCCACTGGAAGCAGGCAATTTCAGAGATTTGTAATTTTCATCACCCCCCTAGCTTGATTGCCTAGTAACATTTATCTGGCTAAATGTTATATTACGCTAGAGCGATTATCCATACCAAAGGTTGTGTTTGTGATATTATTTGTACGCTAAAAACTAAATTGGAATTGCCTAGTGCTGATAAGTTATAGATTAAGAGTTGCTAAAAAATTATTGCTATTTTGTGTTTTTTTTCTAATTCCTTGTCCTGTAAGGGCTATTCCCAATGATACACAATCCTGGACTCTTATTACAGGACAGATTAATATTGATGAAGCAAAAAAGTACTCCCTATATCTAGAAGTCCAACCTCGAGTAGGTGATAATGTTGAAAAAATAGAAAGACTACTTCTTAGGCCTGCTATCGTCTATAATTTGAATCAAAAATTATCATTTTACTTAGGTTATGCCTGGACACCAACTTTTGCAGATATAAACTATGATTACGAATTTAATCATGAAAATAGAATTTGGCAGCAAATATTTTTTAAACATGATCTTTTTGGAATTTCATGGCAGCACAGATTTAGACAAGAGCAAAGATATCTAGAAAAAGTAAGCTCCGTATCTCATAGATCAAGATATTTATTAAGAGGAAGTTATGCACTTGATCAGGAGGGGAGTTTTGGACTAACAGCTTACAACGAGCTGTTTATAAATCTAAACGACACTGGTAAAGCACGTGCTCAAGGTTATGATAGAAATCGTTTTTTTCTTGGGCCATATTTTAAGTCTGGATCAGTAAGATATGAAGTAGGCTACATTGCTGAACATGCAAAAAGATTCGGACCCGAACAAAGACTTATAAATGCTTTTTTGGTTTCTTTAGGGGTCATTTTTTAGAGGTGAGGCGAATGTTAGGATGTATCCACATGGTTGAAATGAAAGCGTTTAACTGTTACTAAATGCTTAATGGCTTCAAGGACTAATACAATTATTAATGACAGTGATTTTGCTAATCATGGTGGTAATTATTTATCCGCTACCGTCTTTAATGACAAAAAACGTATTCTTCACGAGGCAAGAAAAATTCTTTCCGAAGTTTTTGGCTACTCATCTTTTCGTGGCTATCAGGAAGAGGTTATCCTTCATATAGCAAGTGGTAATAATGCTCTTGTGCTTATGCCAACTGGAGGAGGAAAGTCTATGTGCTATCAGCTTCCGGCTCTTCTTCTTTCTGGTACAGCAATTGTAATTTCTCCACTTATAGCACTTATGCAAAATCAGGTAACTGCTCTTCATGAGTGTGGGGTAAGGGCTTCATTTCTTAATTCAGCGCTCTCGTCATTTGAACGAGATCGGGTATTAGATGATCTTTCATCTGGCAGAATTAAACTTCTGTATGTGACTCCTGAACGAGTTCTTATGCCGGATTTTATTGAAACGATATCTCGAATTAGAATTTCTATGATAGCAATTGATGAGGCACATTGTGTGTCTCAGTGGGGACATGATTTCAGGCCTGAGTATCTAAAGCTCGGGCAATTGCAGAATATTTTCCCAGATGTTCCCAAGATAGCACTTACCGCAACTGCTGATGAATCAACTAGAAATGAAGTAGTAAAAAATCTGCAGATAGATAATGCCAGAATCTTTGTTTCAGGTTTTGACAGGCCTAACATTGAATATAGAATTAATGTTAAAGATAGCCCAAGAAAGCAGTTGATTAATTTTATAAATGGGGAGCATCAAGGACACTCTGGTATTGTTTACGCATTAAGCAGGGATAAGGTCGAAAAGACAGCAGAGTTCCTGGCTTCAGAGGGTATAAAAGCAGTTCCCTATCATGCCGGACTTTCTGCAAAGTTAAGAGAGATTAATCAGGACAGATTTATCAAAGAAGATGGAGTAGTAGTTTGTGCAACAATCGCATTTGGTATGGGGATAGACAAACCCGACGTTAGATTTGTTGCTCATATTGATCTTCCTAAGTCAATTGAATCTTATTATCAGGAAACTGGACGAGCAGGAAGAGATGGCGCTCCTGCAACTGCCTGGATGGTTTATGGACTTCAGGATGTTGTTCAGCTTAAACGTATGATTTCCGAAGGGGAGCTGTCTCTTGAGAGAAAGTTGTTTGAGCAGCGCAGGTTAAATGCTCTTGTTGGACTTTGTGAAACGAGTACTTGCAGACGAGTTGTGTTGCTTAGGTATTTTGGGGATACGTTATCAGGGCCATGTGGTAATTGTGATATATGCAAAAATCCACCTGTCGTTGAGGATGCTACCGTTCAGGCCCAGAAAGCCCTTTCTGTAATCTATCGAACTGGTCAGCGTTTCGGCGTATCCCATTTGATCGATATTTTAATTGGTCGCGAAACTGATAAGGTTAAGCAGTTTAATCATTCAAGACTTCCCACCTTTGGGGTTGGTAAAGAATATGTTGAACGTGACTGGCATACACTATTTCGGCAATTAATTGCCGCAGGATTTATTGAAGTTGATCTTGAGGGATACGGATCTCTTCGCTTTTCTGAGTCAAGTAGCAAGATACTTTTAGGTGAGCAGTCCTTTCAGATTAGAAAATATTCCTTGGTTAAAGTTGAAACTAGCTTAAAGAAAAGAAAGAAGACAGGTGCAGCTGGTTCGCCCGTTTCTGGAAGTGCTAAAACTGTTTTTGATGCACTTAAGGATTACAGGAGAAGATTAGCTTTTAAGCAGAATGTTCCTCCTTATATAATATTTCATGACTCGACACTAAAAATTATGGCTGAAGTTAAGCCAAAAGACCTTGATGAAATGCGAACCATTTCAGGAATAGGAGATCAGAAACTGGCACGATACGGAAATGGGTTTCTTGAGATTTTGAATTCCTTTACTGACAAAAGCTAGAACTTTTTCCCCCTCTGCATAATAATCCCTTCCAGAAGCCAGCTTTTTTTCTTGATTCTTCAACTGTTCGTCCTCGGTCATTAAGATCGTTTTTGTCAAAATGTTGGGGGCGGGTGAATACGTCATTCATTTCTGCTCTGCCTAGTTGCATTTCGTCCAGCATGCTTGGGCCGTCTTCAACTTTTGCTGATTCTGATCCAAAATAGGAATTTATCTGGTAAATTATATATAATATAAAAGCCATTGAAAGGCCGGCAAGGTAGATTCTGAATTTGGTTTTCCATGAAAATCTGGGGAGCTTTTCCTCTTTTTCATCTCTCCAGCTTGTACTTGAATCTGAAGCGGAGTCTGATTTGCTATCAGTTGTCAGACTGCTTTTCGCCGTATTGACGGAGGCTCTAAAGGGGTGATAGGCATCAAGATTAGACATTGATTGTTTCTGAATGTAGTTTAACAATTAACACTATTAACGTTATGGAACCTTTATTCCATGAGGTGATTTAAGTCCTTTATGCCCGAATCCAAGAGCCTAGAGTTATTAGATAAAAGCGCATTTAGAAAGCGGCTTTTGGAAATGCGCGAAGCTATTTCTGACCGTGAAAAATTATCACGAACCATTTCTGAATATGTAATCAATTCATCTTTCTGGATGAGTGCAAAAAGAATTTGCGCCTACGTTTCAATTGGCTCCGAGGTGCCAACAAGCATTATCCTTGAAACTGCCCTAAGTGATGGCAAGGAGCTTTTTCTCCCCTGGGTCAATTCCAGTTCAAGTCTCTCATTTACTCGTGTTAGTTCGCTTATGGATCTTGAAAGAGGTGTCTTTGGAATTCTTGAACCGAAAAAATCCCTTAGAATTGAACCTGAAAAGACTGAAAGTGGCTTCTTGAGTCAAGTATTTCCATTTTCTGAGAACGACCTGATTCTGGTTCCAGGGGTTGGCTTTGATATGCATGGAAATAGAATAGGTTATGGAAAGGGGCACTATGACAGATTCCTCGTTTCGCTTTCGGCCAGCGTATTAAAAGTTGGCTTGTCTTTCAGTGAGCAGATAGTTCCTGCGATACCTGCGGAGCCTCACGATATACCCCTTGATTTAATCGTTACAGAAGATGGAATTATTCAGGTTGTTCCTGCAGGCTAGCCCTGGATATCACAGATTTTTGAATTTTACTCATAATAAGCAAGTACATGCCTCTAAATATTAAAGGTCTTCCCTTCTATGCAACAATATCAAGAAAAAGGCGAAAAAAGAGATCTTAAAAATACTCAGACTGAAAACCTTGCTGGTAAAGTTGAAGTTACAAGCCAGATTCAAGGGATTTCAGGTAAGGTGCCTTTGCCAAGAGCCGAAGATAGAGCAGGAATTTTAAAAGAAAATTATAATTACTATCTAAGGGAATGGGTTGATAAGGCAATTGATATTTCAAGTGAAAAGGTAAAGGAAGTCGTACTCCCTGTTGTTGATCTTGTCCGTGATAAAGTAAATGGAAAGGATGTTCAAAATTTAATCGGCGAGGCCATTAGCTCTGCACAGTCAATACTTGTTTATATGGAATCAAAGTCTTCAGATTCAAACAGTTATGTTGGTAAGGCATTTTCCAAAGTTAAGGAGATAGGGTTAAGGGGTATTGATATTTTTCAAAAAGTTGGACGTCCTGTGATTGAAAAATTAGGATCGTGCCTTGACTGCTACGCTCCTAAGATTCTTGGCGAGGAAAATTACCAGCTGATAAAAAAGAACGTAATAGCATTAGCCTCAACTTTGATTGCTTATGCGAAAATGGCGATTGAGAGTTGCATTGCCAAATTCAAAAAGTTTCTTGAAGAGCATAGCAGATCTTCGGTAGAAAAGTTAAAAGCGGGGAAAAATTCAACTGTCCATACTCCGACTGAAAGAGAGGATGCCCGCAAAATGCTTGGGCATCTTGATGAACTTAAGAGTAAGGTGGAGTATTTCGGAGAGACTAAAGGCAATTTTCTTTCGGCCAATATTCTTGATAAACTAGAAGATCGTGATGGGATTTTCAGGAATCAGCCAGATGCGATTCGTTCTACTCCACGAATTTCAAGGCCTGTATTTGATCCATTTCCATCTCGTGAAGCTAAAAATGAGCTTGAGCGAGAAGAGTCTTTAAAGTCCAAGTGAAAGAAAGGTTTAGTTTTTATAATATGCCATTTCTTATTGCTAATTGAGTTAGTTCGCTGTTGGTGTTTGCCCCCAGTTTTCTCATTATATTTAATCTATGAGTATCGATTGTTCTTTGGGAAACGAATAATATTTTTGCAATTTCCTTGTTTTTCTTGCCCTCGGCAAGTAATTTAAATACTTCTTTTTCTCTGTTACTTAAATTTGCGATGACTCCCCCACTTATTGGATTAACCAGATGTTCTGCTATCGTTGGGCTGATATACTTTTTTCCGGCTTGTATACTACTTATTGCGTAATCTAGCTCTTCTTGACCAGAATCCTTAAGAAGGTATCCATCGGCGCCCTTGCTAAAAGCTTCAGCAGCAAATTGACCTGGTTCTGTAGCTGAGACGATGAGCACTTTTGTGGAGTTTTCGATCTTGCTTAGCCTCTGGAGAACTTCCATTCCACCAAGGTTTGGCATTTGAATATCAAGTATTAAAAGATCAGGCTTGAATTTATCTACGGCATCAATGGTGTCGAGTCCGTTTTTTGTTTCAGCTACGACCTCAATGTCATTTCGCTTTTCAAGTAACATGCGTATGCCGGTTCGAACAAGTTCATGGTCATCGGCCAGAATTACTCTGCATGGTTTGCCAGAGGACTTCGCTGATGTTTCTGAACATTTATTAAGTTCTTTTTCCTGAATTTCGTTCATAGTGCCCTTTTTTCTTCCAGGAGCCTGTTATTCTTCCTGGATAAATAAGTGATCATAACTTTTGTCACTTTTATCTCTCATGAGGATTATCGAATCATTCCCTACAAAACTTTTGCTAAATTTTGGACTTGGCCTCTGTCTTGCACTCTAAAGTGGGAAGGTTTTATGTGAATTGTTTAAGTAACTGAAAATATTAATGAACCAGGCGAAAGTTATAGCCTTTTAGCGTCTGAGTTAATGTCAATGAACTGACAGCTTGCGTGGTGTAAGCACGAATTTTGACGGATATATTTTGAAGCGGGGAGTACCCATTTTATGGATATAACAAGTTTTGGCACCCAGCAAATAATTGATATCGGGTTTGGCCTGTTAGTGATTGGCATATGCGTCAAGACCCTGCTTACAGACAGGGATAGACTTGGAAAGGAACGCGCTCGCTGGAAGGAGGAATTAGAGGATCTCCAACATTCTCTTCAATCCCTTATTGCAGATGCGGCTGATGCTTCTCAGGTATTTGATAAAAGAATTCAGCGAAGAACCTCTGAGCTTGATGCCTTGATAAGACGGGCTGAACGCTCTGTGGCCGAGGCAAGAAAAGTTTCGAGTAGTTTTGATGAGAACGGCTTTGCAAGGTCAGATAGTAATTTGTTGGCAGAACCATTTGATCCTCCATGGGCGCAAATGGTTGATGGAATTCCAGAGCGTAAATCAGCTGGTTTACTGGAAACAGATATTTTGGAAGAAACAGTAAAAAAAACCAAAAGACGTCCGGCAGTTGAGAAAGAAGTTCAAAAAAACACAAAAGGGGATATCCGCACCCCGCTTCAATCTCAGATTGAAATGCAGTCAGAGCAGGAAGCTCGTGATGAAGAAGTGTTCAGGCAGACAAGCATAGTTGATCCGGTTGCCTTCAGAATTGCAAAACGTCTCCTCCTTGAAGGAAAGGAGATTCATATTGTGGCGCGCAAACTTGAGCTTCCGGTTTCAGAGATTCGACACCTTGATTCACTGCTTCGCCAAGAGGCGCAAAAGGTAAACCTGCCATTGCCACCAGCTTTGGCTGAAAGAGAGATAGTAAACGTTAGAGGTATAGTTAGAGATCCGGTTGAAAAAAAGAGGGGAGAATACAAGGGAGGCATAACAGTGCGTGCAAGTGCTGATTCAGTTGATAGTCCTCTTGTGCTTGAGATGGAGAAGGAAGAAGATTTTGAGAGTGAAGATTTATTATTCTAGTCATTTGTTGAAGGAAGGCAAGTAATGGAGCGTGGAATATATTCTGCTTCTTCGGGTGGTTTGCTTGAATCGAGACGTCTTGATCTGATAGCAAATAACCTGGCAAACGTTAATACTGTTGGTTTTAAGGCTTCGAGGCTTGTTGCGAGACAACAGGAGTTTGGTGACACTCTGGCAAGTAGTGTCAAGGAGCAGTTTGCTCGTGCCCCACTTGATCATGGAAATACTCCTGGAGTTGTTGATATAGAAGTCAGAACTGATTTCAGTGCAGGTCCGGTTGAGCATACTGGAAATCCGTTAAATGCTGCACTAGTCGACTCAAAACACTTTTTTATGGTGCAAACTCCTGAGGGTGAAAGGTTAACCAGGGCAGGAAACTTTACTATTAATGGAGAGGGGCAACTTTCTACGGTTGATGGATACCCGGTTATGGGCGATGGAGGCCCAATTCCAATTCTTTCAGCGGATGCCCGAATTACAAAGTCTGGTGCTGTGATGGTTGATGCCCAGCTGGTAGGTCGTGTTCGTGTTGTAAAAGTAGAGGATTTCTCAAAACTTGAAAAGGAAGCTGGAACCAGATTTAAAATGCAGGGAGAAGCGGAGAGTATAACGCCTGATTTGATACCTGAATCAGTTGAGCTTCCTAATGTTTCAGTTGTTGAGGCAATGGTTGAGATGATTGCAACTCAGCGTGCATTTGAGAGTTACGCAAAGACAGTTCAGACGATCAGTGAACTGAATGATACGAATATGAGAACAATAAAATAGTATTATGGAAACAAATATTACCGGCAAGTAATTTCAAAACAGGATAATTATAAAATGATAAGATCACTTTTTACCGCTGCAACAGGAATGATTGCCCAGCAATTAAACCTTGATGTGATAGCGAACAACCTTGCTAACGTAAATACTACCGGTTTTAAAAAGAACAAAGCTGATTTTCAGGATCTTATGTATCAGATTATTGAGGAGCCAGGTACTGCTGCCACACAGGTAGGTAGCAGTCCTGGTGGTATTCAGATTGGATTAGGAGTGAGGCCAGCTGCTGTTGGTAAAATTCATTCACAAGGTGATTTTGAATCAACAAATAACCCCCTTGATATTGCAATTGAGGGCGATGGCTTTTTTCAGTTAACATTGCCAAGCGGTGAAATTACATTTACGCGTAGTGGGGCCTTTAAGCTGGATGCTACCGGAGCTCTTGTAAATTCTGATGGTTATATTCTTACTCCAGCTATAAATATTCCCCCTGATGCGATTAGTATTACAGTTACTGCAGATGGATTTGTAAATGTTGTGCAACCTGGGGCACCTGCTGCTCAGCAGGTTGGTCAGATTCAGGTAGCGCGTTTTCCTAATCCCGCCGGGCTCAGGGCAATGGGTAGAAATCTTCTAAATCAAACTGAATCTTCAGGGCAGCCAATAATTTCAATTCCTGGACTAAACGGTGTTGGTACTCTGGCTCAGGGCTTTCTTGAGAGTTCGAATGTAAGTGTAGTTGATGAAATTGTGCAGATGGTTACCGGACAGAGAGCCTATGAAGCCAATTCCAAAGTTATTCAGACTGCTGATCAGCTACTATCAACAGCTATTAATGTGAAGAGGTAGTTAGTATGAAGTTAAATGTTTTAGTATTTATTACTCTTTTTTGTTTTATTGCGGCACCATTATTTGCAGATGAGGTTCGTCCTGGATTGAGAATACCTGAAAAAGTTCAAATTGAATCAGACGAAATCCTTCTTGGTTCATTAGGAAAGATTTATGGAGAAGAGGAGGAGTTTGGAGAGCTTATAGAAAAGTTAAAAAACATATCTCTTGGTCAGGCTCCTCGTCCATTGTCCTCGAAGATTATTTCTGGTGAGTCAATTCTTGATGCTATACAGGGTCAGGGTTTGCCATTAGATGCTTTCGGTTATTCAATACCAAGAGAGGTTGAAATATTTCGTGAGGGAAGAGTCCTTACAAGAGAGGAAGTTCTTGCTGCTGCGAAGTTGCAGCTTCATACTGATCCAGATCTTAATATACAGGTTAAGGGTATTGAGTGGGATACTGATCTTGTACTTCCTGTTGGAGTACCATCTATCAAGGTTGAATCTCTTGGCGCTTCTGATAAGGGAAAGATGCCTTTACGAGTGGAGGTTGTGCAAGCAGATCAGGTGATGGGCAGATTTCTTGCAACTGCGCTGGTTGATGATTGGAGAACGATTCCAGTTGTTCGCGGAAGGCTTGATAAGGGTTCTATAATTCGTTCTGATGATATCAGATTGCTTCGATCCAATCTTGCTAATCTTCCTGATGATGTAGCGTTAAATATTGATGAGATTTCTGGTCGTCGAGTTACAAGAGCGATTTCACCTGGTAGTACTGTTAGGTTATCTGATGTTGATATTCCTCCTGTTATAGAGCGAGGTAAGATTGTAAAAATGATTTACACAAGTGGTGGTTTAACTGCCGTCGCAACTGGTGTTGCAGCTGAGCCAGGGTTCACCAATTCAGTTATACAATTAAGAAATGAGCGTTCTAACAAGATCGTTCGTGGAAAAGTTGTTAACTCAGAGGAAGTGCAGGTAATAAATTAAGGTGATTATTGATATGATAAAAGGTTTTAATGTTATTCTTTTCCCCAGTTTGCTTTGTTTTACTGGATGCGGCTCATCCATGTCTGAGTTCTCGTCTCGTTATCCGGCGGAGGATTTTTCAAAAGCGGTAAGGCAAGGAGCAATCGGTGATTATTCGTTTCGAGGTGCTCCCAAAGTTGATGCTGATTTTGGTTCTGCTGTTCGTCCTGTTAGCTATAAATTTAATCCTGTTGATGGTTTGGGTAAAGAGCCACGAATTGAAGATTTTCAGGTTGGAGAGAATTATCAAGGTGATCCGCGCATGCTGCAACAGGGGTTGGCGCTTAAAAGATCTTTTTCAGCTCCTTCCCAGTTTGTTAATGAGACCGCTTCCCATAAGGGTTTGCAGGCGGCAGATACAGTCACGATGGGGGGAGGGGCCGGGTCCGCGAGAGGGCAGCTTGCTGGACACGGTTCTTCCCCCTCCCCTTTCCCTGGAGCTTTGAATTCCGGGGTTAATACGAGTGAGAATAGTGCTTTTGGGCGTTCGGATTTGAATCCGCCCGACCAGCAGGTTGCATATTATGCAGCTCCTCCTCCGGCGAGCCAGTCTCCGTATTTAAATGGTCAAATGAGTGGTAATCCATCGCTCTGGATGGATTCTTCCCAGAATGTTTTTACATTTGGGGATCATCGGGCATTTAATCCGATGGATATTGTAACTATAGAGGTTAATGACAGGACTTTAGGTAGAAAGCGGGCTAATACTCAGACTCGTAGTGAGTTTGATTTATTGGCTGGGATCAGAAATTTCTTTGGTTTGGAGACCAATACATGGGCCGCTAATAATACAGCTCTGGATCCAGCAGCTTTAATCAGGGCAACTACCCAGAACGAGTTTAGAGGAGAAGGGGATATGCAACGTCAGGCACAATTGCAGGCCCAGATTTCTGCTGTTGTCCTTGAAATACTTCCTAATGGAGTTCTTAGAATAGAGGGAAGCAAGATAGTATCTATTAATGCAGAAGAAGAGATAATGGTTGTAAGCGGATTAATAAGGCAACGTGATATTACCGCCGAAAACAAGGTTGACTCTAACAGGGTAGCCAACATGCGGATAGATTTTTATGGGCATGGAAATTTATCTGACGCACAGGGTCCGGGTTGGGGTGCTGCATTATTAAACAAGATATGGCCATTTTAATGGAGATAAATGAAATGAAGGCCAAATTGGGATTTATATTGTGCTTGATACTGTTCTTTTCTGGGACAGCTCAGGCAGCTCGATTAAAAGATATCGCTGATATAGAAGGTGTCAGGGGTAATCATCTTATTGGTTATGGTGTTGTTGTTGGTCTTGAGGGTACAGGGGATAAGCGTGGTGCTACTTTTACTCCACAAACTATGACAAATCTTTTAGAGCGTTTGGGAATTCGGGTTGATCCCAAGACTTTGCAACTTGCAAATATTGCTGCTGTTATGGTCACAGCTGAGTTGCCACCGTTTGCAAGACCCGGCACAAAGATCGACGTAACACTTTCTTCAATGGGTGACGCAAAGAGTCTTCAGGGTGGGGTTTTGTTAATGACTCCTCTAAAGGGTGCCGATGGAAATGTTTATGCTGTTGCTCAGGGAGCAGTTTCTCTTGGTGGTTTTATTGTTAGTGCAGGAGGAGACACGGCTCAAAAGAACCACTCCACAGTTGCGCGTGTACCCTTAGGTGGTAGTATTGAGCGCTCAATTCCTTTTGATTTATTTGCAAGTGGACAGGTGCGAATTGTGCTACGTGAACCTGATTTTGTGACTATTACTCGAGTGCAGGCTGTTATAAATTCCTTTTTTGGTGCGAACAAGGCAACAGCTCTTGATAGTGCAAGTGTGTTAGTTCCTCTTGATCCAGCACTTGCTGTTGCGCCAGTTCACTTGATTGCAAGATTAGAACAGCTAGAGGTTCAGCCGGATTCACCTGCCCGAGTAGTTGTGAATGAGAGAACCGGAACGGTTATTATTGGAGAGGATGTGCGAGTATCAACTGTTGCTCTTGCTCATGGTAATTTGAATATTACTATTCGATCAGAGACGCAGGTCTCTCAGCCAAACCCGTTTGGAAGAGGTGAAACAGCTGTAGTTGAAAATAATGACATTGATGTTTCTGAAGATGGAGGAATGCTTAGAGTGGTAGAAAAGGGGGTAAGTCTAGGAGATGTTGTGGCTGGTCTTAACAGTCTTGGAGCAACTCCGAGGGATTTAATAGCAATTTTTCAGGCTCTCAAGCAGGCAGGGGCTTTGCAGGCAGATTTAGTCATAATGTAGATAGGTAATTATTGCATTAGATAGGAATATATTGCTTTAATTTAAAACAGTGAATGCTTAAAATGAGTACAGTAAAGTCAGTTGATATGCCACTTAATTCAGTTCAGTTGGAGCAGCTTCCCAAGGCAGAAGGCCTTAAAAATCGGAAGCTTACCACTGCTGCTGATGTTGAAAAGGCAGGTTCCGGATTTGAGGCATTATTGTTGCATAATATGCTGAAGGAAATGTGGTCATCCACAGGTTCCGAAGGGCTGCTTGGTGAAAATTCAAATGAGTCTCGCATTTTTAGGGACATGTTTAACCAGGCGGTTGCCGATGAAGTAGCTAAAGGGGAGGGGATAGGTGTTAAGAAATTCCTTAAAAAGGAGTTAACTAAATACCAGGTTGCAGCATCTAACAAGTAATATCTTAATTTATTCCTGCTCTCTGGTAGAGGCTTGATAAATTAGATACATATTTGGCTTGTTAACGCAGTGACATATCCTCATCATAAAAACTGTAAGTGCCTTTTGGATGAGGTGGTGTGGCAATAGGATTTCGTCAAGGATTAAGGCGATTTCCCTTAGCTGTGTTTAGCACGAAATGTTCTGTGATATTTTAACATTCGGGCTTTTCAGCGAGGGATTACTGACATGGTTTGTTGGTCACTGGTAAGAGGTAGCAAGTGGAACTATTGAAGGGAGTGCCAGGCATCATTTAATTGATGGAACGGAGTCATAATTGCTATGGATATAAAAAAAATACAGGGAGACCAAGGTCTCGGAACAGTAAATACTCAACGTAAGGTTAATCCTTATCAGGAAAGTCAATCGAACGCTTCCCAGAATCAGGTTCCGACCGGTTCTGATACTGTGCAGCTTTCCAATATGGCGCGGCAATTGTCACGCTTAAGTCCTATAATTGAAGAGGACAATAACCAGAGAAAAGCCAAAATTGATTCTATCAAGGCTCGCATTGAAAATGGGAGCTATCAGGTAGATTCAAAAGATGTTGCAAGATCTATTCTGTCTTATGCCTCTGATAATTCAGGCAGGGCTTAAGCCACTGGATCCAGGTTTTTTTGGAAGAGTCTGATTGCTGCCCATTTGGACTCTTCCTTAAGTGATCAATTTTTAAAGGTTCTTTACTTATGGCAGCAAATAATTTTGAAAAACTTCTTCATGTTCTGATTAGAGAGTCAAAGATTCAGGAAAAGCTTTTGCTTCTGCTTGCAGAAGAAAGAAATCATATTGTTTATTTAAAAGCAGATGACCTGAATTCAATACAGGCCAAAAAGGAAAAACTTTTAACTGAACTTGATGCTCAATCTAGGGAACGAAACATCGTACTTTCAACTATTACCGGTGAAACAGAGGATTGGGTTAAGGGCCAGAAAAAGAAAGAAGCCGTCCGGCTTACTGAGATTATTGAATCTTGCGAGGATGTTTCACTAAGGAAGAAGCTTCAGATGGTACTTGGTGATCTTAAGAAAACTGCTCCTGCTACAAAGAAACTAAATGCTGAGAATGGCGATTTGCTGAAACATTCCCTGGGACTGGTTTCAAATACAATAGCAATATTGAGCGCAAGACCATCTGTCGAGGATACGAATTACCGAAAGGATGGCAGGGTTTCGGGGTCTGCTGATGGAGTAGCACAGGGAATTTCGCCTGTTAGTTCCTTTAATCGATCAGTTTGATTTTTGGGCGAACCTGCATCATTCAACATCCTTCTTCTATGGGCTAATTTTCCGATAATAATTTCTGACATTTGACCTGCAATTTAGCCTCTTTTCTACTCAGAAAACTTCAAAATTACAAACCCCCTCCAATTCTTGACTCTTTTCCATAATATGTTAAATTCTCGCATTGGGTATTTCCCGCATGTAATCAATAGGAAAATATGTCTACTGAATTTCAGACAAAAGAAGAAGCACTAGCTAGCCGTAAATGGGTTGTGGTTGATGCTGAGAATCAAGTGGTTGGAAGGCTTGCATCAAAAATTGCCTATATTCTGAGAGGCAAGCACAAACCAACATTTGCTCCGCATAATGATGGTGGAGATTACGTCGTGGTTATTAATGCTGATAAGGTTCGCTTCACTGGTAACAAGGAAGCTGACAAAATGTTTCATTATCATACAGGGTTTGTTGGTGGAGTTAAGTCAAGCACCGCAGCAGAGATCAGGGGTACGCATCCTGAAAGACTTCTTGAAATTGCGGTTAAGGGAATGCTTCCAAAATCTGCTCTTGGAAAAAATATGATTTCCAAGCTTAAGATTTACAGCGGAAGTGAGCACCCTCACGCTGCTCAGTGTCCTGTCGTTGTGTAGGGCTCCTGTCGTTGTGTTGGGGTTATTGTTTCTGTTTGGGTTTGGATTTAATGGATAGATTTTATAATCAGGATTTTTAGTAAGTATGGCTCAGGTAAAAAAGCACTATGCAACTGGCAGACGTAAATGCAGCAGCGCACGCGTATATTTAATGCCAGCAGAAGAGGGAAAAGCTGTTTGTCTCATTAATGGCAAAACCCCAATTGAGTATTTTGGTAATACTGGCCACGATTTAAGGGCGCTTCATCCCCTATCTGTTACAGAAAAGTCTGATACATATTCCCTTAAAATCAGCGTGTCAGGTGGAGGAGTATCTGGTCAGGCTCAGGCAATTGGTCATGGTATCGCACGTGCGCTTCAAACAGTTGAGCCAGAGCTTAGACCTGTTCTGAAAAAGGAAGGTCTTCTTAGACGAGATCCAAGAATCGTTGAAAGAAAGAAGCCAGGTCGTCATAAAGCAAGAAAGAAGCCACAGTTCTCGAAGAGATAGTTTCGATTCTTTTTCATCCTTTATATTACTTTTTTCTGCCTAAAATTAGGCAATAGGGGAATAAATCGTCTGCCACAAGGTCCTTAGACAGCACTCTTATGGCAGACTTCGGTCAGGTATTATTCTGATTTCCCATCACCATTACCATGCTCTTTGCAACCTTCGCATTTGCAGTTTTCGCAGGTACAAACTCCATCTTCTGATTTTTCCTCGCCCTCTTTTGGAGTGCAGGTGCAAGACTTGTCAGAGCAATGAGATTTCTCCTCATGATGATCGGCCTGAATAGGCGTTGTCATACATAGTCCAATTAGAGTTGAGGCCAAAAATATATTTCTTTTCATAACGTATCCTTTCTTTAATTTTATTAACGTGCAACGGGATAGAAACGGCAAAAGCATAATTGCAATGTAAGTTGCAATTATCCTAGAGCCTGATCACAGGTGGGCCACGAATCAGATTGGTATCACCTGATTTGGTAAAGATCTGATTGAAAGAATCAGGAGAAAGAATTTTAAAGGTAATAAAGGGGAAGTGATTTAAGGAGGGTTCGGTAAATATAACATCAGAAAATTTAAAAGTTGAGTTTTTAAATTTTGATTTTGAAGAATCTGATGAGTGAGGTGTTAATGAAAGCTTCCCGGATATATTATCAAGTAGTACCGCCCTTTTATCGGGCAGATTTAAAAAAAGCTCGCAATCAGAACAGCAATCATCGCTAGTGTTTTTTGGGAAAGTAAAAGAATCATCAGTTAAAGAAAGATTATTGAAAAAAAGATTATTGCCGGTATGGTTAATGTGGCAATTTTCAGAGATTAATGGATTAGAGACCGCAGAAATAACTGATGCATGTGCTTCAATGCAGCAGAAGCAGTTTATGCATGGACTTATAAGAAGTCCTGAAATTGCTGCAAGGTAGGAAAAGTAAACCCTCATAAAGTCATTGTATATTATTTGATATAACCTTGGCAAAAAAATAGTTTTCAATAAATCCAGGTAAGTGCGAAATCTTCGCAATTGTTGAATTAAAAGAATTTCTTAATATGGCAAGAAAGCTGGGAAAAAGTTGTAGAGGGCTTACCAGAGCAAGCAAGCCCTCTACGTGAACCTTTAAGTTAGGAAATTAGACTCAATAACCGCGAAGCTCATGAATAAGCCTTTTGGCTAGACGCTCACCCTTACAGGCAAGATTATCAACAGCAAGCCTTAATAACTCACCGTGGGTTGCGTACATCTTGCTCAATAGCTCAGTGGTAAGCATGTGCCAACCAACTGCCTTTGTCTCAACACTATCCAGCACTTGAACATTCATGGCTCGAGCCATTTCTTCGGAGATATGGAAGTGACCTGCATATGTCTCCATCCAGGCATTATCCGTGTTTCGCGGATCGTCCACGTAACCAACGAAGAGACATTCGTGAGGAATGTTACTTACATCAGCCGCCGTTTCCTCTCCAAGCTCACGCTGGAGTGTGCGACCAACGGTTTCGCCATGGTCAGCCATTCCTCCCGGAATTGCAAGATCACCTGTGTCACCTCGAATAACTCCAAGGAAGTAAATTCCGTCTTTACCAGTAAAGGTAACAATTGGATCGGCCGCAAAGTTAGCGCCCCATTTCCCAAGAAGTCCTCGGCCAACCATGCCGGTTTTTCCAACCGGATTTTGGGGTAAGCCTGATGGATCACGTTCAAAAGGCCCATAGCTTCTGATATGAGGCTGTCCCAAAATAGTTTGACAATAGCGTAAAAATTTTCATTAGCGCAATTT
>DAOLCO010000045.1:0-22905 GCA_035327825.1 Oligoflexia bacterium | reverse complement strand
CCAAAATGCAGGAGGGGGTAGTGCGATGCAAGGAAAACCCAAATACAGACACTTGGCAATTCTTTCCTCTTTAATTCAGGGGAAATGGATCTAATAGTGAAGGGTTACAAAGAATCGTTATTTGGGTGCCATCTTGAATTTATTTGCCCCCCCCCCTCTCTCTCTCTCTCTCTCTCGAAAAGTGAGTCTGTCAATGCCTTCCTGTCTCCCCAATCCGGGTTACAAGGAGAGGAGGGACATAACATAACTATTTTTTCCAGATAGATTTCCACCAATCGGAATTAGCTGGATTTTTTAAGTCGATAGAACTCAAATTCATCTTGGTTGATATTTCTTCTAGATTCCAGCCAGTGTTTTCCGCTAGTGATTTTGCTAGTGAAATATTTTTGTTTTTGAGATTTTCCCTGTATTTGTCAGCTTCCTTGCAAGAGTCACTTCCTGTCCAGGGATGGCGAATTATATATCTTGCCTGAAAATTGGTTTTATCCGCGGTTTCATTAAAAATCAGATCTTCGGGAAAATGATCTTTGTCATATGTAAGGTGCAGCCTGGTAACAAAAACTCGCTGTCCTTGAATATTACCAAACATATTATTTTGAGCTAATTCATTGGCTTCATCTAGCCACATAACACCAAGCTCTTTTAGCTCTGAATTTGATAATGGATCTGCTGCGCAGGGATCACACCAGCCCATGTCCCACGCATATTCAAGAAACACTGCCCTGCGCCCCTCTTTCTCAACCTGTTTATTGTAAAGTGTTTTATAGAAACTTCCAAATTCATCCTTGATGAAATTTGGTACTTCAATATCAGAGGCTATTTTTACGGTTCTATAATTAGTTGTCTCAACTCTTCCATTTTTAGTTAACATAAAAACAAACATTTCTTGTGAGCCATTTGCGTTCACTGTTCCCAGGCGAATTGGCAGCATAAATTTAGGCGACTCAAAAGCTACCTGAAGAGGACGTAGAAAATTAAATCCCAGTTTGCTTTGCTCCTTTAAATTTACTTTTGCGAGAAAAAATTTGGTATTTTGTTTTATATAACTTTCCAGCACAGGTTTTGCGTTTTCAGGCATTTTGTAACCATTTTCATTTAGCCAGATGCCAAGGCCATCACTTTGCGTGGCAGAAAGTAATACAATATCGTATTCTCCTACTGTGTACTCAGCCTCGATCTTCACACCAAGGCTTTTAGCCTTGGCCAAAGAAGATCCATCAGAGGCTTCTCCAGCGGGCATTCCCAATTCCCTCATTCTATATATGGGTTCACATGGATTCTCATCGTAATACTCCACAAGTCGTGGTGCAGTATAGGAGTCCAGGTGATCTATTAAGGCATTGCTTGCAACATGAATTTGATCCTCTTTAATCATTGTTGGGACTGGAATGACTAGAGCAAATTCTTTTAACTCGCCTTTAAAATCACTAGCCATGCTAATGACAGTACGATTTCCATCTCTGACAACGACAACTTTAGATGCTTCATTGAAAAGTTTCGTATCTGCTTTGCCAATATAAAAACCACAAAATGCAAGTGCGTGTTCTTTGAAAGCAAGTATTGCTGATAAGAATAAAACATTAAATATTAGGTAGTTTTTTAATAGTTTCATTGACCATAATCTCCGTTCATTAAAGAGAGACTTTTCTCCAGGAAAACACGTTTCCTTGAAAAAAATAATTAATAAATGGTGTTAGAAAACTTACAAAAAACAGACTTAGTATCAATGAATTTGTATCGAAGTATACAAATTTTCCTAGATAAAAACCTATAGACACCAAAAATGCAAAAATAAGACGTCCCAACATACTTCTTGGAGTACTTCTTGGATCTGAAATCATGAAGAAAGAAAAAATTAAAATTGAGCCATTAAGTAGCTGGTGAAATGGAATAGTAAATGGATCAGATAAATACAGCGCCCTTATAAATAAAAAACAGGAAGTAAATATAATGAAAGCCAATGTGATATCAGAACGGTAAGATTTTACTGTTACCAGTAAGCCTGACATAATTACGAATATTGAAATAATCGCATCCGTTCCCCATTGACCAGAAGATATCCAAACAATTTTTTGTGAACCTAGTATGTTTGGAATAAGGATTAGAACTGCACAAGCAAAGTTAGCAGGATTGAAAATGTGATCATAGTTTCCAGATTTATCTTTTGTGCTGAAGATAAACTTAGAAGTAATTGCCAGGAAGCCCGCAAGCAAACTATAGTAATAATCACTTGTTCTTAGCAGTAAGGTCAGAGAAGTTCCAGTAATGATGGAGCTTTTATAGTTGATTTGACTGTAATTTTTTTTAAGAAATAACTTCTCTATTAGTACTTGAGCCAGAAGAACACTAAAATAACTCGCAATTAAATGATTCGGTGTAAATCCTATCTCAAAACTAAAATATCCAACAGCTAACAACATTAGCAAGGATATTATTTGTAGATATCTTTGATCAATTTGCATATTTAGCTCACATTAAAGGATCGCCAAAATTTAGCACCAATATAAAGTTAGTGTCTACTGATGCAAGTAGCCGAAAATAAGATATGTCAAAAATCAGAAATGAAGGCTATCCTGACTAAGAGAAGATGATTGAAAGAAGGGAGAAACATGGGAGTTTGGGTTGTGACGATGGGTGGACTTGAACCACCGACCCCGGAATTATGAGTTCCGTGCTCTAACCAGCTGAGCTACATCGCCGTGCGGGTACCGTTTATCTAATTGCCTGATAAATCTCAAGGCTCAATGGAAAGTTATCCCATTAATTTTTTAATAAGAAACATTCTTGTAGGAATTGGTACATGGTGTTACTTTAAGTAATTTAAACCGGGGTTTTTATTCAGCGATCAGGGAAATCTAATCATCGCCCTGAACTTGGCAATTTAAGTAACAAATTGGGTGGAGTACATGCAGTCAACAGCTAAAGCGATCCAACTAACTGATGATTTAATAGTAGAGGAGGATTTAATAGAAGAAAGCTCGGAAAATGATCTTTCTTCTCCTGAATTTTTTGGAGCCCCGGGTTATCTTGATCTTAGAAGTGTTGATTCGGTACCTGAGGCAAACGAATCAAAAGGTAAAACTCGAGTTGAGGAATCGCTCACCAAGCTCAATCGTCTAATCGCGAATGTAACCGAGTCATATACATCTGCCATATTTGTTGCTGATGTGAAAAATAAAGTTCTTCACTCTCTTGCTCATCACTCCCTAAGTCGGGATTATATTGAAGGGGTAACCATACCTTATGGTAGGGGACTGGTTGGATGGGTTGCTGAAAATAGGGTCCGAATCGCTGTTTGTCCTTTCGAACATGATGCAAGAACACTTCTTTACTATCCAGTAGATCAGTCTCTTAAGAGTTTTATTGCGGTACCTATTCTTTCCGCGGCAAAGGAGCTTGTCGGAGTTATCGTCTGTGATTCAAAAAAGAGTTACGCTTTTCCCAAGATTACCGAAAAAATCCTTACCGAATGCGCTGCCCAAGCTAATCTTCTCATAAACCTGCATCAGTCAAATGAAGCGTTACTAAGAAAAGCCCCTGAGCCGAAAAAGGCCGATGGCCTTGAGAAAGTAATTGATGCTATCAGAGCGAGCAATTCAGAGGAGGAACTGTTTCAGGTCGTCTGCACGCTTCCTCAGGAGTTAGTATCAAGGGACGCGTTTATCGCACTTGTTACGTCTCATGATGGTTATGGAGAGCCGACATTTTATTCGCATAGTCCAGAGAGCAGATTCGAGCACCATCTTGTGGATTTGGTTTGTAAAAGCAAAAAAATTATATGCTCTGAAAGAAGTGTTCATGTTCTTCCCAGTGACGACATCAGGGCGCGTTCTTTTCTTTCGGTGCCGTTTCATGTTTTTGGTCAAGAGGCAGGTGCGCTTAATGTCTTGAGTGCTGCTCTTCGGCCATTTTCGACGAATGATATTGAGGCCCTTGAAAAAATTGCTGCAGTTATTGGTCGAGAGCTTGCGAGGCTCAGATCTGCTGCTGTAGCAAGGGTTCGTCAGGTTGGTCCATCAATGTTACCGTGGAGTCATTTTAGTTCTCAGGTAGAAAAACGCCTTGCTTCAGGGGCTCAAAATTGCTCCCTTGTCCGGATTCAATTATTTGATTTGCCAGAAATTGAAAAGCGAATAGGAGTAGAAGTATGTGCTGAAGTTCACGAGCAATTGCTTCGCTTTATTCAGCAACTTGCTCCTGTACCTGCTCTTGTTAGTGCTCCATATGGAACAAGTATATTCCTTTTTGGTGACAAAGTAATGCTTGAGTCTGTCGTTCAGAGAGTGCGAAATATTCTATCAAGAATTCATTCTGTAAGTGGAAGCATGTACAAGATGGTAGGAACTGCTTCTTCGGTACTTGGCAATCTTGATTCTCGAGCATCAGCCTTTATCTCAGAATCTCTTTTGATTCATTTTTCTTCCGTCGGCCCAAAGGATAGGCAAATCGGGCAACTAATTTCCCGATTATCAAGTGGTGAAGCTTCATCACGAGAGTTGGTAGGATCAGGTGTTATCTCTGGTGGCGCAGGTTTCATCTCTGGATTTTTGCAGAGAAAGCAGAGTGATTTTTCCGAACCTGTTCTGGAGAATTCTTCATCTGAGAATGATGCCATCTCTCTCACTGATGTTGTCTCTGATCTGGATAATTCAGATAAGAATAAAAAACTTGATTCTCCAGACAAACCAAAGGTCTTTGAGCCAGTTGAAAATATCAGAGCAGAAAACCTATCTGCTTCGGAATGGAAAATAAATTCTTCTATTAATATTTCTAAAAATTATCTGGAGTCAGAGTCATCACATATTGGGTCATCACAGATTGGGTCCTCGCAGATTGAAAAATCAGCTTTGGGATCTTTTGAGAGAAGTAGTTCTCAGAAGGTATGCGGATCGGAAAGGCAGAATCCAGGAATTCGCAGAGAAGAAAAAAAGAGCCTGGAAGAGTTCATTCTTGGAGATGCTGCTTCCAGTCGTTTTTCCCGTTCTGATACTTTCCAAAAGAGAAGTTCTTCAGCTCAAAGGGGTAAAAATAATGCCAGATTTTGGTAGATTTGATTTTGGAAAGACAGGGCAGAAGGAGGAAGCCTTTCTTACCTTTAGTTCTACAGGTTCAGTTGAGCACGAACTATACCGGCCTGATCATGGAAGATACAAGAATGGCAGGTCAAATAACTATTTTCCCAGAAATAATTTCAAAGCTGGAGATTACTCGGGGTCTAATGGTTTGGGGGCTTATTCTGCCAGACCGCTTACAAGGATATTTGAGAATTGGATTGGTCAAGATATGGCCATGGATCTTGGAACTGCAAATACACTTATTTATATTCGTGGTCGTGGCATTGTTCTCAATGAACCAAGTGTTGTTGCAATAAGGGAAGATGATGGTAGACCAATTGCTGTTGGTCGAGTGGCAAAGGAAATGTATGGAAAGACAGCCCGGCAGATTCGTTGTGTCCGGCCACTCAAGGATGGTGTGATTGCAGATTTTGAGACTACCCATCTTATGGTCAAGGATTTTATTACCAGGGCCAGTAAACGTTGGCAGCTCAGGCGGCCTCGTTTGATTGTTTCAATTCCATCTGGTGTTACTGCTGTTGAAAAGCGGGCCGTTATTGATGCAGCAATGTCTGCCGGAGCTCGGCAGATTCATTTAATTGAAGAGCCAATGGCTGCTTCAATTGGCTCAGGAATGCCTGTGCTCGAATGTGGCGGTAATATGATTGTTGATATTGGTGGCGGAACTACAGAAGTTGCGGTTATAAGTATGGGGGGAACTGCATATTCCGAGTCTGTAAGGATAGCAGGGGATGAAATGGATGAGGCGATTGAAAAGTTTGTTCGTAGAGCTTTTAATTTACAGATAGGTATTTTTGAAGCTGAAAGGATAAAGTTAAATATTGGTTCAGCAATGCCGATGTCTGAATCTCGTGAAATGTTAGTATATGGTCGCGATCTTGCGACTGGCGTACCCCGTGAGCTTCTTGTTGATGACAGTACGGTCAGGCGGGCATTAAAGGAGCCTGTTTCTGCTATAATAGATGCGGTAAGGCGTGCCTTGGAGAGAACCGGGCCCGAGCTCGCTCATGATATTATAAAGAAAGGCATTTATCTTGCTGGAGGTGGGTCACTTCTAGCAGGCCTTCCGGAGCGCCTAAGTCTTGAGACTAATATTCGCTTTTTAAGGGCAGCTGATCCATTGACTGCGATAGTCAGAGGTACAGGAGCTGTGCTTGAGAATTACAAAGAGCTTAAGTGTGTGCTGATTAGTTAGTCATTGTATATTTTCTTAATATTCAAAATTTTGTGTTATATTCACATTGCCGACTATTGTTTTTGATCTTCTGTCTGTTATCTGGATTGTCAGCATGCTTAAATTTTTCGTCCAATCCTCTTAGAAATGAAGTAAGCGGAAAAGGTCGTTTAGAGCTTAGTTCGATAAATTCTTTTCTTGCTCCTAATAGGTTTCTTTCCGAAGAGGCAGATAAGAGCGAGACTTTAAAAGGGTTTTTATCTGTGCAAGGCGCACCAAGTGAAATTGAATTTGAGGATTCAATTTTTATGGCCCCTAAGCTTTTTCTTCATTATAAGGAAAAGAATGAGTTTTATACCCTAAGAAATGTTAGTAAAGACTGGATTATTTCAGGGCCGTTTAAGAGCGAAGAAGAAACACTTAATGATGGCCATGCGGGAAGTTTATTTAATTCCGGATCACCTCTTGTTCAGGATACTAAAATTGACCTATCGGGTCTTGGCGAGAAAAGTCCGGATAAAACCATGCCGACTAATTTAAATAGCGGTAAAGGTTCTGAGGCTATAAAAGATGATGATAAGAGCGATCGAGCACCTTCGGGTTCTCAATTTCAGGATATATATCACCTTGTAAAAAATGACGGTGAGACTTTCGAGTTTATTGCTTATTGGTATACAGAAGATATATCCAATCATGAAAGAATTAAAAGTATTAATTCCGGATTGTCCACGGGTACAGTCATCAAGCAAGGTAGCAGTATCCGTATTCCTGCTTATTTACTGAAAAGGAGAGAGGCTCCGTCCGCGGAAGATTTAAGAAAATTTATAATGACCAGGTAGTTGTTGCTGAAAGCTCAGGTCTGTCCGAAATTTCAATCAGAAAGTTTAACAAAAAATCAGGTGCAGTGGCGCTTGATCATTTTTTCGTAAACATTAACGGATCTCTCTAGTTGAGAGATATCTATCCACTCTCCAACAGTATGAGCTTGATCAATACTACCGGGGCCTAGTATTACAAGAGGTAATTTCGTTCCGTAGAAAAGAGCTTCTGTGCCGTAGGGCACTGTAACTGCTTTTGTCTCATTGGTTGCTTCAAGACTTAATTTTATAATCTCAGATTCCGGCGATGAAAAAAAAGGATCATTCGCAACGGTTTGGACTTCAAAGCCATACTCTTCTGCTCTTTTCAAAATTATTTCACTAATTGCCTTGTTATCTACGTTAGGCATTGAGCGAAAATGCACACAGCAGGTAGTTTTTGCGGCAGTAGCGTTTAGTGCACATCCATAATCAGTGATAGTAAGATTAAAGCCATTGGTAGGTGGGTCAAACTCGTCGTTCATGAATGTTTTTTCAGACAAAAATTGTCTTTTCAGTTCAGCCATTTCGGCAAGAAATGGTGCAATCAAAAAATTTGAAGATATTCCCTTGTCAGTGCTGGTATGTGCTGCTACTCCATGTGCAGTTATCGAGTGCCAATATGCTCCTTTATGAGAGTATACGGGTATAAGGTTGGTGGGTTCGGGAACAACACCCATATCAGGCCAGTTTTCAGAAAGAAAACCTGATTCTGAAATTACATGTTTAGCCCCATAAAAACCACGTTCTTCATCTGCAGTTAAAACAATATAAACAGGTTTTTTAAGTGCGAAAACATCAATGCTTGAGGCGGCAAGAACTGAGGCCGCAAGGGGTCCTTTCATGTCGCAGCTTCCTCTGCCATAAAGCTTGCCGTCTTTCACTTCAGGAATAAATGCTTGCCATTCTTCTTCGAGACCCGGCACTGTGTCAGTATGTGAGAAAAACCCTAATCCTCCAGATCCTTCGCCTTTTCGCGCGACCAGATTTGCTTTTAACTTTCCATCATCAGGATTGATATACTCAAGTCGTTCGACAACAAAGTCCTGTCTGAGAAGAAAGTCATGAATCCAGTCCGTAATTTCAACGTTACCTTGATCACTTACAGAAGGGATTTTTATAAGTTCACTGGTAATATCAGTTACGCTGGGTAAAGACATGATTTTTCCTTCTAATTATAAAGAGTTTGTCATCTTTCTTATAGCACTTGAAATCAGTCTTTATAAACCAAATATAATATTCCGGTTGTTTAAATTGGTTCGGGCTGAGACCTTGTTGTAGCCGTAGCGTCATGCCTTGGAACTTCGCTTTTTGAAGCAGAATCGGATCCATTATTAGAAACGGGTTTTTCGGTTGCTGGATTCTGATCAGTTCTAGCGCCTTCAAGATTTCTTCTTTCTTCTGGAGCGCGATCTCTTCTTCTATTGTTATTTCTTCTTCGGTTATTGGAATCACTGTTTCTACGCTGATTTCGGCCTCGACCTCCACTTCGTCCCTGATTGCCTCCGGTTTCATTGTCTCTGGCGGAGCGCCCTCGTTCTCCACCTCTTGATGGTGTTGTTACTGAATCTTTTGCATTATGGACAACTACGGGTGTTTCATGGCGAGCTCGAACGATTTCAATATGATATTCTTCGGGACGAAGTCTGCCATCGGGATAAATTCTTATACTTGCGCCAGTTTCCGTTTCGAAAAGGTTTAAATCTTTTCTTTTCGTATTAAGAAGCATAAGTCCCGCAACCGGAGAAATCTGCAGACGAACCTCACTTATACCTCCAGCATATATGGCAGTTTGCACTTTTCTCAAGGCCTCCAGGGAAACAGATTCGGGTGATCTTACCTTGCCTCGTCCCTGACAGTGACTGCAACTTTCATGACTGTGGCTTACGAGGGCGGATTTAAGGCGTTGTCTTGACATTTCCAGAAGACCAAACTTGGAAAGGCGACCAATTTCAACCTTTGCCTTGTCATAGCGGACGGCGTCTTTCAGAACTTTCTCTACGGTACTTTTGTGACGCTTGTCGTTCATATCAATAAAATCAATTACTACCAGTCCGCCCAAATCTCGCAGTCGTAATTGTCTTGCTACTTCAATTGCTGCTTCCTTGTTGGTTTCAAAGGCCGTATTCTCAACATCAGATTGGCCTGTTGCCCTTCCTGAGTTTACATCAATTGCGACAATGGCCTCAGTTGTGTTTATTACAATTGAACCACCTGATGGAAGTGTTACCTCACTCTGGTTGGTGGTATCTACCTGGCTGTCCAGATGAAAATACGAAAAAAGCGGGGTTGGTTTGTCATAATAGGTAACTTTGGTGTCAAATGTTGCGGCAGTTCGTGAGATAAAGCTTTGAACTTCGTCGAATGTTTTTTTGTCATCAATCAAAATTTCTTCAATATCAGGCAAGAGATAGTCCCGTATGGTTCTGATTGCAAGTGAGCTTTCTTCGTACAGGGCAACGGGTGATGGGCCTGGAGTAAGATTCTTTTCTAGTATCTGAAACCAGAGCTCAAGAAGGGCATCAAGATCTTTTTGAAGTTCAATTGTGCTCTTGTTAATACCTGCTGTTCTTACAATGACTCCCATTCCTGAGGGCATGGATAGAGCGTCAAGAGAGGCTTTTAACCGTTTTCGCTGCCCTTCGTCCTGAATCTTTCTTGATACGCCACCTCGCTGATTACCAATCATCAGGACAAGATAACGACCGGGAATCGATAGATTTGTAGTAAGGGTAGCTCCTTTGGCGGCCCTTTCGTCTTTTACAACCTGAACAACGAGTTCTTGTCCTTGTCTTAAGATATCTTTTACTGAAGGGTGTCCTCTTCTGCCTCCATTTGATTTTCTTTGGGGCTCAAAGAAGCAAGCCGGGTTGATGTCATTAATCTGCAGAAATCCATTTCTGCTGGATCCTATATCAAGAAAAGCCGCCTGCAGGCTTGGCTCAATCCTGCTTATTGGAGCTCTGTATATATTTCCTTTAAGTTGAACCTGATCGTGTCTCTCGACTTCCAGCTCTAGTAACTGGCCCTTTTGGGTTACTGCAACCCTGCATTCTTCGGGGTATATTGCGTTGATAAGCATTTTTTTGGACATAACGAAACCTCCATTTAAATTCAGTTTCGCTGTGATGTCGAGAAATTGAGAAGCTTATGTTTGAAAGGCGTTCCAATGATAACATTATGACTAAAAGCTTAGACCGGAAATATAAAACCTCATGCACTTGTTGTGGCAAGTCGCCTTGAGGTTAAATCTGTCAGAGAGCAAGCACTAATACTTTAAAATTTAGTTTTGCTTTTCTTGTTTTCCTGTTTGCGGCTTTCATTACTTAATATCCAAAGTTGTTATCAATACTGGAAAATCCCTTGGCTGTTAAACTTTTCTTTTGATTCCCCGGCTATAGGCTCAATTAGTTTGTTGGGGCTCCGTTAATTTATTACTTCCAAAATTGATCTAACGCTGAATCGGAATACCCATGACAGTCTAGCCAGAGATATTCTCTATGTGGACGACAGATATATTTCCAAAAATAATCTAATCGTCTCTATACACGCAGCAATTTATAACTGCCCTATATGATCAAACTTTGTGTCACTGCTAAAATTATGCAATGTACATAGCTTGAACAAATATTCAGGTTAAATACAGTCTGAATCTCTATTCCGGAGAACCCTATTTTGACTCAAAATAAAACTTACATAATTGGTTTAACATCTAAGCAATGACCAGTAGTGGTATTCCATAGTGGTGGTAATTAGCGATAACGTCGCCCACTAAGTTTAAATTTTTCACTAATTATACAGAGACCCTATAATCTGGAATCTGTTTTGTTGCCTGTATGGTTCGCCTTAAAATTAAAATAATAAATTTATGAGTCTAAAATATTACTGTCGAGCTATGGCCCCTATTTCTCTATTTCCTACACAGCGAATACGTTAATAATTTTAATACCCTCTTTTCGGGGGGTACGTTTTAAAATAAGACTTTTTCAAACTGAGCGGTTCTCAACATAACTGCTTTTTCGCATCGACTTATATTGAACCGGAGATGCCAGGCTTTTCTGGTGCCTGATACCGGCATTTTCAAAATAATAAGATGCCTGAATTCATGAATCAGATTTTTCTACTTCACGCTTATTGCTCCGCCCTTACACCATGGTATTATAAAGCAAATTTCACCAGGAAGCCAATATTCATCCCAAAGACAAACACCACTAAATGCATGCGACTTTTTCTGGCAAAAAAACCTATTTTGATATGTATTTGGTGTTGTAAAAATTGGTGGAAATATTATTTTTTAGGTTGCTTTAGCAGCTTTGCCCCAGGAATACTTGCCCCATGAGCTTTCTATGCAGTAGCGAAAAATATTTTCTGCATACGTACTGAAAAGGGGGGCCGGCTGAACACAGCAACCTAAATTTTTTAGTGTTGTATTGGTATCGAACCTCGGATTTGAAATCATATATGGAATGAATGGCAAAAGCTGTCTGAATACCGGTATGTGCTCACATACAATTTTTTCAAAATTTTTGTATGCGCTGGAGTGACACAGATTGCTTGCAAGATGAGTCATGGAATTGATGGTTCTTTGCAGAATGTCCGGACTTACAAAGCCTGGTTTTTGTGGAATTCTTCTGGAACTGTAACTTTTTGCTGCGTGAAAAAGGAGTTCCAGAACTTCACCAGGACTGGACTCCCGGCCTACGCCAGCAGACAAATGAAACGCACTACCGCTAGGTATTCTCAGGCTATGCGAATTCGCAATGCTCTCAGCAACATAATCCACCGGGACAACATCAAACGGAATGTGAGGAAAGGCGGGAATTACCTTTAATAGTCCCATTATTACAAGTCTTGCCGGAATATAAAGAACGTTAAAAGTGGATGTCATTCCGGTAACGCTGTCTCCCACGATAATAGATGGGCGATAAACAACTATGTTGAAAAGGTCTTGATGAGAACGGACAAGCATTTCCGCCTCGGCTTTGGTTTGTTCATAGGAGTTACGAAATTTTTTCCCTACATCAAGCATGTCTGGAGAAACAATATCAGTAGTGTCGCCAGCAACATATGCAGTTGATATGTGATTAAAACGAAAATTGTCACGTCTCTGGGAAAAGCTCAATTCAGAACTTATGCACTGCACTATTTCAGAAGCAAGCTTTAAAACCTCACGTGTGCCTTCGAGATTTACCTGCTTCGCCTGATCAAGAGGCAGGTTGAGATGTGTATTCGCTGCGCTATGATAAATTGATTCCGTTTCTTTTATAATGGCTTCTCGATCCTTTTGGGAAATGCCAAGAGATGGACTTTCCAGGTCACCTTGAACTGGTACGATTCTCTTTAAAATGTCAGTTTCTTCGCCAAACTCCTTAAGGTGCTTAAATTCAGAAATGATTCTTTTTCTTGCGTGCTCTTTGTTTTCGGCCCGAACAAGAACCAGGAATTTTTCATGAGGGTAGCGGGTGTACAGACGCGAGAGAACTGCGTTTCCAAGAAATCCTGTGCTGCCTGTAATAAAAATCATTCTGGAAAGATAACTTTAGGGGGAGGCAAAGTAAATAAATTAAATGCAATTAACTAAATTAATTATAAAGCTACTCTTCCAAAGATTAATTAATTATTAGCACTGTGAGGGGGGGGGGTGAATAATACTTGTTAATAAGACTAATTATTTGGGGCTTTGGTAAGGGTATTCTGAGACCTCGATCTGATATCTTTCATGCCAGGGCTTGACCTCTAGCCTGCCCCAGGAACTTTCTGAATATACTTCTTCGTACAGTTTATCTATTTCCTTTTGCCTGTCACCGATCATTTTAGCTTCCCTTATGACGGTGGCTTCTTCTTCGGCAAATCTCGCTCTCTGATCATGTATCAGTGCCCCAATGGCAAGTCCTGATACTGCTCCTACCCCTGCTGATATGGCCATGTTCTTGTTTTTATTGCCAATTCTGTCGCCAATCAAGTGGCCAATTCCGGCACCAACCCCAGCTCCTGCAAGTGTTCCGACAAGCCCCTCGGCGGTTGGATAGCTGGACAGAGAACACCCTGAGCTGAAAAAGCAGAGAAGAATAAAACACATAACCTGAGGTATAATTTTTTTTGACAACATGACCACTACTCCTCTTCGACCCACGCCAATTTATCTAACTTGCTAATATTACTTACTTTTTCTTACTAAAGAATCACCCTTGACTTCCAGTACAATGGTTATGACCACAAGGCTCACTTTTGTTTCATGAAGCACAAATATGAATTCAGCATCATTAATTAATAGGTTGTTTTCAGAAAATGCTTCATGAAAGGGGTTTTGATTTGCCATGCCTAAAAAAAATTTGCTTATTGTAGATGATGACATAACTTCTCTTGATATTATTGCTCTTCTGTTTGAGAAGAAGGGGTTCAGGGTGGCTCGTACAACAGGTGGTGAGCAGGCCATTCTGGATTGTAAAAATAACAAGCCTGATCTTGTTATTATGGATTTGATGATGCCCGGAGTTAATGGAGTTGAGGCGACCAGTGCGATAAGAGCCAGCGGATTCACACAACCCATTGTCGGCTTTACTGCCTCAAGCGATCCCGCTCTTCACAAGGATGCTATTCTTGCCGGGTGTAATGAGATCCTGACAAAACCCTGCCGGGCGAAGGCGCTTGTTGAAAGAATTGAATGCATTATGGCCGAAGATCAAACCTGAAATTTCTATTGCAGGTAAGATTCTTCACCTCTCTTTTTTTCCTCATTCTTTGCTGCCAAAGGTGGCATGCTGGTATTTAGGGTTAATCCATTTTCATCGACACCAATTTTTACATGGGAGCCGTCTACTATATCACCTGAAATAATAGCCCTTCCCAGTTTTGTTTCGAGGTGTCTTTGAAGAAAACGTTTTATCGGCCTTGCTCCAAATGAGGGAACATAAGATTCACGACTTATATATGCCAGTGCGTCTGGGCTCAGCTCCAGGGTGATACTTCGATCCTCGAGACGCTTGATAATGTGAGTCATCTGTAGTTCGACAATACTTTTTACCTGGGTCTGTGTAAGAGGCGTGAAGATTACTATTTCATCGACCCGGTTAAGAAATTCTGGCCTGAATGCTTTTCTTAAATCTCCCATTACTCTCTCTTGTGTTTTTAAGGGAACTTCATCATCTCCCGATGTAAGGTCTTCAAGCAGGTATTGAGATCCAATATTGGAGGTCATAATTATCACAGTATTCTTGAAGTCCACAGTTCTTCCCTGTGAATCCGTCACTCGTCCATCGTCCAGTATTTGGAGAAGAACATTAAAAACATCAGCATGTGCTTTTTCAATTTCATCAAAAAGAACCACGCTATAGGGTTTTCTTCGAACAGCTTCGGTAAGTTGTCCGCCTTCCTCGTATCCGACATAGCCCGGAGGTGCTCCTACCATGCGTGATACCGAGTGCTTTTCCATATATTCGCTCATATCAATACGAATCATGTTGTCTTCACTGTCGAAAAGTGCTTCTGCCAGAGTTCGGGCAAGTTCGGTTTTGCCGACTCCGGTTGGCCCCATGAATATGAATGAGCCTATGGGACGTTTTGGATCGCGCATTCCGGCCCTGGCTCTGATAACTGCATCAGATACAAGTTGAACGGCCATATCCTGACCTATAACTCTTTCATGAAGAATGTCCCCAAGGCGAAGCAATTTCTCTCTTTCCCCTTCAACTAAACGAGTTACGGGTATTCCGGTCCAGCGAGCAACAATTTCCGCAATTTCATGATCACTGACTTCCTCCCGAAGCAGGCGTTGATCATTGGAAACCACACTCATCGCAGATTCTTCGGCAGTGAGTTCTCTTTCAAGGGTTGGAAGTGTTCCATGTTTAAGTTCAGCAGCCTTATTGAGATCGTACTCCCTTTCGGCTTTCATTATGGCCATTTTGGTATTCTCGATCTTTTCTCGCAATGCTCTTACTCTTTTAATTGCTTCCTTTTCGTTTTCCCACTGGGCACGCATCTGATCTGATACGCTCTTAAGCTCAGCGATTTCTTTTTGAAGTTTTTCAAGTCTCTGTTGACTTTGAGAGTCCTTCTCAATTCTCAGCGCAGCCGCTTCTATCTCAAGTTGCATAAGTTTTCTACTTACTTCATCCAGCTCAGATGGCATTGAGTCAATTTCCGTTCGGATCATGGCGCAGGCTTCATCTACAAGATCAATTGCCTTGTCCGGAAGAAATCGGTCGCTGATGTAGCGATTGGAAAGAATAGCCGCCTGAACAAGAGCACCGTCGAGAATTCTTACTCCATGGTGAATTTCAAACCGCTCTCTTAATCCCCTAAGGATAGATATTGTGTCTTCAACGTCAGGCGGTTCAACCAGTACGGTTTGAAAACGCCTTTCCAGCGCAGCGTCTTTTTCAATATACTGGCGGTATTCATCAAGAGTTGTAGCGCCAATACAACGTAGCTCTCCCCGAGCAAGCATTGGTTTCAGAATATTACCAGCATCCATTGCTCCATCGGTTCTACCGGCCCCTACAATTGTATGAAGCTCATCAATGAAAAGAATTACTCTTCCGTCAGAATCCTTTACTTCGGAAAGAACGGCCTTCAAGCGCTCTTCAAATTCTCCCCTGAATTTTGCTCCTGCAATAAGAGAACCCATATCCAAAGCAAAGACGGTCTTGTCCCTTAGTCCGTCTGGTACGTCGCCCCTTACAATTCGCTGGGCTAGTCCCTCTACTATTGCCGTTTTTCCAACTCCCGGTTCTCCAATAAGTACAGGGTTGTTTTTGGTTTTTCTGGATAGTATTCTCACTACCCTACGAATTTCGGAATCACGACCAATGACCGGATCAAGTTTTCCAGCTTGGGCATCCTTTACCAGATCTCTACCGTATTTTTCAAGAGCTTCATAGGTTGCTTCAGGGTTAGTACCTTTTATTTTTTTTGATCCACGTACTTCACCAAGTGTTTTAATAAACCTGTCTTTTGAAATATTAAATTTTTTGAAAATTTGAGCAGTTGTTCCACTGACTGACTCATCTAAAAGAGCAATAACAATGTGCTCAACAGACACATAATCATCTTTCATTCTCTTTGCTTCTTCTTCGGCTGATGAAAGAGTTCTTTGCAGTTTCTGAGTAATGTAGAGTTTTTCCAGTTCCCCTGCAGAGGACTCCACTTTGGGTTTTTTAGCGAGTTCTTCTTCTACTTTTTGGATAAAACTGTTTGTTGGGACATCCATTTTTGTAAGAAGCCTTGGAAACAGTCCTCCTGACTGTTTGGTAAGAGCGAGTAGCAAGTGCTCAGTATCAACTTCCTGATTCTTTTTTTGCACTGCGATACTCTGAGAGTCCTTGAGCGCTTCCTGACATTTGTCTGTAAATCTGCTTATATCCATAAAGATACTTTTGCTTATGTTAAATTTAATCAATATTACTGGGTGAAACTAATAGCTGTCCCCAAATTCTAATCACTAATCACCCAGTTCTATGTAATCATCATTTTTATTGTCGGCGAGGGGTAAATGAAGAACTTTTTGCAAGTTCTTCAAATAATTCCCTTTCTTTGGTGCTTAAAATCTCAGGAACGACAATTTTCACCTCCAGAAGCAGATCTCCCTTTATGCCACCCTTTTCAGAAAGGCCATGACCTTTAAGTCTGAGTTGCTTGCCTGAAGATGTGCCTTTTGGAATAGTTATATTGACCGATCCGGAAAGGGTCTGGCAAGGAACTTTTGTTCCAAGAGCAGCTTCCCATGGTGTAATGTGAATGTATCCTTTTATATTTGTGCCTTGTACCTGAAAGTGCGGGTGCTTTGCCAGCCTAAGGCGAAGTACAACTTCCGGATCTTTTGATCCGGGTTTGCTCTTTAATCTGATCAGTTTACCATCTGTTGTTCCTTCAGGGATGGTAAAGCTGACAAGTTTGTTAGATACGTCCTTTTGACCAAATGGATTATGAGTTGTGAATTTAAGATTAACTGATTTTTTTGCATTGGAAGCGACTTCTTCTAGGGTTACATATACGTCAACGGGTTTTGATGTTTTATTTTGCTGGGAAGATGAAGCGTTTCGAGTTGTTCTTCCTGAAGCAGACTGTCCACCTTCGCCAAAACCTGTAAAGGAACCTCCAAAAAGAGCCTGAAAGAAATCACTAAATCCGCTGGTGTCGCCTCCGCTACCCATTGAAAATGTCTGGGTTCTTCTTCCACGAGTTCCACCAGTTCCTGAGTTCTGAAAGCCACCAAAAATATCTTCCCATCCTGGGGGTGGTTTGAAGTCCTGACCTGCCTGCCAATTTTGTCCTAACTGGTCATATAGCTTTCTTTTTCCGGGATCTTTCAGAACTTCATGAGCTTCAGAGATTTTTTTAAACCTGTCTTCTGCGTCTTTTTCCTTGTTCACGTCAGGATGGAATTTCCGGGCTAGCTTTCGGTAAGCCTTCGAAATTTCCTCTTTAGTGGCAGTTCTGTTGACTCCAAGTACTTCGTAGTAGTCCTGAAATTTCAATGTGCTATGAGCTCCAAATTAATTAATAATAACAGGTTCTATATACTGAACATGATTAGAATTTCCGTTTTTATAAGATGCTTGCGTCCTGTTCAGTATACGCGAAGCCGTCAGGCGTAGCCAGATACACATATGCCCCACACAAAATTGGCTGAGAGACGTTAGTCCCTTCAAGAAAGAAAATATAAAGATTATATGACCTTTCTTGTCACCCTGCGGGTGGCTGCTAATATTTGTGTTCAGTATATGCATATCCACTCGGCCTGAGCTCGTCGCAGGCTGGTTCGCCTCACGGCTCACATACCCCAATTTAATTTTCCTTACGGAGAATTAAATCATGTGGGGTATATTATCAGCGTTTTTAATTTTAAGGTACTTCGAATTAATGTCTTTCTAGTTCATGGTGTAAATGAAATAATAGACCATACCGATTTATATAAATAATTTTGCTATTTGTTAGTTATTAACTATCTGTAATAGAGTTCCCGAACTTATCTGTAAGCATCCAATGTATTATTGTAAAGTGAGCTGTTTTAGCTTTAAGTTAACCCATCTGATTGGTGTTGAATTTTTAATTATAAGTTTTAGTCAGGGAAGGGTTTAATGAAGGGTGCTTTTGAGATTTTACTACCGCTTGTCTGGCCACTAATTCCTTATTCTGTTCGTCTGGCAATTACAAAAAAAATTGAGGCTTTTCGCTCAAGGGCGGCGGTTCCAATTCCAAGAAATGAAGTGCAACTTCACTTCTTTGAGGATTCTACGAGAAAATTATTTGCAAAACGAAACAACTACTCAAAAATAAATTCTGATGATAAAATTGTTCATGATCCAGACATGGAGCGTGCAAGAACAAGGGTTACGGATATACTTGAGGCTAGGAGGATTAAGGAGCAGGTTTTCATAATGCCTGAGGTTTCGATAATTGTTACCTGTCTTAATGAAGCCAGCAGCGTTTCTTCATTTCTTAAAGGACTCGAAGTTCAAAGTTGTAAACCTCGTGAGGTAATAATTTGTGATGGTGGATCTAGCGACGGGACTTATGAAGTCCTTAATAGATGGAAAGAGGAAAGGCTAAAAGATGATTGTCAAGTTATAATATTCAAGTCAGCAGGGAATGCCAGCATTGCAAAAGGTCGAAACGAATGTGTAAAGAGGGCTAGTACGGATATTCTTCTCTTTACTGATATGGGAGCAGTTCTTGATATTGATTGGGTAAAAAGGATTAGTGCTCCATTCTCAATTGATAGCGAGTGTGAGGTGGTTATGGGATGGTATGAGCCTATTACTTCACAAAAATGGCAGAGAGAGCTTTCCAGTTTTCTTTTACCCGATCTTTTGTATCTGGATATTCAGGAATTCTTTCCATCGGCTCGTTCATTGGCTGTTAAAAAGAATACTTTTAAAGATATAGGGGGATTTCCAGAGCATCTTTCTCATTCCGCAGAGGATTCGCTTTTCGATTATTATCTAAAAAGTAAAGCAAGGCGAATATATTTTGTTCCTGATGCTCGTGTTTTCTGGAAAATGCCTGAAAATCCTTTTAGAGCATGGAACACTATTCGTCGTTATGCTTATGGGGATGCAGAGACTGGCTTTCTTTTTTGGAGGCATTATTTTAATCTTTCTGACTTTATTCTGAGGGCAGGGGTTGAGCTAATATTTTTGATATTTATGATTCTTGTTTTGCCCGTATTTTTTGGCAATTTTATAGTTTGGATATTTGTTTCCTCGATTTTATTATCAATATTATATCGCTGGTATCTGTTTCTGAAAGAAAACGCCGTTTTTTATCACAAGCACATTGCCATATCTCCCTGGTCTATTCCTCCACACCCAAGATTGTTACCCCGTTTATTTGCCTTCCATCTCCTTTTTTCAGCTCAGTGTTTTGGTTTTATTTCCGGGGTGTTTTCTCGAAGGAGGAGTTCTTTGTTTACTTCGACTGAGGAGCCTTCTATCAGGTAACCTTACGGTTTGATTGCATAAAGTTATTTCTAATAGATAGCTGTTTTCTTGCTTATCTTATTTAAGAAAATTCTTATTTCTTCCGTTAATACAATAAATTATCTTTATTTTTTGTTTATGGACAAAAATATTGCATCTGCCTTTAAAAGAATTGAAAAGAAGCTTGAAAACGAGCGAAAGGAGGCTTTGCGCCAGGAGCGCCTTAAGGAACTTCAGAAAGAGCGAGAAGAGGCTGAAAAAAAACGCTTAAGGCGTGAGATTCTTACCTACGCTGCTATCTTGATAGTATTATTTGCTATTGCATATCTGATCTCTACTTCTCATTTTAATGCGAAAACTCAAGGAAAAACTTTTACTGCCTATATGAGGCAAAAATTTGTCGATGCAACTGGTATTTCTAATGGTAAGGGCATTGCTGAGCCAGTTTGTGACAAGCCTGAGACCTGGCGCTTGCCTGAGTGTGTGGATAAGCGAAGAAGAGATACTGAGTCAAGCTGGAAGGATCTATCACTTGAAAAAGGTGGAAATCCGACAGCTTTTTCTATTAATGGGAAAAAGTAACAGATTTCCAAATAAGTTAAAGGCGGAAATCTTATACCTAATTATCTCTCAGAAAGTGGTTTGTAGGATCTTTGAGTTTCACCTATGTAAACCTGCCGCGGTCTTCCAATCCGGTTTGTCGGATCATTAACCATTTCCCTCCACTGGGCAATCCATCCGGGAAGTCTTCCAAGAGCAAACATGGCAGTGAAGCCGTTTACGGGAATCCTGAGTGCAGAATATATTATACCACTGTAAAAATCGACATTTGGATAAAGCTTTCGTGAAATAAAATATTCATCACTTAAAGCTATACCCTCTAGCTCAATCGCAATATCGAGCAAGGGATCATTCAGGGGTATCTTTTGCAAAACCTTATGACAGGCTTCCTTGAGAATTCTTGCTCGGGGATCATAGTTTTTATACACCCTGTGACCAAATCCCATCAATCGTGCCTTGTTGTCTTTGCCTTCTTTTGCTTTTTCAACATATCTTTTTACATTTCCACCATCTGCGACAATTGCATGAAGCATTTCGATTACGCTCTGATTGGCTCCACCATGACGCACTCCCCAAAGAGCAGAAATTCCTGCTGATACACATGCGTAAAGGTTAGATAAGCTGCTTCCTACCAGTCGCACAGTTGATGTGGAGCAGTTTTGCTCATGGTCTGCGTGAAGGATTAGTAGCAGATCAAGAGCGCGAACTACTTCTGGTTCAAGAAAATAATCTTCCGCAGGTGTTGCAAACATCATATTAAGAAAGTTGGCACAATAAGATAGGCTGTTGTTTGGATAGATGAAAGGTTGACCTATGGATTTTTTGTAACTGAATGCAGCCATAGTTGGAAGTTTGGCCATTAAACGTATTATTCCAAGATCCTGTCTTGGAATGTTTCTTGGATCGTCCCAGTCCTGGTAAAATGTCGAGCAGGCAGAAACAACGGATGCTAGTATTGCCATGGGATGAGCGTCGCGAGGGAATCCATCATAGAAACGTTTCATATCCTCGTGAATAAGAGTGTGTCTGCTAAGTTTTCTTGAAAATTGTTCCAGTTCTTCCTTGTTTGGAAGATGTCCATATATAAGAAGGAAACTTGTTTCAACGAAGGTTGATTTTTCTGCCAGTTCCTCAATCGGATAACCTCGGTAGCGTAAAATACCATGCTCGCCGTCAATGTAGGTAATGGCACTCTGGCAAGCACCGGTATTACCATATCCATCGTCCAGGGTTATGTAGCCGGTTTTGGCTCGAAGACTCGATATGTCAATTGCATGTTCGTTTTCGCTTCCCACAATTACAGGGAGTTCTATGCTTTTTCCATCAGGCAAATTTAACGTAGCTGGTTTTTGTTCGGACATATTAGATTCCTTGGAATGTGGTTGAAAAATTAAACAAAATTTATTACCGCTAACTACCTGTATTTCAACACAGTATAACTGTAAATTGTACCTATCAACAAGACTGTGCAAGGTTATAGATGCTAGAGATTTGTACTTTGATGCCAAAACAAAAACTATTAAAAGCATAGGTTTTTGTTGATTCCATCTGCATTTCCTTCGCGCTCAAGTGATTGAGAAATCAATCCGATATTTCTCTGGAGAGCTGTATCTTTTATTGGTTACGCTTCCAGGGAAGGGGAAATGAATTTTATTGTCAGCTTCATTGTAGTTAGTGCTTCGGTCTTTGGCGGATTTGCCATGGCGCACGGACCATTTGAAGTACTTGTGCAGCCTTCGGAATACGTTGTGATTGGTGGTGCTGCTCTTGGTGCTCTTATTGGGTATGCACCTTTTCCCGTATTTGTAAAAATTGTTAAAACCATACCCAGGGTATTTAAGGGTAGTGGAATCAGCAAGGGCACCTACCTTGAATTGATGGGACTTCTTCTAACCATTTTTAACGTAATAAGAAAAGAAGGTGTTCTTGGTATAGAAAAAGACCTGGCAGATCCTCATCACAGTGAAAGGTTTAATAAATATCCCAAGATAGCCAACAATCATCATGCAATGGATTTACTGGTTGGTGCACTCCGACTTTTTGTCGATGGTGTAGTAAATGCATTTGATCTGGATAAGTTGCTTGAAACCGAAATAGATACGCACCATAAAGAAGTTGCTTCAATACCTGCGCTTTTAAACAAGGTTGGGGATGCAATGCCTGGATTAGGGATTGTTGCTGCGGTTCTTGGTATCATTATTACAATGCAACATATTGATGGACCTCCTAGTGAAATTGGTCATCACGTTGCTGCGGCACTTGTGGGGACGTTTCTTGGAATTCTGTTTGCCTATGGGTATATTCAACCTCTCGCATCGTCAATAGAAATGATGCAGCATGAGGAGCACGTCCTTTTTAATGCAATAAGAGCGGCACTAGTATCATTTGCAGGTGGTTCTCCTCCGGCAGTTGCCCTTGAATTTGCGCGTAAATCAATAGAGGGGGACGTGCGCCCTAGTGCGGAAGAAATGGAGGAAATAAACCAGGCAGTACGTAAGGGTTAAAGTTATGCCTGAGGGACCAGACGGTAAAACCATTATCATTGTTAAGAAGGTTTCTGGCCATGGAGGACATCATGGCGGTGCCTGGAAAGTAGCATTTGCTGACTTCGTAACAGCAATGATGGCTCTTTTTATGGTTCTATGGCTTGTAAACTCTGCGGCAGAACCAACTAGGGACAGAATCGCGAGCTATTTCAGAAAGCCCGGTATTTTTCAGAAAGGATCAGGGAATCCGATGGAAATGGGAGGAGGAGGAATTTTGCCTGAAACATTTTCTCCTCCAACTGATGGAAATGCCCAGATACAGGTATCAGA
>DAOLCO010000044.1:0-23382 GCA_035327825.1 Oligoflexia bacterium | reverse complement strand
CCTCTCTCAAAAGATGGAAAGTGTCAGATCATGTTGTGACTAATGCAATTTAAGCTCGCTTGAGTAAGCTTTTTAGCATATTCGATTTCTTCTTGAAGCATTGCAGCCAAGTTTTCGCATCCTATGTACATGTATGCCTCATTTCGCGTATCCGAGTTATTATACTCTTCAAGAGTTCCATAATCAAAGGAAAATTCTTCACTTTCTATGACAACGATGTGATCGATCGTTTGTAAATTACTAAATTTTAGCAATGCAACTGCTAAAGGTACACTGCAGAGGTAATTATCACTTTTCCGGCAGTCTGCATATAGTGGTAGCAGTATCTCACTCTCTCTGTTGTGAGCTGTTACACTTACGTACCTAGAGCCGATGTCGCCACTCCTTAAGATGAACGCTTTATCCCATTCGGATCGCAGCCAGAGTACTGCTGGGGTCAACGTTCTTATTTCCTTGACGTATACTTTTTCATTCTTTTGAAGAATTAGCATGCTTTTAACGAATCTTTGCATCTGATCAATTTGCATCGACCTTTTCTTCCGTACCATTTTATGTACCTTTGTATAGAAAACCTACTCCTCAGAGCCTAACCGCGGACCCTTTGCTCAAGTATAACTTGCCTCAACAAGTTTCTGCGATAAGGATGTTACCAGATAAAAATGAAAATGATCGCCGGTCTAAGACCTTTTGATTTTATAACATAAAATCATATAAACTAAAAAAATACGTCGCCAAATTACAGTGTGCTTGGGTAGGACCTTAAAATAATGCGCTTTTTTCTTTAACCTTGATTAGAGCAAGCTTACAATAAATTATCCCCCTTCATATCTTTTCTATATTTTGCCCAGCACTTTACCACCTTCTAAATTCTCTCCAATCAGGTTTAAACCGAGACTCAATTTGTGGCTCCAAGTTTTTAGCAATTGCAAATGTTGGATCAAGGCTATCAGCATATCCCCTACCCCATTCTAACCAATCCTGAACTACTGGATTTTCTGACTCTTTGCTGCGCTCCTCAAGTGCTGCTAAATACTCTCTAAGCTTATTTGCATGCAACCAAGAAGACAGTTCAGCTTCTATCTTTTCTTTCTTTTTGTTTTCAATACTCTCTAGGTGTCTACGTTCTTCCCAGCGTTTGTGCTGCTCTTCATTCTTTCGCCTTCTCTGCGCAGCCTTTGGCCCCCATTCGCAAATCACTGAGATAAATTCTTGCAAAAGATCTTCTACCCTTTGTCGAACTCCGTCAGAGTATCGACATCGATAGCGATCGATGCTGTAATTAGTTATTTGGAGAACAAACCGCCCCTCTGCAATGTAATTATAGTTACCTCCTTTTTTTTGTAATACCTCATCAAGCTCTTCAAGAAAGAAGCTTATTTCTTCTCCTTCGATTTTCACTACAGTTACAAAAGTTCCATTCCTATCTACAACTTCTACTTTGTGCGAGAGTTTTTCAAATTCTTTGATGAGAGTGTCTAAAATTATCAAGCCCCGCTGATAATTTTTCTTTGAAGCTCGTAAATCTAGAATGCCGTTTTTATTGAAAGTTAAGACTTCTTTTTTGTTGCAAACCTTGAACTCTTTGAGAGTCGCATTGACCAAAGGATGAGGGTTTTTAAGTTCGCTAGGAACTTCAATCGTATTTTCTACTAGTTTCGGCTGAGTAGGAATTCTTTTTTTAACAATTACTTGAGCTAGTCCCTTGGGCGAAAGGTCAGGCAGTGGCGTACTTTCTAGCTTTTGACCCACTTCTATTTTTCTCCAATAGCCAATTCCAGGAACAGGGATTTCCATTCGATTACAAATTTTAGCTAACCCACGATCTGAAAGTTCATACTTTGCCGCCAATTTACTTAAGGGTTCTGACCAGACTTCTTTATATAGTTTTTCACGCTCTATTTTCATCATCGTGAAGCCTCCATTCTTATTGAAAGTCATAATAATACTCATACTCACAAAAGGATAAAAAATAGAACTGAGAAGCAGGCAATGGCTACCACATTTTGCTAATCGCCTTCTACATTAGAAGACTACCTCTCTAGAAAGGGGGTTAACCCCCTGCTTGCGTCAAGGTAAAAAAGCGGTGTCCCCGATCTTCCGCACTTGTTTGTGCAGACCGGGTGATTCCCCTGCCCTTTTTTGCCTTGACCCAATCTTACCCCCTTTATCTTTACCTAAAGGTGCTGTCTACTCTTTCCATGAAAAATTTTTTCCTTCTATCCTATATTATTTTATTTCCTATTCTCACTTTCGCTGAGACACTATCTGGCAAAGTAATTGGCATTAGCGATGGTGATACAATTACAGTTTTAAGTAATAAGATTCCGGTTAAAATTCGCCTAAACGGAATCGACTGCCCAGAAAACACCCAAGATTTTGGGACACGAGCGAAACAAGCAGCATCGGACATTGCATATGGAAAGGAAGCAGCTGTTAATAGCCACGGGAAAGACCGTTACGGTAGAGTAATTGGAGACATTACTGTAGGAAGCATCAATCTAAATCATGCGCTCGTAGAAAAAGGGCTTTGCTGGTGGTATCGGAAATACGCCCCAAATGATACCGTCCTAAAAAATCTAGAACAAGAAGCTCGTACCTCGAAGCGAGGACTCTGGTCACAGCCAAATCCTATTCCTCCCTGGGAGTTTCGGAAAAGCGGCCCGATGAAATACCAGATACCTTCTCACGAAGAAGGCAAAATAATCGGTAATAAAAACAGCAAAGTCTACCACTGGCCCGGCTGCCCAAGCTACGGGAAAGTCTCTCCTAAAAATCGAATATATTTCACCTCAAAAGAAATCGCAGAACAGTCAGGCTACCGAGGCGCGAAGAACTGTCGGTAGATTCACGGACGAATGAACATGTGAGCTGACTAAAACATTCGTCTTCCAAGACCCTTCATAAAAAGCACTCGGCGCCCATCTGCAATCAATAAACTTAGGCCACAATCCCACACCCAAATGGCACCACAAACTCCTTATCTACTGTCCCTAACAATTCCCCCTCCAGATCAAACGAATGATATCGATCCCATTTCTCCACAAACAGAAAACCAGTAATCTCCCCAAACAAAAGACACTTGCCCTTCGTTTTTTTCATATGTTCACGAATTATTATCTTTACCTTCTGAAACATCTCATCCGTAGAACAGTTTTCAGAAAAATTATTTTCGTCCAATTTAATAAACTTCATCCTCACCCCCATCATTCCGGCAATAGTAATTGAACTGGGTCGTGACTGGGAACTTTCGATAAAAATGTAGGGGGTAAAACTTCTCCTTCTTTCTTCGCGTGACTTTTCACGAAGTTGCTTATGTTCTTCGTTCTTCAGTAATTCAGTTTCCCTGATAAGGTTCTCTATCTGCTCCTCAGATACGTTAAATTTGAGACCGAGGCTTTTCAGAAAAAAAATGCTTCCTTCTCCGTACTGAAGCCAGCGATCAAGATTTCTGATGCCCTTTGCAATATTCTTGTAGCCTAGACCTATAGCGAATTCTGAGACGGACTGACCGGAGTTTTCAAATACTGCTTTTATAAACACGCTAACAGGGTAGTGCGAAGTGATTCGATGCATATTCGATTCCTTTTTTATGCATCAGGAGAGAGTATGTTTGATGCCTTGTCCTGCACCCACATCGTTAAGGAAATAATCCATAACATCCACCGTGCTTTCTCAAGTCGGTTGGCAGTCATTCCAAAGTATTATGGAACGACACTCCTGATGTTTAATAACGCAATTATTATCTCATAATCAAAGAAAAATTTCCACTGAAATATTCATTAATATATTTTTTGCAAATCCCTTCTATGGGCATTATAATGTACCTGAATGTACGAGCGATTCTTTCAGATTGATTCCATCAAATATCGATTCCTGGTTCACCCTTACTTCGAGGTAGCCTTTGAAATTATTGGTGGTAAAACCAAGGGAGGGCAGGCTTTACCCCGGGTCAATATGTGGGGGGACGTATTTAACACTCATGCGCTTGAAGATTGCCATGCGCCTTTCCGGGTATTAAAGAAGGTGGCTGAACTTACCCTTGGCTATATCAGCGAGAAAAAGCCTGATTACCTTGTCATCAACTCGCTGTCCAACCAAAAGCGTTCACGTGTATATCAGAAGCTCATTCAAAAATACCTGCCTAGGATCAAGGGTTATGAGCTCTCATTCTTTGAACATGACGTATTATATAGCTATATTCTGATTTGTAAGGTTAAGGACGGTTCCAGAGTGGTTGTCGAATAGTCACTGATGCTTTTAATTTAGGCGATAAAGAAACGACAGAGGTATAGTAAGTCGTGACTGACCTAATAATTTGCAGTTCATTTAACTCTCTTTGCGGAATAACTAACCAATATGTTTTCAAAATAGAGATAGCTTATGGGATCAAAAGAGAGGTTAAACAATTTTGCTGAGATCACGCTTCAGATGACCTTTTTTGCAATTTATACCGAATAGGATTTGCGTTTCCTTGTCCCTTGATATGAGCGACAGAAGTATGATGGTATTCTCTCTTTACCTCTTCTTGAGCGATCACCCCTTCGAAGCCATATCTCACCTTGATCTTTCCATCATTCTTGGTGGTATTTACTGGATACCACCTCCCTACCTCGAAGACTTCGACAATTATGCCTCTGAACTCAGACAGCACAAACTTTATAGTTGGAAGCTTTCTTTTATCAATCACCCACGCCTCTTTCGTGGCTAGATAAATACCATCAGAGCCCGAACCTCTTTTGTAACTTTTATTAATATTAATTATTATAGCGTCTTCTCTAAGCCTTTCTAATTTTGGTGCATTATATTTTCTAATGACTTCATCAGTCGTCATAACTCCATTTTCAATTGAGTTATGGCCTAGGACTGTATTAGTAAGTTTATGGCCGAAGAATATTGAAAAATCGATTAGAGTAGATTCAATTTCAAACGCAACTCCCTCGCTCAACCCATGCCGAAGAATAATATGGGAAACTCTATCCCCTCGTTCCTGAATTTCGCGAATAACATCATACTTATCAGAATTTGTAGGATCATTTAAAGCACAATTTACATGATTAAAGACTCTATTGCCCTTCCCTTTGCCAACATAAAATGGTTTCCCATTATCAGGATCGATTAAAGCATAAACATAATAATCTAAATATTGAATTGTCTTTTCGTCAAAGCTCATTCTCTTGTTCTCTTATCGGTGTGAACTTTCAGCTAGTTTCGCTCACAATATTCCATAATATTTTATGAATCTCCACCATCGCCAAAGTATCTAACTTGCAATACTCTTTTAGAGCATGAATAATTTTTTGTTTCTCTTCCCCATCCTCCATATAAATCATCTCACTCCAAATTGCCGAAGCTTCATCACCTTGAGAAATCACTAAATCTTTATAACTTAATTTTGGAACCAATACAGGTAATATTGACTTTATGGAGTTAGAGCCATTAAAATCTGGGTGCGTATAATAGTCCCTGAAAATTATCATCTGATCCCATACTCGACCAATCAATTGGTAAAGCTTTTCTTTATATTCAGGAAACCAAATAGCTAATTCTTTAAATCGAGTAATTTCAAATTGCTGATTATATACAACTATCGAACCCGATTCCCCGATAACTTGAAAGAGCTTTTCTAAAAAAGGTACTCTTGGATCACTATTTTCAACATGTAAATACTCACAGTGGTCTATTTCGCCACTTTCTTTCAAGATATGGCAAGAAAACTGAAAGCAGATTTGTGAGTATGGATTCACTCCGCTCAATGCTGGTACGGCTGTTTGATGGGATTCAACATCAAAAAAATAAATGGGAAAGCTTAGCTCAGTTAGTTTATTTTTTATTCCCTTTTTATCAATCTGAGGAAGGCCGGTAACTACAGAATCTGCATACTTCTTTTGATTGCTACTTAATTCGAAATCAGGAGAAATATGTTTTATATCAATAACACCATCAGCAATTAATGAAGCTTCTTTATTTGCATTGAGTCTTGGAATACTAAAAATGGATTTCTTAGGGATATCTTTCCAGCAATTTTCATAAAAAGAGCACTTGTCTGGTTTTTTACAATGACTAGAAACATGAACATCTGGGCATTTTTCACTTTCCAAGATTTGGTCTATTTCTTTAAGCTCAGATTCAAGCCCTTCTATATATTCTCTTACTTCCTCATCGACATTCTCATAAACAAACAAGTTTTCTTTACAATCAAGTTTATAGTTTCGATTTAAAAGCACGACAAAACAATTTACTATTTGAATACCTGATCGCTCTATCACAAACTTTTGAAATGCAACATCAGAAATGTGCTCTGGCTTTCGACTTGTACTTGCCTTAACTTCATACAGATTCCAGCCTGATTCTACTTTTTCTAAAATATCCAGTCGTACCGCATAATTCTCAAATCTAAATGCGGCCTCAAATATTCTTTCAGCTCCATTCTTTATGGCTTCACTTGTTTTGGTTAAAGCATCTTCCCAGTTTAAGCCTTTTATTAAGATCCCCTCTCCTCTAGCAGCACGAGCTAGCTCGCCAACTCTATTCCCTTCATTTATTCTTTTTTGTTCTGATTTTGTTTGAGGCGGTGTTAAAAGGTCAGCGTTCTTTTCTAACCAAATGCGCTTATGACATTGGTGGGCGGAAAAGTAATTTGATTTAGTTAACATAAATTGAGCCGTAATTGACTTAAAATATTTCAATCAATAAACAGTTCACGGACTTGTAAGTAAAAGTAATCAGTTTAAGAAACACTTTAAAATGTGGTTAAAGCTTAGATTCATTTTTACTTCTTCCCTCTATTTAATCTTCTCGTGGATAATTTCTTCCATATCTTATCTGCAATTTCTATCTCGTTTTTAGTCAATCCGAAGTGTTCTTTTAATATAATTTGATTCGTTTTTTTTAATACTTCTTGAATTTCGATTTTACTACGTATCATTTTGTCAATCAGTGGAAGTAATTTAGAATTATTTTTATGATACGGTAGTAATATTTTTTCTGCTTCGTTCGGCATTAATTCTAGAACCCCTCCACCGTGGCTTCTTCCGCTTACTTCGGTAAATGCCAGTGATAAGGAATTGTAATAACTTGCTGTGAGTGCATTTATATCTGTTCCTTGTTTTACGAAAACTCGGTGCATTGTGTCTGTGGTATATGCTGCAGCCTTATTAATTATCAATCTTGGGTAAAGATTATTTCTTCTAATAAACAAAGCATCTGAAATTTTTAAAGAAGGAACTACAAACCAATCATTTCTAATTCCTGTCTTATAGCCTTTATGAATACCTAAACTTTCTCCGTGAGCAATATATTTTAATGCTCCGTTATTCTGATTGAGATTTTGTTTGTCGGGAAATGCAAGTAAATGTGCTTTGGCTTTTGAGAATTTATTTTTCTCCCAATCTTTTTTTGTAAAAATTACACTATTTACCTGTACACTTCTTCCAACCATTGGTTTTGCATAGTCGTGTAAGTTATATTTTTCAACTGTTGTAAATGGAACGGTGAAAAAATCATTTGAGCCTGTCGTTATCCCAACTTCTACTTCTGCGTATTTTCCGAGAGTAAAAATGTTTTTTTTCTTAGCAATATTTTCTAAAAAGTCAATTTCTTCTTGTTCTAAAAAATAGAACGTCCATTTATTAGATTTAAAATCAATTTTCTTTTTTGGGCTTTTTAACTTAGCAGTATCAAGTGTTTTCAGTTCGCTTGCGTCTTTTAATTCAATGTGTTCAATGTTGTGTTCTTTGCTTCCGTTTTTTTCGCAAAGAAGTAAAACAACTTCTTGTTGAATATCGGGGAATACAAGTTTTTCAAATGAAATGATATTTATTTTATTGTAAAATTGTGCAATGAATTTCCTCAATTGCAGTGCAAACGAAACTTGTAAAATTTCTGCTGGCAAAACAAAACCTATCTTTCCACCTTTATCTTTCAATAGAAGTGAAGAACCAACGACAAACGAAACCCAAGCATTTGTGAGTTTAGAATAAGTCAAACCTGCCTTTGTAAAAATATCTCCAGCCTCAACCTGTTGTTTCCTATCAAAAAACTGATAACGTATGTATGGCGGATTTCCTACAACTAAGTCGAAGCGTTGCAAAGTGTTATTGCAATAAGCATGGAAGTCATTGTTAATTATTTGCTTATTTTTCAAAACAATTTTCTCTGCTTTTTGGGCTTCAATTTCATCAAATTCAATTGCAGTAATTGATTTGTATTTTGATTTTAAACCTTTCAACTGTTCAAGAAATACTCCATCGCCACAGCTCGGCTCAAGTATATCAAAGTCGATACTTCCATTAATTCCCCATCGCAAAATAAATTCTGCAATAGGTTTAGGAGTATAAAATCCGCCCCTTAATTTTTCTGCTGTTGCGTTTTCAATTAGCTTCATACAATTCTTTGATTAATGGGATTAATGAATCATCATTGCCCAAATCATATAATTTGGATAACAGCTTTTCTAAAGCTATTTTTTCTCTTGAAAACTGGCTTTGTAGTGGAGTTAATACTCTTTTGTTTCCAACGTTTGCATCAATTTCATCTTGAATTTTTATTAGTTCCTTTTGGATTTCTACAATTTTGTCGTGTAGTGCTTTATCCTTTGCGTTTGTAAAATCAATTTTACGAATAGGCAAATTATTAAGAACCTTTGTTCCTCTTGCAAAATAACTTCCTCTAAAAATTTCACCCGTTAGGATTACGAACCACTCTACATATTTAGAATTTAGAATGGCTTGAATGTAATATATGGAATAATCGAAATTGTCGGGCAATGTTATTGCACAATAGCCAGCAGTGCCACCAGAGGTAAATAATGTTCCGTAATTATCAATGGCGTATTTGTCGCCACTTGATAATACACCAAGTATTATTTTTTCTTTCTTTTCTAAAATAGTTAAACCCTGTTGTCTTCCAAATCTGTGCCATTCATTTTTTGTTACAGGTTCAGGTTTTATATCTCTCGTAGGCTTGTTTAGAATGGCTTTGTGATTTTGGAGGTAGTCAAAAGCCAACGGAAATTTTTTTTGAATGGTTGAAAGAGGAATTAACTCAACTCCTTTATTTGTGTTTTCGTATGGATAAATTACTCTGGCGTTTGGTTTGAAAGTTCTGTAAGTATTTAAGTTGTCTTCGCCTGAAGATGTTTGAAAATAGGGTTTTGTTATTGCCTTTTCAATTTTGTAATCTACGTTCTTTTTTGTGAAGTAGCAATGCTTTGCATCTTCCTTTGTTGCAATGAATATGTAAATTTCATTTGCACTAGTTTGAATGCCGTTGAAAATATTGTCCTCACCAACTAAATCCACCAATTTGATACTTTGGGTTGATATTTTAGAGTATGCGTTTGTTAGCTCGGGCGGAACTAACACCCAAACTTCATTATCTAATTGATTTGTGTTTTTAGTGGCATATTTAACTGCATTAGGCTCTCTTACTTTCCAACTTTTCAAACTCTTTACTTCCGCATATTGGAAAGTATTTTGAGATTTTTTATTTAAGATTAACAAACAAGTATAAGTTGTTTTATCTGCGAAAACTTGGTTTGCTCCAAAAGAAACAATTGAATGTAAATAACCTTTGCTAGAAAGTTCTTCTCTTAGCTTTTTACCTGCTCCAACTTTGGTAAATTTGCTCGGGATTATATAACCTAAAATTCCATCAGCAGTTAATAAGTCCATTCCTTGTTCAACGAAAAGGAAATACTTGTCAAACTGCTTGTATGCTGATGTGTAATTTGATTTATAAAGAGGTAATTCAAGCGGAGTGATGTTTTTCATATCCTCAGACTTCATATAAGGCGGATTACCTGCTATTACATCAAAACGGTGTTTTGAAAAATCAAATGGATTTATAATTACTTGGTCTTTCTTTTCGGTAACTTGTTTTGGATTCAACAAGCTGTTGCCAAAGAAGATGTTTTGCGAAAGGTCAGGCAAAACAGGCTTTGCAGCATTTGTAGAGTTTGCGTCTTCACTCTCTAAAAGTTTTAATAGTAAACCAAATTTTGTTGCCTCAACTGCATTATAATCTTTGTCAACACCAAAGATGCAATTCAATAGAAGTTCTCTTTTTGTTTTGAATGGCAGTTTGTATGTATTAAGGTTTGTTCGAATGAGCTTTGATTTATCATCTTTTAGATAGTAATCAATCAAAATATCATTCAGCAATTGAAATAGTTCTAATAAAAATGCTCCCGAACCGCAAGAGATGTCAGCGAATTTTAGTTTTAATATTTCCTTATCGGTTTTGCCTTGGCACTTTATAAGAACTGTATTCCTTAAAATATCGCTGATAATAAAAGTTGGTGTCGTGATTATATCTCTATCAATATTTTCAGGTTTTTTTACCAAAGCGATAGTTTTGTTTTCTATTACCAATTTTTCTGAAAGAAAAATTTCATAAATACTTCCTAAAATATCTGATGAAAATACACTGAATGAATAAGGGCTTTCAGGATAATAAAGTTGTTTGATAATTACCCAAAAAACGGAACTAATATTTTCTACAATCTTATCTTTTAGTAATTGGTCAAACAGCCCTGAATTATACCGTTTGTCGGCTTGTTCAAACTTTTTGATTAATGATTTAAAGTCGTTTGCGTTAGCAAACTTTAATAGTGTTTGATAATCTTCTAAATTTCTGTCCTCGCAAACACGGAGAAATAAAACTCTGTTTAAATAACTTTGAACAACATCGTTTAATTGTTGTTCGTCAATTTTAGGGTCGTGTTTGTAAATCTCTGCACCTAATACTTTTCTCCATTCGTTTATTTGATTTAAGAAAAGATTGTCAATTGAATACTGGTTAATTTTAGTTTCAATTTCTTTCCATTCCGTTTCAAATGCACCTGAATAAACCGCATCTTTTCCTAAAAACTTTTTAATTTCTTCAAACTTAGTTTCGTATTCAGTGTAGTGATATTTTTTTATTAACGCCTTTTGAAAAGTATCGTCTTTGTCAACTTTTACTGAAGTGTCGTAAATAATTAGGTATTCAAAATTTGATAATACTGAAATTTTCAGTTTGGCGGTAAAGCCATAACGTCTAACTTGTTTAGCTGAATCGTTATTTGATTCAATTGATACGCAAGGTTTTTTAGCTTCTAAGAAGAATTTCCTTTCCGAAAATAATCGAAAAGTATAATCAGGTTTCTTAGAGTGTTCAGAAGCATTTTCCTTTAATGCTTCCTCTAAAATAACTTCTCTTTCATTTGTCGGTTTACCTGCGGTATTTTTAATGTCCCAACCAAGCAACTCAAAAAAAGGGTCTAAGAAATCACTGCGGAGCAGTGTTTCATTATACTTATTTGTCAAGTAATATTTTCTGTCTGCGTTATATTTTTCTAGGAGTTGATCGATACTCATATAAATTTCGCAGTTATTTCCACATTACAATTTTGTTTAAATTACATCTGTGGAAGGTCTTACCTGGGCATGAATTATTTGTAATTGTATTCATAACTAAGTTGGCACCTTCTTCCCCTCATACCACGCCAGCAAAATTGACCTCTGCATGGCTCGAAAACCTACCCCTTCCCGATCATGACTTCTTTCTTTATAAAAATTTCTTGCAAAACTTTTAGCTTGAGAAACAGCTAGCTTTTCAAACTCTATTTGTTCTTCTTCCGACAAACTCGCCCACCAATTATCAAACTCAACTTCCAAGGCTGAAGGCGGTTTCGGAACTTCGCATTCTACTTTCGGTTTAACAGCTCTTTTTATTTGACTACCATTTACAACCTTCAACCCAGATTTTGCCTCTTCCCTACTTTTCAAAAATCCTTTGGGCTGCTGGTAATCATTTTCGATTGCATTAACTAAAAATCCTGCGGGATTGCTTGAGCACCTTTTATCTTTTGTTGATAGCATCCAATCATGAATAGCAATCTTTTCTAAAACACGTGAGGCTGGATAACTTCTTACTAATTTAGAGGCTTTCCCTGAAGTCACTCCCCTACTCTGCAATTCATCTAAAACTTTTGCCTCTTCATCGGACATTAAGTTTTTTGCATCAGATTGGCCCTTCTCAAAAACGATACTGTAAATACCTTTCTTGATTTTTAGAAAACGCTCATCTTTTGGCAGTGGTTTTATAAAGCCGATATTCTCTAATTCTAAAATTGGCTTTGAGAAAAGTCTTTTAACCTCAGCTAGAGGGCTCTGCCTTGACACTCCGATATGCTCATAAGCAAATGTACTCAGATCAAAATCTAAATTTGATCTATGATAAAAACGCTTATCTAAGAATCTATACATTCTTTTTGAGATGGAACTCTTTAGACTCTTATAAATATCAAGGTCTATTTCTTTTAGGTTGCCCGCGATAAAGCTCTCAAATACTTTTTCATTCCAGACGAAATATGATCGCCCGGCATTCTCATCATTGGCTTTTAACTTCCGGCTATTGGCCCGGCGTTCTTTGTCGTAAATTGTCACACTTTCAAGAATGTGAAATTTCTCATTAACCCAGCACTGTTCTTGCTTTGACCACCAGGCTTTATCGTAGAATAGGGTGATACTGATCCAGCGGTTTAAGGCTTCTTCAATTCTCTTGTAAGATTTGGTGGAATCACTCCAGCCTAATAATTTTATTAATTCATAGGAACTAAAATGTACTTTTTTATCTTTAAATCCCTGGCGGTTTGATATCTGGATAAGACCGAGAATTACTTCCTCATCTAAAGCCCTTGGCAATCCGTACTGGTCAGATGCCATAATTGTAAGTTTTCTGGTAACTGGTTTGTTTAGGCTCTTATCAATAATTGTATCATTGAAGGTAAGAGTCTTTTGATTATTTGGTACATGGTCTGCAAGACTCGCCAGTGGAAATTCTGCGAAATTGAGCTCATCCTTAAAACGCTCTGCTTTGGAGTTTTCAGTGTAGAGAACAACTTCAAGTTCTTTTGAATTGATATTTCTCATGTAAAGATCTTCTCCTTTTTTTTCTTCAAAAAAAGATCATCAACACTGATGTTATTTTTATAAACAACTTTTAAAACATCTTTACGGTATTTATTCCCATATTGTTCTAATAACTTAGAGGCAGATTTTATGGGTCGAAGTACGGTAGAGATGCCTAAAAACATGTTTGAAAGTTCGGTAGCTGTATGGGTGGAAGGACGGTAGTTCCATGTCTGGAAGCACGGTAGTTTTATGGGCGGAAGTACGGTAGTTAAAAAGCATTTCTTATTGGCAAACCAAGCCGGTTTTAGGCTTTTCTGCTGTATATAATAGTATAGGTTGTTTTTTATGTTATAAAAGATGGGTGGAAGTACGGTAAAAAGATGGGCGGAAGTACGGTATGGGATATTACCCATAGATAAACAATGGGAGCCAGGCCCACCGTCTATTATATAGCTAAATAGTGTTCTTTTTTTATTGTACACCATTTGTTTTTAGAAAAGTCTTCCTTCTTTATTAACGAGTGATTCAATAAAAAAATTTCACCGTAGGTATTTTTTTATCTTCACCTATTCTCCTGTTTAAAAGCTCAGTTTTGATTTAAAAATGAGCTAGAAAAAGAAGCAGGATGATTCACACAAATAACTTAACAATCTCCTCTATTTTGTCGGGTGTAATGCTCGCTTTTAAGTCGTTACACGACAGAGTAAATATCCACCCTACTTTAATCTGGTTAAACCATTATCAGCATGTTTTCCTTTTGTCACCATAGAAAACTCCCTAGTGTGCCTCTATAGAGGCATACAGGATTTTTATTCCTTATGGTAGACGCTCTTCCGTTTCTAGTGTGCCTCTATAGAGGTACACCCGGGGAGTTGTTCATTTCGCTTCTCCTTGTGGCTGTTTTGTCTGCCTCTATAGAGGCAGACACTATGCGCTAGTGTGCCTCTACTCAGCGGGGATTTTCATTTTTACAAATAGGTCGATTGACTTTTAACACAGACCATCCACGTTTACCCCTCTTTAAAGAGCCCAGATTCCTCTAGGATCAATTTTTTCTTATAGAAGGGTCTGCTGGCCCCTCTAAGGAAGAATCTTCTTACCAGGGGGATTTGGGAAGATCGAAAAATCAACGAAGATTCGTTGTGTGCCTCTATGGAGGCACACTAAAGAACGCGTGTCTTATTGTATGCCTCTATAGAGGTATACAGGTATCGCTCAGGGCTTTCTCTGCCTCTATAGAGGCACACTGTAAAAAAAAGGGATTGCGGGTGTGCCTCTATGGAGGCATACAGAGAGAATAATTTTGGCGTGACAGAGTTCTTTTCATTGACGGAGACAAAATGAGATTTAAAAAGACACAGATTATTGCACTAGCAAATCAGAAGGGGGGATGTGGAAAAACTACTTCTTCGATAGCGATAGCCGCGGCATTTAATCAATTAGGATATTCTGTAGCAGTTGTCGACATTGACCCTCAATGCAATGCAACTGAAAGTTTTGGTATTTCGCCAACAGACCTGTATAGCCAGGGTAAACTCAGCATTCTTGACGGCTATATAAAGAAAAGATCTGCAATTGATATTCAGGTTGGCTTTGATCCTGAGAGGTTTGACAATAAGCTATTTGTGATTCCAGGAAATAAGCAACTTGGTGAAGTAGGTGGATATCTTGAGACCGAGGCTATGCAGCAATTGAAGTTTGAGCGTGCTGAAATCGAAGTAGATGAATTAAGAGACGAGCATAGGGGAAGGCTTAGAAGTTGTCTCGATAGCTTGAGGGGTGTTCATGATGTCATCATTATAGATACTCCACCAAATCTAGGTTATTTAATGACTTCAGCATTGGTCGCGTCAGATTGGTTCATTATCCCAGTATTTCCATCGCAATATGACCTTGCAGGTTTAGAAGAGCTAACAGTTACTATTGGTAAGATTAGGAAGAAATATAATCCGACCTTAAAACTTGCTGGCGTTCTACTAGGTAACTTTGATAAGAGTACTAAGCTTGATTCTCAAATTTATAAGTTACTTTGTCAGAAGTTTGGAGAGGATGCGGTTTTTCAGACTACAATAAGTCGAGGGGTAAGAATGAGGGAACTCACTTTTACTAAACAGACTGTTTTTGAATTTGAAGGGGCTAGTCAACAAGCCGATCAATTTTTGACTCTAGTTAATGAGATGATTAACAGGGCAGTGAAGGGGCCAGAAAGTAGTAAGGCTCTTCCTCAAATTGAGAAAGTTGTAGAGCGTGTAGAAAACAGCGATGTTGATATGAGTCAACTTCCTGAGTTTGAAGAGCAGAGGGGGGTGATCAATGGCTAAGCAAAAGGCTGGATTGCCAGAAGGGTATGATCTTAGAGTCACCAGTTCTGAACTGAAAGAAGCACCTGCAAGTTTAAGTGGGTATCTTGATGATGAAAAACCAAGGTATGTTCCACCTGTTGAACCGGTAAGAACAATTGCGCCGACAGAAGCGGTAAGACCCGTAGTAGAGAACGCACCTCTGAGGACTTACTATCAAGAAGAAGTAGCTCCAAAAGTCAGACAAATCAGTTCGCCAGCTCCTGCCGTTAGAAAACCTCCACGAGAAAAAATTAGAAGATTGCAAATTAACATTACACCTGAAGTTGAGCGGAAAGCGGAAGAGTTACTTGAGATTCTTGGAAGACAAAGTCCTGATGGAAGAGTGACAGTAAGCGAGTTAATGCAGGCGTTAGTTCTCAACTTATATGATGCCCGCGACCAAATTAATGGACGGCTTCCAGAGCGAGGGCGATGGGGAACTTCTTCGGCAAAATCTTATCCAGCTGAACTAGCGATCGTGCTTAGGGAGGCAATTCTTAAAGATGGAAGTGGAAAAGGGACCGGTGGATTCCGTAGAGTAGTAGGGGGATAGGACTGTTTTGTGTGCCTCTATAGAGGCACACAACTTTAGAATACTATCTATATAATAACTCTTAGTAATCATTTAGCCTATTTTTTAAAGTGACACTTTAAGCTTTATGTGATATGCTTACTATAGGTAAGCATATGGGCAATAAAATAAAGCAACTATTAAATTGCTGGCCTCCTAATGGAGTAAGGACAGTTTCGGCCTTAAAAAAGTGCGGCTATTCCCAAGATTTACTAAATCGCTATCGTTATTCTGGTTGGCTGAAGTCGCTGGGTGAGGGCGCTTTGATGAGACCACACGATGAACCAAATTTATTAGGTGCAATCTACGCAGTTCAAAATGATCTAAAACTCAATGTCCATATCGGTGGAAGATCTGCTTTAGAATTAAGAGGTAGAGCCCACTATGCGAGACTTGGTAAACAAAACGTTTGGATATTCGGAGAAGTTAGAAAGTTACCAGCTTGGTTTCTTCACTATCCGTGGGAAGAAACTCTACATTTTGTAAGTGATAAATTTGAAGAAACTCATCTGCATGAAGGGCTAGTTAATCTAGATTTTGGAAACTTAAGTGTCCTAGTATCTGGCGATGTTCGGGCAATGATAGAACTTTTAACTCTTGTTCCTAAAAGTCTTTCTTTAGATGAAGCCAAAGATTTAATGGGAGGACTTACTAGCCCAAATCCTAAAGAAATTTTAGGGCTTTTAAAATCTTGCAAATCCGTTAAAGCTAAAAGGCTATTTATGCTTTTAGCCGAGGTTAATGGTCATCAATGGGCAGAAATGATTGATCAATCAGAAATAGATTTTGGTAAAGGTGTGAGACAAATTGTTCCAGGAGGGAAGCTTAATAAAAAGTATCAATTGGTAGTACCAGAATCGTTATTTCAATTTGAAGGGGCTGAGTGAAAAATTCAAATTATGGAGAGGTAACATTTGTAAATTGTTTATTGAAATTGAGAGGTCATCCCTTGCCAGTTTTGGATGAAAGTTAATGTATGAACATTAAAGCAGTCATATTTGATTTTGATGGTGTAATTCATGACACATTTGAATTGGCTTATGGAATATTCAAACAATTAAGTCCCCAATCTTCAAAGGATGACTATCGAGATTATTTCGACGGGAACATCTTAGAAAGAGTTGGCAAGGAGTTAACGGAAACTCAAAGGGAAAAATTTAGGATTCTTGAGGCGCAACAATTTGAGGAGCTGATAATAGACAGTCAAATTAAAGAACAAATAGAACTCCTATCTAACGAATATGATTTATATATTGTAAGTTCAAATACGTTTAAAAACATTGGAGATTATTTGGAGAGAAATAGACTTACGGATAAATTTAAAGAAGTTTTGGCTTCTGAATCTGGCCGCTCTAAATTAGATAAATTTAAAGTGTTGTTTCAGAAATATAATGTTGATGTTAATTCGTGTGTTTTTGTAACCGATACGTTGGGTGATATTAGGGAAGCACATCGCGTGTTCTTAAAAACCATTGCATGCTCTTTCGGATATCATAGTAGGGAGAGAGTGATGCAAGGGAATCCTTTTGCAATTGCATCTAGCTTTGATGAAGTGCGAGAATTAATTAAGACCGGCTTTTGATGATACTACTCCAAAATATTACTTTTGAATGAAAAATTCCAATTACCATTCGCAGGTCGACTTGCTCCTGAGAGTATTGCCCTTAATTGCAAAAGAGAAAGATTTTGCGCTAAAAGGGGGAACTGCGATCAATCTTTTTATTCGGGATATGCCAAGATACTCGGTAGATATTGATCTTACTTTTCTTCCTCTACTTTCACGAGAGGAAACCTTCGAGCAGATTTCATCCGCAATTGCTCGGTTAAAGAAAAGTATAGAGTCTACATTGTCAGGATCAAAGCTGGTAGCGAAGCAAACTGCTGGTACTTTGGGGCCAACTACATTTACGGTTGATCAGAATGGAATACAAATAAAAGTAGAAGTTAACTTTGTTTTGAGGGGTACTGTCTATCCGCCAATGAGCTTTGATTTATGTAAAAAGACTCAAGATCAGTTTAATGCTTTTTTAAAATTTAACTGTCTTTCAATTCCCGATATTTATGGCGGAAAGATTTGCGCAGCTTTAGATAGACAACATCCAAGAGATCTATTTGATGTTATGTTACTACTAAATAGTGAGGGGATAACTGAGGAAATTAGAAAAGCATTTGTAGTCTACCTAGCTTCACATCCTCGCCCGATGAATGAATTACTTTCACCAAACTTAAAAGATATCAGTGAAGTTTATGATCGAGATTTTGTTGGCATGACAACAGAACCCGTAGAACTTAAATCATTGCTGGAAGCAAGAACTCGTCTACTTAATATTCTAAAACAGGATTTAACCGACGATGAAAAAACTTTTATTATATCAATTAAAGAGGCCAGCCCAAGGTGGGAACTATTAGGAATTTCAGGGCTTGAAAATCTTCCCGGTATTCAATGGAAGCTTACTAATATTAAAAAGATGAGCGAAGAGAAAAGACAATTACAGTTAACAAAATTAAAAGAAGCGTTGTCCGTAAATTAAGATGCTTAACAACCTAAGTACTGTTTTTCACTTCTTTTAACTATTAAATGTACCTCCTAGGTGTACCACTTAGGTGACCCCATTCTATTAAAGTCCTCCTGTTAAACGTTACTCCAACATTTAACGGAGGTAATTTAATGGAAAGTACAGATTCCAAAACTATTCAAGTATCAGTTGATACAACAACGTTTCAACGACGCGATAAGATTATAACAGTTAAGCTTAAAGCCCCTAAAGATCATTTTGCAGTAGGGGAGTTACTAAGTAAATTCAGCAAATTTGAAAGCATCGAATCATTCTTTGAAACTCTAGTGCGGACTGGTGCTGATACCTATTTAGAGAATGCCCGCAGAGCTATTGCTCGAATTGAAACCAAATAGAAATCAATTTTCAATAATCAATGTAAGCCCAAATATTTAGGAGGAGGGAAGATTTACATTGATTATTATACAGCAAGATAAACACTTTGGTGCCAAGCAGTTGGTAAGTCCCCAAAGAAACAGGACGAAAATTGAGGCAGGGTAACGAAGGTTGAGGCAGATGTTTGCAAGTCTCCAAAAAAACTAATGAAAGCCTGAGGCAAGTAAGAATTATATGAAAACAAGAAAACCATTAGAACCAATTCTCCCTGGAGTAACAGATTTTCGTCCTCGTCTGGCAAGATTTGGGAATGGTTCAGATCTCCCAGCATTAGCAGCAATCAAAAAAGCCATAGGCACTAAAACGCGAAGATCTAATACAAAAGGAGGTTGGAAGGGATCAGGTCGAATAAGACCACAAAGAGGATTTCAGCAAAGGGTGGTGGTTAAAGCTCGCGTTGTTAAAATGAATAATTCTTCAAAAGCCAAAAAAAATCTAAGAGCTCATGTTCAATATCTAGTTCGCTCAGGGGTTTCAAAAGCGGGGGAGTCTCCAAGCTTTTTTAATTCCGATCAAACTAATACTAAGAAAGACATTAACGAACAGATAAAAATTTGGGGGGAGGATAAGCATCATTTTCGTTTTATTATTTCCCCTGAAAAGGGGCATGAACTTGATCTTGAGGAATATACAAGGGAAGTTATTAAAGGATTTGAAAATGATCTAAATGAAAAGCTAACTTGGTTTGCAACCTGCCATTATAATACTGACGAGCCACATATTCACCTAGTGGTTCGTGGTGTTGGGGAAGACGGAAACACGCTTAGTATTTCAAAAGACTACATACGTCATGGACTTCGGGAGCTGGCGCAGAAAGTCGCAACTAAGAGAATAGGGGAGAGAAGTGAATTAGATCTTAAAAAGGAGCTTTCTCATAATGTAACAGCTCTTAAGTGGACAAGTTTAGATAGTAGCATTGAAAAGGAAATGAATCAGTCTCCTGATTCTTGTATTAGGTTATATAAGGGCATAACTTATCAAACTGAAGTCTCAAAGATCTATAAAGAGTTAAAACTTCAAAGGCTACAATTTTTAAATAAGCATGATCTATCACGTGAAGTAACACCTGGAGTTTGGAAGTTATCAAGTGATGCAAAGACAACACTTATTGCCCATGCGAAGCTTGATAAAGTAAATAAGTTAGTTTCAAAACATCTTGAAGGAAGAGAGGTGCTATCTCAACTTGTGCTACATGAGAAGGCTGAGCAAATTCTAGAGCCTATCAGAGGAGAAGTTCTAGGTGTTGGTTTTCAAGATGGTCATGGAAACAATAAGTACGTCATAGTTTCTGGGCTTGATGGAAGAAATCATTTTATAGAGCCATCAAGGTTTTCGGTTGCAAATGGAACTTCGATTAAAGAAGGCCAATTGGTTAAAGTTTATTGTGAAGAAAAACCTCATTTAGCAGATGTAGTTATAAAACGATTTTCTGGGCAGAAGGACGGTATCTTTGATGAAAAACAGTTTCAAGAATATGTGCAAACAAGCGTAGGGCAGGGGACTTGGCAGTTACCTCAAGACGTCTCTATTGAAGATTATTTAGAGAGATATCGAACGCGTATTAATTCATTAGAAGATACGGGAATAATAAAGTCTGTCGGACAGAGACGTTTTTCAATACCTCAAGATATTCATGAACAGGTAGGCTTACTTGATAAGAAGCTAGGTAGAGCCGCCCATGTTACAATAGAAGTTGAGTCGTATTTAACCTTAAAGCAGCAGGTAAAATATGAAGGTGCAACATGGTTAGATATTCCTAATCAGATTGGAGACGGATCTAAACTTTCAGCCTTAGGAATTAAAATTTCTACTGCTAATCAGGATAGGCAAGATAACTTTAGCCTTAAGGGAGTTTCCGAAGAGAGAAGAACCTTTAAGGAACTAGAAGCCTTTGACCAAAGCAAGCTTAAAGAAACACTGAAGTTAAAATACGGATCTGAGGTAATTCCCGTTGACGGTCAGCAATATAATGGAGTCGTTAAAAGATATAAAATATTAGGAACAGGGATTCATGAAATAATCAAAACCAAGGATGGCTTTTTTGTAAGAAAACTTAAGACTAAGGAATCACTATTACCGATAGGGAGTGCTGTTCAATTTGAACGAACTAGGGGCGGGTCGAGGGTTAGAAAAATATCTTCTGGTGAGAATGCCAAGAGGAGTAAGGGCAAGGGTAGGTAATAGTGAAAAAGAAGATACTACCTTTAGTTGTATTATTTAGCCTGACCATAATTGGCGGAACTACTGGTGCAACGAATGTTGCGGGTCTTTATGGATTTGACTCAGAACTTGGAGCGCCCTTAATAGAAGTCTTATCCTATAAAATTTATCCGATTTGGTACTTATATTCATGGCAGGAAATTCTTCCCAAAAGCGCAGTTGCCTTCGGATTAAAGTGGTGTCTTGGTGGAGCACTTAGCGGATTAGTTTTCGCGATAATTATTTCATTAAGCTTTGTTCCAAAAGAAACAAAAGGCGTATTTGGTAATGCTGCTTGGGCTACATTAAAAGATATTAAGAAGCTTGGTTTGTTAAATGCCCAAGGTTTATTTCTTGGTAAGCTTCAAGATGGTCGCTATCTACGGCATGAGGGACCACATCATACATCGGTCATTGCACCGACTAGATCAGGCAAAGGGGCAGGGATTGTAATTCCAGCTTTATGTACTCATAAAGGTAGTGCAGTGGTTTATGATATAAAGGCTGAGAATTTTCAGAAGACGGCTGCAATTAGGTCTCAGTTTTCAGACATCTTTTATTTTAATCCGTCTTCTACAGATAGCGCACATTTTAATCCCTTGTTTACTATTAGAAAAGGAATTAACGAAGTAAAAGATGCGCAAAACCTTGCTAATATAATTGTAGAACCAGATAGGCCGGGTCAAGTTGACCACTGGGTTAGAACAGGGAATTCACTTCTTACAGCGGCAATCTTACATGTTTTATATGCAGGGGAACCTTCAGAAAGAAATTTGGGAGGCGTTGCCACTCTTCTATCACGAGCAGATATGGGAGTAGTTGAAACACTTCAAGATATGATGGAGACAAAGCATATTAGGGATGAGAATGGCAAACCATTAAGTCCTCACCCTAGTATAGTTTCAGCCGTCAGAGATGTTTTAAATAAATCAGCAGATGATAGATCGAGTGTCGTATCAACTGTTATGGGTTATCTCTCAATTTTTAGAGATCCACTTCTTGCAAACTGTACCAGTGATAGTGATTTTGCAATTGAAGATCTAATGTTAGGAGAAAAACCAAAAACTCTTTATTTAGTAGTTTCGGCTAGTGATATTGATCGGGTAAAGCCCGTAACAAGAATCATTCTAAATCTTATATGTCGTAGACTTTGTGAACCAACCGATATGTCACAAATAGAAAAGAGGCATAAACTGTTACTTGCTCTTGATGAGTTTCCAACTTTAGGACGAATGGAATTTTTTGAGTCCGCTTTAGCTTTTATTGCAGGCTTTGGACTTAAAGCTCTTCTAGTTTCTCAGTCAATGAATCAGCTAAAGCTTGCATACGGTGAAAGAAGCTCACTTTTAGATAATACCCATGTAAGAGTATTTTATACTCCAAATACAATTGAGACTGCCGAATACATTTCTAAAACCTTGGGCGATACCACAATAGATTATCGAACTAAGGGTGAATCAGGCCAAAAAGGGTCTCCTTTTTTCTCTAATAAAAATGAATCCAGTCATATAAGTAGACGCCCTCTTCTAACACCACGGGAAGTTATGGAACTTCCACCAAATGAAGCCATCGTTTTTGTTGGAGGGGCAAAGCCAATTAAATGTTTTCAAAGTGCTTATTACCAAGATGAGAGATTTTTAGATATGACAAAAACATCCCTAGTTGTAAAACGAGACCAATCCAAACTCTATATTAGTGAATGGGAAGAAGGGGATGGTTTTAAAAAGGTAAAAAAAGAGGAAGGATTAGGGTTAATTATCGAGTTGAATTCAAAAGAGGATCAACAAAACTTAGAAGATCATTATGATTCTGAATCTTTAGAAATAGAAGAACCTTTGGAGGATGAGGATGATGTCGCATAAGGAACAGATTGTTAGAGTCAATTTTAGAATGCCAAAGGAGCAGCTCAATCGACTTAAGGAAGTGGCCTTAATTAGAAGGGTGAGTTTAAATAGCTTATTTTTGTCAGCGTTGGAGTTCTATTTAAACGATGGTCGAGAAAAGGGTATTTCTGAGCAATATGTTTTAAAACTTTCACAGAATCAAAAAAATCTAAAAGTAGATGTGGAGATAATTGCTGAAATGCTTTCATTTTTTGTGATGCACTATTTTTGCTACACACCAGAGCTTCCTGAGAACCAAAAGAAAGCTCTTCTTTTAAGTGGTAAAACTCGGCATGCGAAGTTTATGGAGCTCTTAGCTAAGAGGATGCAGGGGAAGGGAAGTTCGTTAAGTCTTATTTTAAATCAAAATGAAAGAGAAGAAGAATTAAATTAGTAGAGAATTATAAATAACGACTGAGTATTTATAGCCTGATTGGCAAGAGATTTAAATTTGATGTTTTTATTGAAAATTTAGAATGATTATGTGCATTAGTCACAACATGATCTGACACTTTCCATCTTTTGAGAGAGGAAGTCATA
>DAOLCO010000043.1:0-26643 GCA_035327825.1 Oligoflexia bacterium | reverse complement strand
TTTCTTGAGTCAGTACGCGCAAAGTTTCTTGGCTCTCCTATACCTGTTTTATTGTTCAGGTCATCTTAGAACGGCAAAGCGCATAAAGAACAAAATACAGAGAACGACCCGGCAATCGCTCCGTAAGGGGGCTAAGTTATTAACGATAATCATTAGTATTGCAGTAAATTTGGCTTTCGTAGTAACGGTTACACCATGTTCATGAATAATGCGGGTTATGGCTATTGTTTGATGTATTATTTATTTCAGTTTGGGGCAGGTAGTTGGGAAGCCAGAGCCAAATTGGTGGGAAATTTTTGTTTAAATCTTTTCCAATAAATAAGTACAAGCATCACATATTCTTATACCTTCTTTAGTCGTAACGTCCTCACATTCCTCTAAAGATATTTGAACGGCTGATGTTTTAGGGTATTTATTTTTTAAATATTTTAGTGAATTAGATACTTTTTCTTTAGATAGTTTGCATTCAATAAACTCAATTGGTTTCTTATCTTGTAATATCACAAAGTCAACCTCTCTCTGCTCTCTATCTCTAAAAAACCTAAGCTCCATAAAGTAACCTTTAGTATCCTCCATCCAGTTACACCATTTTAATAAGTGAGAAGCTGTAAGATTTTCAAATCTAGCTCCCTCATTTTCTACTATACTCCAATCCCAGTGGTAATGTTTTGTTTCTTTTTTAACTGCTTTAATTCTAGGTGAGCCAAATGGTAATAATCTGTAAATCGAATATATTACCTCTAAAAGTTTAAGCCATCTACTCACAGTCTGATGAGAAAGCTGTAAATCTTCTCTTAGTGAGTTTATTGATAATGGGCTTCCAACGCATTCGGGTAGTCTAAATATTAGCTCTTCAAGTAAAGATATTTCCGAGATTTTTTCCAAATCTGCTAACTCTTCCCGAATTAAACGAATACGATATTGATTTGACCAGCGTTTTGCCTCATCTTTGTTTCCAGAAAGAAATGGTTCAGGAAAATTTCCTAATTTAAAAAGCTCTAGTAGTATGTTATTTGGGGCATCATTGGTTCTTTCTTTGTATATCTCAGAAAGACTTAGAGGGTGCATTCTTAATAAGTTATATCTGCCTTGTAATGAATCTCCTCCTCTTCTGTAGTAATCAAGTCTTGCACTACCTGTGACAATTATTTTTAATTCTCCTGATTTGCTATCATAAAGATCTTTTAAAAGATTTCTCCATCTTGCATATTTATGAATTTCATCAAATGCTAATATCTCAAGTTTGCTGGGAAACTCTCTTGATAAAATTCTCGCTCTTTCAAGTTCAACATCCCAGTTTAAATATTGCGTTAAAATGCCATTTTCGTTTTGTTGAGATAAGATATTATTAACAAGAGTTGTCTTTCCGCACTGACGAGGGCCAGCGATAAACAACATTTTCTTATGGAAATCAGAAAAAGCTTGTTCCTGGATATATCTCTTCATCCGCAAATTTTAACCCAAATTAAAAATTAAAGCAAATATTTTGTAAAGGGGTTTAAATTTGCGGTTTTTTGTTCTTCTAAGAACGCTAAGTGCTTAATATATTGAATATAAATTGTGCCTTTTATATCAGCTTCATTTGTATTATTAAGTTTGTGCAGAATGGGAGGACCTTTTTTCAACACTCTAAATGGGGGGTGCGAATAAGCTAATTGCAAAGTTCGATCTTTCATATTGCAATAACAAAGCTTGAAGAGATTATTTTGTTTTTGTACTTTTATCCGGTGTTTCTAATCGAGGTTTTGAAAATGTGAACGCCTTCCAGGCGTTTGGGATTGTTTGGCAACAGTCCTTCAATATGAGAAAGCAATCTACGGCTAAACTGAGCATCAAAAGGACACGTAATGAAATTGAATGACGTAAAATCAGTCATCTCTTCACTTGATAAGATCATTTTCTCACTCCCTGACGGCTCACTCGTACCTTCGCATTTTCATGTTACAGAAGTTGGTAAGGTATCCAAGCATTTTATTGATTGCGGAGGCACAGTCCGAAATGAAGAGGTAGTAAATTTCCAGTTATGGAACGCTGATGATTATGATCATCGATTGCACCCTGATAAACTTCTAAAAATAATTCAGCTTTCTGAAAAAACTCTTGGGCTCGGAAATCATGAGATTGAAGTTGAGTACCAGGGAAGTACTATTCAGAAGTTCGGACTTGAATTTAACGGAGAGACTTTTTTACTTGTTTCAAAAAATACCGACTGTCTTGCAAAAGATAAGTGTGGGGTTTCTGATGACAAGCAAAAGACCTCCTTGAAAATTAATAATGCATGTGAACCTGGCACTTCGTGTTGTTAAGTCGATTATTATCAGCCAGAAAAAAATATTGTAAAATACTTTCCATGTCCTCCCTGATTTTTTTTTGGGGTAAGAATTTTTTTTAAAAGCCTGTGTTGAATCTCCTGTGAGGTATTAACCTTGTTTTTCAACAGACCCTTAACCTGCAAAAGTAATTATGCTTTATCTTTTTCTTTTGATTTTTTTTCTAGTTTTTTGGTTTTTTGTTAGGAGCCCTGCAGCAGTTTTTACCACTTTCAGAGTTTTTTCAGTTTTTAGAGGTGGGTGCCAAATAAAATTTGCCTTACTTGAAAACATTATGGTATAATAAAATATACCAATACGGATTATAAATATGAACAACCTATATTTCCCTCATGGTAAGATACTGAAGGATATGAATCTTTCCGAGAGGAAATTTGCAAATGTGAGTGGAGTTTCCAGGGGAACTTTAAGAAAAATTTACGGTGCGAATCCTGGTTTAAATCTTTCTGTCTTAAGTAAAATCGCTGAAGGAGCTGATTGTTCTCTTGATATAATTATTGCGCCTAGATCTAGTTCTGAATTCTCAACGGTTGCAATTAGTTCAAATGTAATCCGAGATGGATTTGAATCCTGGAAAATACATTTTATTAATTTTGTTGATGAGTTTAGGAGCTGTCCTGATCCAAGATTAATAATATTAGAGCCTTTAAAAGAATTAGATAAAAAATTGTTTGCACTACTTTCATCTATCACTCATTTCTTATGTAATGAAATAGCTCTTGCTGTTCCTGTGTGGGCAAAAAAATCTTATTTCCTTGATGAGCCATGGTTTGTCGCGGGTACTGAAGCATTAAAAGCATTTGCTTTACTAGAGTCACCCTTGGAATTCAGATCTAATAATATATTCGTTTTAGAAAACTTTTTATATCGCGCATAATGCTGAAAAAAGAAAAAATTCTGGAATTATTCGAAATATTATCCAATAAACTTGAATCTCGTGGCGAGAAAGGAGAAGTTGGAATAGTTGGTGGGGCAGTTATGTGCCTGGTATTTAACGCAAGAGCCTCAACTAAGGATGTCGATGCTATATTTAAGCCAACAAAATTAATCAGAGAGTTAGTTTCGGAAATTGCGATCGAAGAGAATTTACCAAATGATTGGTTAAATGATGGAGCAAAAGGTTTTTTACAGCCTAATTTTATTTCAAATGATGTCATAAATTTGCCTAATTTAAGAGTATGGGCACCAGACGCAAAATATATGCTAGCAATGAAGTGCCTAAGTGCAAGATGGGATTCTAATGACAGAGATGATGTGATTTTTTTGATAAAATTTTTAAAACTAAAAAATGCAGAAGAAGTTTTTAAAATAATAGAGCACTACTATCCAAAGAAATCTATTCCACCTAAAACCAAATTCTTTATAGAAGAAATTATGGATTTTTGAAAATTCTGACGATCTCTTCCTCTAAAAGAGGTTCATTGTTTTAATGCAAAACTTTTACTTTCGTTAAGTTTTATTACTCGGCCGAGAATTCCATTTTCATCTGCGTACTGTTTTAGGGCGGAGTAAGAAACTAATGCTGGAATAATGCATGCTGATAAAACATTTGGATATTCTGGTGATACTATTAAGCCTTGATCTGAGAAATTGTAACGAAAGGGATAGACCAGTAAATCCTCAATGTCATAGCCTTGATCACATTTGGACTCATTTTTAACTTGTTTATTGCCATTTTTCTTTATAACACCAGAAAAAATAGTTGAAATTATTTTCCTTCTGTTTTTTCTGAAATTAGAAAAAAGCATTTCAAAAGGCACTTCCTTTCCGGTAAGTAAATCGAATGTTTTGTTACTTATAGAATCAATCACTGGATAAGGTCCTCCACAGAAGGCGGTTATTTTTGCAGAAATACTGAAAATGTCAGCTTTTATAAATGATACATTTGCATTGACTTGAAATTTTGAATTTCCTAGATCCTTGTAATGAAGATATGTATAATATTCATCAGTCAACTTTTCTGGTATTATTTCTGGTTCATTCCAGGTGCATTTTAAGGTTTTATGCCAATCGTCAAGTGTGGCATTAATAAGTTCAAGATTTTTGATGTTCTTGTATTTGGTAAGACGGGGGAGGAGAACATTGGTATCGTGGGCAGCTATAAATTTAAAACAAACATTATCACTACATTTTACGTTGTCATCAGATAGAGTTTTTTGTGTTAATGAAATAATTGCAAGTTGAATAAAGAAGGACAGGATAAGAAAAGAATTTTTTAGGGGTTTTATATTTTTAGGTTTTGACATATTTTTATCTGTTAATGTGTTTTTCAGCCCCAGAGGTTATGATTGGCCATTTTGACGAGAGTGGTGATTCTGCCTCTGATAATATCAGGTAGCTCCATTTTTGTGTATAAAAACTTTACAATCTTCTAAGGCAGTTACTCTTATCCGTTTACTATACCTCATTAAATATTTTCTATTTGCTCTTCTCTGTTTTCATCAGTGCTGATACAGTGTTGGTTCGAATTTGTTCATTTGCATTTTGTTAATTTTAACCATAATTATGTAAAACTTGTCTAAAATGCGAGATTTAAAAGATGAAATTGGGGAAGAGGTGAAAAGTAGTGACAATCTTTCAAAAACAGGTTTTTCTTCTGGATCTGATCATTCTGTAACAGATTCGACGGCTTCCCTTTCAGATAATTTGCGAGTTATTAATTTGCGAGGTAAGGGCCGTTTAAAAGTTGTTTCAACCTGGTCTGGTGGTAAGAATGGTAGTGGTGATCTATTAGTATCTGAAAAAAATGAGAATACACCCAGGGCGCTAAGAACTCTTTCTCAAATTATTGAAAATGATCTTTGCCACAGATGTGGCAGTTGCGTCGGGATTTGTCCGACAAGTGTACTTGGACTCGATCATGAAGAGTATCCAATTGTAAAAAATTTGTCCGCCTGTACGGATTGTGATCTATGCGTAAAGGTTTGCCCCGGTGAGGAATTTGATGCAATTGGTACCTTGAAGGAAATGTTTTCTGAAAGAAAATACGGCATTCCTGACATTACCGATATGCATGGATATTTCGATGACGCATATCTCGGCTACTCAACTGGAGAAGTTCGTAAAGGATCAACAAGTGGTGGGGTAGTAAGTGGTCTTTTGTTATCTTTACTTGGCGCGGGTGAAATTGATGGGGCTCTGGTTGTAGTGTCTGATGATACCGAAAAATGGAAAGGTAAACCGGTAATTGCAAGAGATGCTTCTACAATACTTGCTTCCATGAAATCAAAATATGCAATTGCTCCTACCAATGTTGTGCTTGAAGAAATCAGAAAACTTGATGGTAGATACGCAGTAGTTGGTCTTCCTTGCCAGATTCATGGAATTATAAAAGCCTCCCAACTTGATAAAAGAATTTCTGAAAGAATTGTTTTAAAAATAGGACTTTTCTGTCACGCAGCAGTTGAACACGAGCCCATGAAGTACCTTTGGAGCAAGCTATTAACCGATCCTGAGTTAAAAAATCATGGTAAAATTGAGCGCTTTATTTCAAGGGTTGGAAAACACCCGGGTACTCCTCATGTAGAGTATAGTGATGGTACAATGCGTCCGGTTTATTTTCCGGAAAAAACTGGTTATCGGCCCAGTTCAATGGAAATGATAAATATTCTTTACAGGCTTTATACCCCTTCTCGTTGTCTTACCTGTTATGATTCAACATCGGAGTTTGCAGATATTGCCGTTGGAGATCCGTGGATGGCGCCACCTTCGGATGATATAAATTTCAAGGACGGATACAGTTTTGTTCTTTCAAGAACTGAAGCCGGTAAAAAATACCTTGAAATGGGGGTGGGTAGAGGTGATTTGGTACTTGAAACTTTGGACAGAAATCATGCAAAAACATCAAATACCCTAATGGGAGTTGAAAAACGCTGGCGGGCTTTTCGTGTTATTGAAACAAGACGAAGACAGGGAAAGCCAATTCCCGAGTATCATTTTGTAATTCCAAAGTCTTCGGGGAAGCACTTTGTTCTGACAGAGTTAAATATCTTGTCTCACTTTTTTTGTTTTCTTGGTCAAGGCAGGCTTGCAGTGCTAAGATTTATTTTATCTCCGGCAGGTTACTACCTTCTTCGATTAAATAATTTAAAACGCGAGTTCAGAAACTGGAGAAGAGATACTATGGCATCTCTTAAAAGACGTTTAAGTTAATAAGATATTTTTCCTAATGATATTTTATTCTTTTTTCTTAAATCAGAATCAGGAGAAATTTCAGGTACCAAATATAATTCAACTGTATAATTTGCTTCAGGAAGCAGGCTTATAATTGTTTTAAGAAGCTTTATCTGGTTTCCTTTAAGAGCTGTTTTTGTTTTCATTGAATTTTGATCGAGCAATAAAAAACTTGAAGCAAGTTTTTCCGTGTAAAATTCGCTTACATTTTTTGCTACAAAAAACTTTTCTGAAATATTATCGTGATCCTTGACAGAAAGCCAATAACCGGGCTCATCAGCTTGTAAGTTTTTATGTTGAAGATTTCCAAAAGATGTCTCAAGAATAAATGAAGCAAATACTTTTAATAATATTCCAGTCAGATCACAGTATTGTTCACTTAAAGATTTATTGATGTTGTGGTTTCCGGTGCCCTGCTTTCCCAGATAGTTTAGTACATGACTTGTTGTTTCAAGGAGGTATGTTAACTGATTTGAATTTTCGTAGGCCTTGATCGCATCTTTCAGGGATTCTTCGTCAAGGGAGAAGCCAGCTGAAATTTCGCGTGGGACAGATCCTAAAACACCAAGCTGATTTTTTATGTCATGCGAGAGGTTCTCGAAAAAAGAAGAAAGCTCTAATATTAAATGCTGGTAGGGTATCTGTTTCATTGCCAACACACTCTTTCAAAAATTTCAGTTTACTAGTATGATTTACCGCCTCTAGCAATCCTTATTAATTTAATGAAGATAATGGCACATGCCCTCATCTAGTTCAAGTCCATCAAATAATACACCAGAAACCCCGGATTCATCCCGTTCTGTTCCTTCATCGGGCACAAAATTAAATAATCTTCAAACAACCTGGAATGGAGAATATTTCAGTCTTTGGGTAAGCAGGCATGCACTGACTCCTTCAGCTCCTCTATATTCTCACTCGGTAGATGATGGGGGTCTTGAAATATTGATCAGCATTCTTGAAGATCAGGAACTGGTCTCATATGAGCGTGGATCATTTCAATTATCTGCACTTCCAAATTATTCAGGAGACAATCAGACAAGCATTATAAATACGTCTGCTTTTGAGCGTGAATCTGCCTCTTTTATAATAGACAAGTCGATTCGTATTTCTGCTGCTGGTTTTGTCGATTTATTCTCGTCATTTGGTAGTGAACTTGAAGATGGATATGTTTTTGCTCCTTCGACAAGATTCTGGATTCATGGAGCAAAGCTTCTTCTGAGTTGTCTGGCAAGGGGACTGTTTTATCCCTGCATCTCACGAAGGGGCGCTGTTCTTGAAGCTATTTGGGAATTAATCGAAATCGACGACGATTTTCAGGAAAAAGTTCGTGAACTTTCTGATGCTATGCCCGGCATATCTGCAGAAATTCTGCCGTCTGTTGTCGGTAATGAAGACTATCGTCATGTTGGGCTAAGGATCTTTTTGCAAAAAGGAGTAGATGGCATTCTAAGGTCATTTCTTTCATCTGTTAACCTTATTGAAGGTATAGAGAAAACTGCTTCCGGGTTTCAAACCGCTCGTGGTGCCATTCCAAGAAGAGATGCAATGGTACTTTTATGGCTTACCAGGCTTGTTGATAAAGATAATTCCTTAAGTTTAACCGCTCTTGAACAGACTCTTCTGGAGCAAAAAATCAAGGATTGGAATTCTCCTCTTCGCAGAAGTCGACAGATTGAAAAAGAATTTCTTCAGCTTGAGATTATACCGCCATTTGTTCAGAATCCTGGTGAGGCAATGGAACTGCCTTGGACTGTAGAAATGAAACTTTGTAGCAGTAAAAAGAGCGAAGACAACGAAGAATTGAATGAATCTCATGAAGGCACTTCAGGTGAAGAGCATGATTTCCTTCTGCTGAAGGAAATTGGAAGAATTTTTCCTGTTGTTCCATATTTATATCGTGCGCTTGAGAAAAATTTTTCTCATAAAGTACAAGTTAGCGCTGAAGAAGCCCATCAGCTTCTTACTCGCTATCAACCTATATTAAAAGAGATAGGTGTAAGTATTAAAGCGCCATCATGGTGGGAAGAATCCGCATCTGCTGTGGGGTTAGTTGTAAAACTTAAACCTCGCGGAGGTGTCACCGATGAAGAGCCAAATATTTTTTCAAGCTCAAGCCTTGTCGATTTTTCGTGGAGCCTTACAGTAGGAGAATCTGAGCTTTCTCTCGAAGAATTTGAAGCGCTTCTGGAAGAAGGCAGATCCCTGTTGTATGTGGGAAATCAATGGGTATCTTTTAATAACGCCAAAATAAAGAAGAGCATTGAAGAGCTTAAGATTAAATCCCCACAACGATCATTTACCCTGTTTGACGCACTTAGGCTTGGACTTGGTGGTATTTCTGGCCTTTCCGATCTTGAGGTTGTTCGTGTCGATTCTCAGGGCTGGATCAGAAAAATACTTGACTATGGTTCCATAAGCGAAGTTGATCAAAAGTTACCTGAAAGTTTTAAAGGCGTTCTTCGACCTTACCAAAGTCTGGGAGTGTCCTGGTTGTTTTTTCTTTCAAAAATTGGAATCGGTGGCTGTCTTGCTGACGATATGGGACTTGGGAAAACGATACAGGTTCTTGCGCTTCTTGCCAAGGAAAAGGAGGCTAGAAATAAATCAACTCCTCATCAGCCGAATCTACTTATCGTGCCAATGTCAATTCTTGGTAACTGGGAAGCTGAGGCTAAAAAGTTTGTTCCCGAACTTGATGTTTACATACATCACGGTTCCTTCAGGGAGTCTGGGGCAAATTTTCAAAAATCCGTTATTGGTAAGGATTTGATAGTTACCACATACAGCATAGTGCATAGGGATTATAAAAGTTTTCGTAAGATTCCATGGTATCGAATTATTCTGGATGAAGCACAGAACATCAAGAATGTCGATACCAAACAAACAAAGGCAGTCAGATCTCTTGTTGAAGAATTGTCACGCTCAGATGTTTTTATCAGTGGCTCACCCGATAGTAGTGTTAATCAAAAATCTGAAACATTAAAACACGAGCAAGTAGTTAACCAGAAATTGCCAAGTGGACCACTTCGCCTCGCACTTACAGGTACTCCACTCGAGAACAGACTCCAGGAATTATGGTCGATACTTGATTTTTTAAATCCAGGTCTTTTGGGTTCGCTTGATGAATTCAGAAAGCGTTATGTAAATCCGATTGAAAAATCTCGCGAAACTGAAGCTGCAAATCAGCTGGGAAGACTTATTAAGCCTTTTGTTCTCAGGCGAACCAAGCAGGATCCGGAAATTGCAGCCGAGCTGCCTGAAAAAATCGAAATGGAAAGCCTGGTTCCACTTACTCCCGAGCAGGCAAGTTTATATGCTGCAACTCTGGAACAGATGATGCCAAAAGTTCGAGAAGCAGAAGGGATTCACCGTAAAGGACTTGTTCTTTCAGTGATAACAAAACTAAAACAAATATGTGTACATCCCTCCCTGGTGCTAAAAGACGACAGGCCACTTACTGGTCGTTCAGGTAAATTACAATTACTTGAAGAGCTCCTTGAAACGATACTGGATCAAGGTGATCGTACTCTGGTGTTTACTCAATTCGCCCAGTGGGGACATTTGCTGGCACCTTATCTTGCAAGCCGTTTTGATACCACAGTACCCTTTTTTCATGGAGGATTAAACAGAGCGTCAAGAGAGGATATTGTTAGGGATTTTCAAAGCGAACAAGGGCCTCGATTGCTTGTATTGTCATTAAAGGCAGGTGGTTTTGGGCTTAACCTGACGCGAGCTAACCAGGTAATACATATTGATCAATGGTGGAATCCTGCTATTCAGAATCAGGCAACTGATCGTGCCTATCGAATTGGACAGAGAAGTAATGTGCAGGTAAGAACACTTATTTCTCGTGGTACTTTGGAAGAAAAAATCAATATGCTACATAAAGAAAAACTTGAACTTGCTCAAACTATAGTTGGTACTACCAGAAATGTAATTACAGAACTTAGCGCGGATGCTCTTGAGGATCTTCTTCAACTACAAACAACACTTATAACGGATTCTGTATAAGGCAATTAAGTATATGCAAGTATCAAGCTGGCTCGCAGAAGAGCTTTATGATTTAATTCAGAAAACTTTTTCAGATATATCAAGATCACGAGTCAGAGATCTTATAAATGACAAGCGTGTTCATGAGGTATATGTTGAACCTGGTCGTGTATCGTCTAGGATTATCGGGGATAACAAGCGGAGTGAGCGGGTAGTTCTTGCCGTTCCGGAGTTTTCAGCCGAAATCTGGAATATTGTACTTGAAGAGATTTCCAGGAGCCCATTTGCTGCTTCTCATATCTATAACAATATGCTCCCTCATGCCGTTTCTGATTCTTTAAAAAGGTCAGGTATTAGTTTATTGCCAAAGAGTGATGAATATAGCCTGTATGTTGATGATCGTCTGATTGATTTCAAGTTTCCCGAAACTGGTGCTGATTCTGATTCCAGTTATGATGATACAGGAATTGGCCTTGATGGAATGGATATTCCTGTTTATGTGCTTGCTATTCTTGAAAAGTTTGCTGAACTTTTGCTTACAGCACCACTTTCGATTTGCACTTTACGTGGGAAAAATGTTGAAACAATAGTTCACTCAGTTCGTGAGCTAAGGGCGGTAAATATTGCTGGTAAAGCAGATATTGGGCACGCACATTCCACTTTTGATCAGTCCAGGAGAACAAAGAATGTTTCAATTGAAGAGTACTATTTCGGTAAGTCAATTGAAGAACTGTTTCAAATTCAGGTTAGAGCTGACGAGCTGCCTGCATCTGTTCTTCGCAGGATTGATCCTTTGCCAATCGAGCATCCAGAAATTGATATGGATATAAATCTTGAAGGGGCTTATGGAAGAGTAACAAGACTTGCCCAGTCCCTGGCCCGATTTCTTCCACAGGAGTTTAAACAGGATTAAAATGTTCGTTATATGGAATTGTCAGTGATTTCATGGAATGTTAACGGTTTCAGGTCGGTTCTTTCGAAAGGTCTTGGTAACTTTGTCGCCAGTTCTTCTCCTGATGTTATATGTCTGCAGGAGATTAAGTGTGATGATGTCAGCCTTATGGAGAAAAGTTTTGCTGATTTTGGCTATACCATTGCAGCCTCTCCAGCAATAAAAAAGGGATACTCTGGTACACTTACCGCATGGAAAAATAATCATCTTCCAAGCGTAAATCGTTTGGCGAAAATTGGACTTGATGACGAATTTATTAATGAGGGCAGGGTTGTTGAAATCGATTTGTTGGGTATTTGTCTTATAAATCTTTATGTTCCCTCTGGAAGTTCTTCTCCTGAGAGACAAATTAGAAAATTTCACTTTATGGACCAACTCTTGTTGTACATAAGTGATCTCGCTCCGGCAGAGCTCTCTCGTTTAATGATTGTTGGGGATATGAATATTTGTCATGAAGAAATTGATATACATCATCCGGATGAAGCAACCAGAAAGGAGCTTTCAGGATTTTTACCCGATGAAAGAAAATGGTTCACCAAGCTTCTTTTAAAAGGTCTATCAGATTCATTCAGGGTTCTTAACCCTGATAGCAGGGAATATACCTGGTGGTCATTTCGGGCAGGTGCAAGAGGCAAAAATCTGGGTTGGAGACTTGATTATGCCCTTTGTGGCAAAGATATAAAGTCTCGTTTAATTAGCGCTAAAATACATAAAGCTGTACTTGGCTCTGATCATTGCCCAATTGAGGTCAGAATTTCATTATAGGTGCCTTGGTATGATTTATGCCAATGATAAACTGTCTGCTTTAAGAAGCAAACATCCGTACATTGAGTTTGTCTCTTATTCATGGAGTTTTCATAATAATGGGATATCAATTGAATACCGCTTCGTCCTTGATCCTGGAATTGTTTTTAAACCGACTTTAAATATCAGCGTAACAAATCTTCCCATAAAAAAAGATTCGCCAGAGTATTTTAAACTGGATAAATTGGTTTTTCTTCTTGGAATGGTTGAGCTTATTTCGTATTGGAAACTGGCATGTCCATCGCAGATAATTGTATCCTGTTTTTCACTTGATCAATATGAATGTAATTGGTGGAAATCGCTATTTGTAAAAGGTCTTGGTGAGTTTTTCTTTGTAAATGATCTGTCACCGTCAATTGATTTTGAGATAAAATCAAAGACTAATAATTTTAGCGAAAAATTATCAAATTTAAACTCTGATTTATTAAATGAAAATTTACCTGTTATTGTAATGGTAGGTGGTGGGAAAGATTCTTGTGTCGGGATTGAGGTTCTTAAATCTGTTTATCCTTCAGAGAGATTAATACCGCTTTGTCTTAATCCTATTCCAGCTTCTTATTCTGTTTTAAATGCTGCAAATATTGCGCCTCCTATAATAGTCTCAAGAATTATTTCCCCTTTACTTGTTGAGATGAGTAAGAGCAGATCCTATTTTAATGGCCATACTCCATTTTCTGCTCTGTTATCTTTTGTAGGTGTAATTTCTGCAATTCTTAGTGGAGCTGGTTCAGTTGTTTCATCCAATGAGGCAAGTGCTAGCGAAGGAAATCTGATTTATCAGGGATTAGAGGTTAATCATCAGTATTCAAAGTCTTTGGATTATGAAGAGAGTTTTCGTGAATATTTGAATTATATTGGAGTAAGGATTGATTACTATAGTGTGCTAAGGCCATTAAATGAGATTCAGATTGCCGGACTCTTTTCAAACTATAGAGAATACTTCAAGTCTTTTCAAAGTTGTAATCGTATGCAGACACTTCATGCAAGAAAGTCGCTGTACGAACCAAAGTGGTGTGGAAGTTGCTCCAAGTGTGTGTTCACATTTATTGTACTTGCCGTTTTTCTTGGTAATGACGAATTGAAAGAAATTTTTGGCGAGTTACTGGTTCTGAATTCTGATAATATGGATTTTTTAAAAGAGTTACTGGCTAGAGACGGAAAAATAAAACCATTTGAGTGTGTTGGCACAGAAGATGAGGTAAGACTGGGATTAGGTTCTTTTTTAGCAAGGTTCCCTGAAAAGGACCTTCCTCACCTAAGAAATCTTTTGCTTGATGAGGGCTCAGTTTGTACTGTTGTTACTGGTAATTTTGATATGAAGAAAGAGCGATCTAAAATGCTTGAATTCTGGAATGATAATAATTTTCTTCCGGATAATGTTTTATCCTTAGTAAGAGAGAAAATTTCAATTTTGGCCTAGAGGTTTGTTTATCTGGAACTAAAAAACAAAAAAGTACTTATTCTTGGGTTTGGTCGAGAAGGAAGATCCGCACTTTCCTTTTGCAAGAAACACGGCGTGGTAAACATTGGTGTTTCTGATGAGTTGTTAAAAAAGGACTTGGCGGAAAATTTTCCTGAAGTGTCAAACTGGCACCTTGGAAATGAGTGGCTCTCTTCTCTTGATGAATATGATGTTATTATCCGTTCGCCTGGTATATCTCTTTTGAAATTGCCAGAGAGTTGTTTGTCTAGAACGACAAGTGGAACCCGGATTTTAGTTGATAAACATCGAGACCGAATCTGGGCCGTAACTGGTACCAAGGGGAAGTCAACTACTGCTACTTTGCTAAGTCATATTTTTAAAGATCAGGGTTTTAACTTCGACTTTGGAGGAAATATTGGTGTTCCTCCACTCGATTTGTATGATTCGAGTTCCGATATTATTCTTCTTGAATTATCAAGTTATCAGCTTGACGGATTAAGGATTTCCCCAAGAGTTGGCATCTTTCTTAATCTTTATGAAGAGCATCTAGATTATCATGGAGGTTTCTCCTCTTATGTAAACGCAAAAACCAATATTTTTCGTTTTCAGAAATCGTCTGGTGATATGATTATTTTACCTGATCCCGGGCTTGGTTTAGCCAAAGGTCTGGATGCAACTAATTCCATGAAAGAGGGCCTTGGAGCGAGATTTTATTATGGTCAGGAAGATGAAATTAATACCGGAGCATTTCTCCTTGGTGATAAAATCATCCTCAGGAGCGATAATGGTAGAGAACTTGTAAGTGTGCTCTTTTCTGATATTTTCTTAAAGGGATCTGGTAATTATTTCAATATTTGTGCTGTTCTTTCGGCTTTATACCATGGGAGCAGACTTGGGTTATTTTCACTTGAGATTGACTGGGAAAAAGTATCTCAAACAATTAGAAATTTCAGGCCTCTTAAGCATAGATTAGAAGAGGTTACTACTTCGTCACAGATAGTCTTTGTTAATGATTCAATTTCTACTGTTCCAGAGTCCACGCTTCAGGCAATTAGTGCATATGTTGGAGCAATTGATACTCTTATCCTTGGAGGTTTTGATAGGGGGGTGAGTTTTGATCACTTGGCTTCAAGGCTTCTTGAAACTGATATCAGGGCGTTTTTCTTTATTCCTCCTAGCGGAAGAAGGCTAAGGGAAATAATGGAAGAAAAGCTGAAGCTATCTGGAAAGAAAGAATCTGGTGAGATGCAGTTAGTAGATGTGAGTAATCTGGAAGAGGCAGTAAGGCTTGCAAAAGAACTTACAAGACCGGGAAGGGTTTGCATGCTTAGCCCGGCTTCTCCCAGCTTTCCCTTGTTTAGGAATTTTGAAGAGCGGGGGGAGCTTTTCAGGAAGTTGTGTTCTTCTTTAATCAACTTAAACCTGATTTAACCAATTTTTCAGGTTAACTGACGCAAATAAGTAGTTTTTCCGCATTGGAAAGGATAGTGTGCTTTTGTACGAATATTCGTTCTGATCTTTTTTTATCGAATAATTATCTTATCTTAAAACAATGTGCTAGGATCCAAGGTGGCGGTTCAATACAGATGCTGTCTGTCTTGAGCTTCTATTAAAAGGATTTAATGAAGGTTTTTTGCTGTTTAGTGTTTTTTGCGTGAAGGATTTCGTGAGTTTCGTTTTTTTTAAAAGGTTTAACGCAAAGAAAAGTAAAACAGCCTTTTTTGCTAGATCATTATAATGATTATTTGGTGTTAAAATATTCCTGTTTGGAATAGATAAACCAAAAAGCAAAGAAGAAAAGGAAAAAAGAGGAGAACCGGACCCAAAGAACCCGAAAAGCCCAAAGAGACCCCAAAGCCCGACAAAGCCCGAAAGAAAAGGGAAAAGAAGGGGACAAGAGGGAAAGAAAACGGGAAAGAAAACGGGAAAGAAAAAAAGGGAAAGGAAACAAGAGCAGGAAACGCTCACACAGGGAGGAGGCAACCTTTTGCCCGTTCCTGTATAACTCCTCTTAGGAGAATGGTTTTAGAGAGTAGAAGCTCTCATTTTTTTCTTATCTTCCAAGTTTATTCGAATCTTCTAAATCAATAATTTATCTCCTTTGACAAGGCCCTAAATCTGTACTAATTTGCCCTGATATTGTCATTTTCTCGCGTGTATAACATTTAGTCTAGTAAGTACCTGTGTCTTTTTTCAAGTTTCTTCTTGGGAAATTAGTGGAAAGACATGCGAGGTTTTAGGTTGCAAATTGGTTGTATCCATCGCGTGTTGAAGGCTCCCTTTTCTGTAAGGAGAAAAGGAATGGCTAATTCAAGGCAAAAAGTTTTCACCACTGGACAAGTGGCGAAGCTCTGTAAGGTCGCTCCAAGGACGGTTTCAAAATGGTTTGATTCCGGAAGACTTAAGGGATACCGGATTCCAGGATCCCAGGATCGAAGGATCCCAAGAGAGTATCTTGTGAGATTTCTTAAAGAGCATGGAATGCCTCTGGGGGATATTGAGGACACCACAGTAAAAATCCTTGTTATCTCTCAGGATGATGTCCTTTTCACTCTGCTTGATGGAGCGTTTACCACGGGACATAAATTCCAACTCTTAAGAGCTGGGAGTTCTTTTGAGGCTGGAATTCAAGTCGAAAAGTACCCGGATTGTATTCTGATTGATTTTTCAATCGGCGAAAATGAGGCGATTGATATTTGCAAGAGGTTGCGAGAACACTCAACTTTCTCTGCAACTACTCTCATTGCCCTTGTGCCAAATGATGGTCGGACTTTAGTCCGATATGTCGATGAGGTTTTCTGGAAACCCTTCGATGTAACTTTGCTTTTGCAAAGAGTGAATACACTTTTTTGGGAAAAAGGAGTGGTTTAGATTGATAGGTTTTTGTCTTCCCATTGCGCTCTGTTATTCAGAGCGCTTTTTATCTACAACCTCTATATTAAAAAACTGAAGATCAAAATATCTTTTTGCTTCATGGTGATAGTATCTGTTCGTCATGTAAGTGTTAAAATATTCATGATTATTGTAGGCGAGGCTTTGCTTAAGTGTATCCGTAACGTCTTTATCAAACCACATTGCCGAATCTTTAACGAATTGGCCAGTGTAATGAGTTCCGTAGTAATAAATAAATAAAACAGCTATGCATTTTGTGGCAATCTTTGCAGGAGCTATGTGAGATATGCGAAATAGAGAGGCACCGGAAGCAAGTGCAATAAAGGGCCAGCCACCGATCGATCTTAATGCGTGAGGAAGCGAATCCCAGGTCAGGCTTGCTGCCACTGCTGATGAAAGATATCCAAGAGCGCCAAGTAAAAAAACACCACGCCAATCTTCGTGTTTTGTCAGGTTTTGCATTTTATTAAAACTTTGATTTCTTCCTCCTATTATTAAAATTAACCCCATTAAAAGGGAATAAATGTCTACCCATGAAAGTATTCCAAAGCTGTTACTGGTATGCCGGAGGTTTTTGTCGCCATTTGTTATCAGGTAGTCAAAACTGTAGTGCTTGCTGATGTTGTCAAGAAACTGGGGGATTCTTGCCGGCATGCTTTTTCCGGCATCCGGATTTCTTTTATCCTCACCGAAAATACTTACCTCATTTGCTCGGCCTCTTACCTGGCTTGTATCGAAAAATAGGCTTGTTGAAAATATAATAACCGTAGAAAGACCAAAAACAAACCATTTTTTAAAAGCTAATGGCTGAATGAATTTTTGAAATAAAAATAAAAGAGAAAATAGAAACACAGCCTGGATACCAACTGGTGAATATGTATGAAATGTGACAACAACAGATAGCCCCGATAAAATGCAGTACCAAAACCAGTTTTTTGATTTTCTTGATTTTAATAGGAGTAGAACTGATAAAAGTAATATCATAGGCGAAAGCGCCGGATCCCATGCCAGTCTCGACGAGTGAAAACCCCACGGTGAAAGCAGTGCGGCGAAGAAAACCCAGAACCCGGCACTTCTGTTTAGAATTGTTGAAACAATCATGCCGGAAAGTGTCGCCGCTAAAATACCAGCAAGTGAGGACATTGCCCGAAAAGAAAAAATTGATCCGCCAAAGAGTTTAGTCCAAATAAGTCCAAGATACTGATATACAGGACCTACTCTTCCATTGCCCCAGGATTTACTATAGAAAGGCCATGATTCACCATCGCAGTTAGTGCCGTATTTATTAAGGCAAAGGGTATGTGCTGCGCATAATGCCTCATCAACATAAAACCCCGGCGGATATTTATCCAGAGCAGTGAATCGAGATGCGATTAATATAAACAAAATGAAAAATAATGCTACAAACGATGATGAGTTCATGAAGCTGGATAAACTAGATTTAAATGTTAGAAAATCAATAGCCATTAGAACTAAAGTAACTTTATAAATCTTTTTGTAAAAGGTTATAATTTTAACATTCTTTTGTTGCAAAATCTGATTTTTAAATCTATCCGGGTTTTAAAAAAAAGTTTGAATAAGAACCAGATTCTCTGTAGTCTGAAAGATCTGGCGGTTCATTGACATTCGGGAAGATGCTGATAAGCGTCTATTTTCGAGTAGTTTTGCTTAAAGGCCATTCTGCTCGGCATAGACGCATGCGGTGTGCGGTTTTATGACCGAGTTTCTCGTCTCAGTTCCCATTCGGGAAGAAGGATTAGCCATGTTGCTACTTGATGGTCGAAGCAGTGTGCGAAAAGTTGGACAGAGGACCAGAATTTCAACACGTACAAAGGAAGAGCCTTTGTTTCTTGATGAGGTTCAATATGGAGCCTTCGGGGCACTAGGGAAGGATATTTGCAGACCAAACCCCGATTTTGCAAAGGAAATTGTACGCTGGATCTCAAGGAGGCAAATTGCCGGTAGCAATGTTTCAATTGAAATGTGCCAGGCTGAAAATCCATCCTGGTTCAAGGTTCACAGCACCCTTCGTGTATTTGAAAGTTCGCTTAGACTTCCTGCCTCGGAGGTGGTCGTTGAGCTTCAGAGCGAACCTGCAGTCTTGCAGGGGGATCCCCCTCCTTTGGTAAGAGAGAGGTGGCTTCAGGCAATAATCAGATACCCTCAAGCTGAGGGTATCTACATCGAGCCTGTCTTTGATTTTCCACTGGAAGCCGAGGGCAAGCCTTTTTTGGCTTCGGACTATCTCAAAAGTGCGCATGAAGAGTGGGAATTGTATCTGAAAAAGGCTTCTTCGATGCAATGGATGTTTCGCATTGAAAAATACCTTAACGATTCCTTGAATGCTTTTCAGGAGAAGATGAAAGCACGTCGGGACTTGAGAGAAAGAAGGGAAGCCAGCAACAGGGCAATTCGCCTTTTTGAGAAAGCTCAAAAGTCTTCAAGTGTGAAGGTGTCAGAACCTCTTGAGCTTATTCGAGAGATGACAAGCCTTGCTTTTTCTGTTCGTGCTCGAGGTAGCATGACGCTTGAAAGAGCACAGGCGACTCTGGACAGGCGTGAGTTTGCAGCGGCGGCACTTTTAGGCCTTATCGAAGTTGTTCAGGTAAGAAGAGGTGACCTGAGCGTTAGTGCTTTAAGCCGTGCCAGGCGCTATGATCCCTTGCTTGTTCTTCGGTTTCCTGATGAGGGAAATACCGTTAGACTGGTCGCTCATTGGGACAAGTTTTTCAGAGTGGTGGATGGAAGAAGGGTACTTCAGACCCTAATCCACATTTAGTAGCATTTTTGTGTGCTGCTATTAAGTATTAAGTTTTACCGGGGGTAATATTTTTACCCCCGGTAAGGGTTATTATCGCATGCGTTTTTCTTGAGATTTAGAGTGAACTATCGTTGTTCATTATATGTCTGATCTTGTAGATACTGGTATTCTAATTATGATCACACCTATCAGGTATGAAAAAAAGTTTAAAAAGATGTCATTGACATCAAAGAATCTGTTAGGAACATAAAGCTGAATAAGTTCATCAAAAAAACTAATAATTGCCCCAGTAATCAGATTAACCAGGAATAATTTGGGCAATCTGGACTGGAGATGGGCACCAAGAACCGAGAATGTATAAATATGAAGATATTCTCTTGGAAGTTGTGCCATTAGAAGGTAAACGAAAGCTTGAAGAACAAATAGAATTAAGGTTTCTTTCGGGCTGAGATTAAGAGATATTATCGTGCCAAGCAGTATAACGCATAAAGGACTAATAAGTAATGTGCCAAGCACGGGATTTGTTTGGTAAGTAATTAAAAGATCTAGACCGAAGATCGAAAATCCTGGAATTAAAACCCCTAGAGCAACTATTGAGTAATTACTTAACACTGAAATTGTCAGCTCCAGAGGGGGTTATTGTATAGGTAATGCTTCCCAAGTCGTTTGTTGAGAGAACTCGATCTGAGTATTTTTTCAATCTTTTCAGGGTTTCCGGATGATTGTACTTATACCTCTGATTTCCAGACCCTGTTATCACGGAGAAGCGGGGAGAGGTCCTTTTTAGAAAAGGCTCACTTGCTACATCTTCCGAGGCATGGTGACCGATTTTTAAAACATCTACGCTTTCCGGAGCAACTTCCTCATTTGTAATAATGCTTTCAACCGTATTTGGAGCGTCCCCCATTAGAAGGATTCTCCTTTTGAAAGCCGTTATTAGCAGAACTAAGCTGTTTTCATTAAAATCTCTTTTATCAGATATAAAAGGGGGCCATAAAACCTCTATTTTAAGGTTGGGTGTGGAGTATGGTACATCTCCCTTTTTAAGGGATTTATAACTTGGATTTTGCCTGATTATATAACCGTACCACGCAGCATAATCTTGTCCTTCGTGCATTTTTAACAAAGACTCACCGTTGTCATAAATGGTTTTAATTTCAGCTAAGCCTTGCAGGTAAAAAAGTCCTCCATAGTGATCAGGATGGGGATGAGTTATTATAATACTTAAACTTCCTTTCTTTACCTTATCCAAAATTGTCTTTTGAAGTAGTGGTGGTCCTGTGTCAATTAAAAACCGGATATCGTCATGTTCCAGAAAGATTGCATCACCATCGTTGGTATTTAAAAATGATATATGAATATCGTTTTCAGATCGGCAGTCGCTTGTAATAAAAAGCAATAACAGAATGATTGAATAAAAGATTTTATTATTCATTGCTTTCCTTTGGATATAATCATGATAAATTTATTCTGCCATACAAGCTTTGTTATAGTGAACGTGGTGACTAATTCCTAAAAAACGGAATTAAGCATAGATTATGATTATCTGGTAGTTTTATAAAAAGAAAGGGACTTTAAAACCTGTTTTATAACAAGAAAAAGTCCCTCACTTGCAAGCGTTTATCCAGGGAAAGCTTAATTTTCGAATTCAATATCTGAAATTTTACGAACAAGCATCAGGCGAGAAGCCTTGCTTTCGTTGGTAATTTTCAGATTCGCAATTTCCTTGCTATCTTCAAGCTTTTCTTCCGGATCAACAACAATAGCTCTTGGTGGCGGGCCTGTAAACAGTAGGGGTCTTTCATCCAGAAACATTAACGCATTCTTAAGATTAGTTGTCACATAGACCCAGTTTCTATCAAGGTCAAATTCTGACGAATTTTTGAATCTCAAAATTACACGCGAGTTTCTTACGACAGGTAAATCTTCAAAAGATCCGAAGAAAGAGAGGAGTTGATTCAGATAATCAGGTTGCTTATCTTCTCTTGATTTTACAAAAAACAGTTCTTTAAAAAGCAGTAGAACTGGATCAGGTAGAGAAGACAGAACCGTAATTATTCCTTTTGGATTTCTGCGAGAATGCTCAGTTAACAATTTGATTCCATCAAGTTTTCGGCTAAAACTTCTGGATGGATCATCTGTCCTGAAGCCCTGTCTTTTAACTTCTCTTGTCATTGCAAGAAAAGCTTTTTTTGAGATAGTAACAGTATCGTCACTTCCCGTTGGAGTTTGAACCAAATCCTGATGAGCCATCTCCCATGTTTCCTGAATTGGGAATTTAGGTTGTTGTCTGGATAAAAGCCTAAAAACAATATCTGACTTATACCATCTTGCTGTATCAAAAAGGATTCCTTCAAAATCAATACACAGGGATACGTTATTGGAGAGTTTCCACATTGCGTCAATTCTCTTTACATAAGAGTAGGGGAGGGGGTAAAAACAGGAAAGTCCCGGATCTAACTTTAAATAAGGGATTCCTAGATTTAATTTAGAACCAGGATTGAATGTTGTTCATTTATTCAATTGGAAATTGAGAAAGAGCTTTTACTGAAAAGATATTGGTTTTATTGAGTAATGTCAAATCGCTCCCTTAATATGCTTTAGATATTTTTGCTCAAGTGTCTCAACTGATACAATAATTCCTATTGCATCAATTCGATAGGGTGGTGTTTTTTGTTCGAAAAAGTTTTTCTTGATATATATCTCGGTTAGGTTTTTGAGCTTCCTTTTCTTTCTGGTTCCAATGCTGTCAAATAAGTGTTTTCTGGCGAATTTGTTATCTAGCCTTGTTTTTACTTCAATAAAAACCAGAGTACCTTTGTCGCTTGCAATAAGATCAAGCTCTCCAAGTTTGCATTTCCAGTTCTTGTCAAGAATTTTATAGCCGATTTTGCCTAGATATTTTTGGGCAAGACTTTCACCGTAAGGCCCAATCTTAAGGGGTTTTTTAGGGTCTTTGAGGGGGCTGATTGACTTGATAAGTGAATGCAGAAACTTCATTAGCGTATTCTTTTACGCCCCTGAAAGTTTTTCTATGTATCGGGCATGGTCCATATTCTTTTATTCGTTCTTTGTGAAGTTTTGTTGGGTAACCTTTGTGATTCTCAAATTCATAAGCCGGATATTTCCTGGCCATTTTTTCCATTAAAATATCTCTTTCTGTTTTTGCAAGAATAGAAGCTGCACTAATAGAAAGAATTTTATCATCTCCCTTGATTATCGGCTCATTAGAGATTTTGTTGCAAAACTTCTGATTGCCATCGACCAGAAAATGATGACGGGTTATTTCGAGAAATGGACTTGAGTGGATTATGTTATTAGCAACTCGCCTCATTCCGAGTTTTGTTGCCTCTAGTATATTTAGAGAATCAATTTCTTCTACACTTACTAATTCAATTGAGTAGGCTATGGCTTTGGCCTTGATCTCTTCTGCCAAAAGTAATCTCTTTGAGTGAGTAAGTTTTTTTGAATCAGCAAGACCGGTAATTTTGGTTTTTAGTGGTAGTACCACTCCTGCTACTGCCAGTGGTCCTGCAAGAGGACCTCGCCCGGCTTCATCAATTCCAGCTACAATAAATGGATATCCTGACGTCATAATGTGTTTGTATGTTTATCAAGCATTGAAAGCTATAGTAATTAACATATTTGCAGAGATAGTCTCTCTGATAAGAGGGAAGACTAAATAGCACTAATTTTCCATGAAATATTGAGGTTCTTGGTAAAATAGAATTTTTGGCTCAAGTTAACCCGGATTAAGCTGTTATTTCATTCTCTTTCTGGTATCCTCCTCCCACAAAAATAAAAATAACCGCAAGCTGTGCCTTGTTTTAAATAACAGTAGTTTTTTTCCCAAGGGGTTCATTTTGAGTTTTACTGAGAAAGATATTCTTCATGTTGCAGAACTCTCTTCAATTGCAGTTGAAGAAAGTGAAATACCAGGTCTTGCCGAGAAGCTCGGTAGTATTCTTACATATGTTGATCGTCTATCAGAAATTCCTACGCGTGGAGTTCTTCCTACCTACCATGTACATGGAATATCGAATGTATTTCGAGACGATGTTCTACAGGCTTCATTTAACAAGGAAGACCTGAAACTGAATGCCCCGGATTTTTCTGGGGACTTCTTTCGGGTTCCTCAAGTTATCAAGCACGACAAGTGATGCAACTAAAAATAGATATTTGAATTAATGCCTTCGATTTTATTAATCCATCCCTTCAGACTATGAGTGAACTAATGACAGAAGAACTTACTTCTTTAAGTGCTTGCGAAATGAGAGAGAATCTTCTTGCTGGCTCAATCAAGGCAAAAGATCTTGTTAATGCTCATTTTTCAAGAATTGAAGAAACAAGTCATCTTAACTCTTTTATAACTATTGCGAAGGATACTGCTCTCAAGGAGGCCGATCGGGCTGATGAAGTTTTGAAATCAAAAGGTCAGGACTCTCCTTTTTTTACTGGAATACCAGTTGCAATAAAAGATCAACTTCTAACGGCTGGTTTAAGGACTACCTGTGGTTCAAAGATGCTTGATAATTTTATTGCCCCATATGACTGTACGGCTGTGAGTCGCCTTAAAGAAGCTGGTGCCATAATAGTAGGAAAGACTAATCAGGATGAATTCGCCATGGGATCATCCAATGAGTTTTCATATTATGGTCCTGTGCAGAATCCCTGGGATATTAAAAGAGTTCCTGGGGGATCAAGTGGTGGCTCTGCTGCTGCTGTATCTTCTGGACAAAGTCCCCTCGCACTTGGAACTGATACGGGAGGGTCTATAAGACAACCAGCAGGTCTTTGTGGAGTGGTCGGTCTTAAGCCAACATATGGTCGTGTTAGTCGATACGGTGCAGTTGCATTTGCTTCTTCTCTTGATCAGATTGGACCTTTTGCACGAACTGTTGCTGATGTTGCTGTGGCTCTTCAGGCAATTGCCGGAGAAGATGAAAGGGATTCTACTTCAATGAAGGTTACTGTTCCGGATTATCTTTCTCAGTTACAGACCTGGAAGGAAAAAGATCTTTCCGGACTAAGAATTGGAATTCCCAAAGAGTATCTTTCGCTTGGAATGGAAGATGAGCAGCAGAAAATTTTTAACGAGGCTGTTGATCTTTGCAGGTCACGGGGGGCCGAGATAAAAGAAATATCTCTGCCACATTCCCAGTATGCTCTTGCGGCATATTATATAACAGCGCCTGCCGAAGCTGCCTCAAACCTCGCCCGATTTGATGGTATCAGGTATGGGTACAGGGCCAGTGAGTTTACTTCACTTGGGGATCTCTACAGGAAAACAAGAGCTGAAGGATTTGGTGCTGAAGTTAAAAGAAGAATAATGATAGGGTCGTTTGTACTATCTGCCGGGTATTTTGATGCTTACTATAAAAAAGCCCAGCAGGTAAGAACCCTTATTATAAATGATTTTAAGGCTGCGTTTGTAAATTTTTGTGATCTGATTTTAACACCAGTTTCCCCAACTGTGGCTTTCCCCCTTGGTTCGAAAACAGATGATCCGCTTACCATGTATCTCGCAGATATTTTCACTGTTCCCGTTAACCTTGCAGGTCTTCCAGCAATAAGTCTTCCTTTCAGGCGTTCAAAGGAAGGGCTCCCAGTTGGAATACAGTTAATTACACCTTCTTTTTCTGAGGGACTTCTTCTTGGTGTTTCTTCTGTCATAGAGCGAGAAGCCGGGTTCCCAGTAAAGGAAAAAACAGTGGGTAAGCTTAAGGATTCTTAGTCGCGGATTTGGATTATTTAGAGAGTTATTTTTTTTGAGAGATTAAGTATGCAGGTATTTGAGGCGGTCATAGGCTTGGAAGTTCACGCGCAGTTACTTACTGATAGTAAGATTTTTGCCTATTCATCTTCTATCGCAGGAAAAACACCTAACTCACTTACAGATCCGGTTACTCTTGGCTTGCCAGGGGCTTTGCCTGTGCTTAACAGGAGGGTGGTAGATTTTGCAATTCGTCTTGGTCTTGCAACCAACTGTTCAATTCAACGGGAAAGTGTGTTTGCTAGGAAGCATTATTTTTATCCTGATCTCCCCAAAGGCTATCAGATCTCGCAGTACGATCAGCCACTTTGTCTAAATGGATTTATACAGGTGCGTCTTCCTGATGCTCAAAAAAAAGTTGGGATAACAAGAATTCATCTTGAAGAGGATGCAGGAAAAAGTATTCATGGTGAAGCAGATGGAACATCTTATGTTGATTTGAACAGAGCTGGCGTTCCACTTGTAGAAATAGTATCCGAGCCTGATATCAGAAGCGCTGAAGAAGCAGGAGCTTACTTGAGGCAACTTAGGCAAATTCTCAGATATGTTGAAGTGTGTGATGGTAACATGGAAGAGGGTAGCCTTCGCTGCGATGCCAACGTTTCTATTCGACCTTTGGGGCAGACGGAGTTTGGCACCAAGGTTGAGATCAAGAATCTTAACTCATTCAGATTTGTCGAGCGTGCAATTGAACATGAAATTCAAAGACAGACAATGTTGGTTGAATCAGGCGAGGTCATAATTCAGGAGACCAGACTATTTGATGATCAGCGTGGTGTTACAAAGCCAATGAGGTCCAAGGAGCAGGCTGCTGACTATCGTTATTTTCCTGATCCTGATCTTCCTCCACTTATCGTAGACACTGAGTGGATTTCCACTGTTAAAGAAAGTCTTCCCGAGCTTCCTGATCAGGTTTTATCCCGTTTTATTGATTCATATAAACTTGATCCCTATTTGGCAGAAATTTTAACTGAAGAAAAGTATATTGCCAGATATTTTGATCAGGCTGTATCGATACATGATAATACAACATCGATAGCAAACTGGATTACCACAGAATTGTTTGGAAGGCTTAATAAAGAAGGACTTACCATGATGGACTCTCCAATTAGCCCTGAGAATCTGGCTGAGTTGGTAAAGTTTATTGATGATGGAACGATCTCTGGAAAGATAGCGAAGACAATCTTTGATGATATGTTTTCCAGTGGGTCTTCTCCTGATTCTGTGATTGAATCCAGAGGTCTCAAGCAAATATCAGATCCCTCTATTATAGAGGAAACAGTATCAAGAATCTTGAGCCAGAACCCTTCTCAGGTCGAGCAATTCAAAGCTGGTAAGGACAAAATGTTCGGCTTCTTTGTCGGGCAGGTAATGAAAGAAACTGGCGGACGAGCAAACCCCGAAATAGTGAATGACATAATCAGAAAAAAACTGAGCGAATGAGTTAGTTTTGGAACCAGCTTACTGAGAGGAAGAAGAAAAGAGTAGTAACCGTTCACTACGAAAGCCAAATTTATCGCAATACTAATGATTATCGTTAATAAC
>DAOLCO010000042.1:0-27776 GCA_035327825.1 Oligoflexia bacterium | reverse complement strand
CCCTGCCACAAAAAATACTTAATGGAACCTCCGACAAAGTCTTGTTGTCAGCGACGGCCTGCAGAACGTCGCGTTCTGTCACGATTCCAAGGGGATTCAATCTTTTCCTTTCCCCACTTACCAGCACTGGCTCGACAATCACGGCCGATCCCTTCCTTGCGAAATTCATCAAACGAGCCGCATCAAGCAATGTGGCATCACCGGAAACTGACACCGCATCATTGGGCGAAACAGCAGTGCCGACATTGGACTTCATTAGTTGAAGTATCGGATTATCCGGATTCAAAACATCTCCGTTCCGGATCATCCAATCAAGAAAAGCGCTAACTACACTACTCAAGGAAATCCATGAGTATCTGCCATCATCGCTAACACCCAACAAATGTCTTCGATCATGAATAACAAAATTCCTGACTGCCCAGGCAATTGTCTCGTTGCCATTCCATTGGATGACTTCAGGATTAACGTGCATCGCTCTGGAAACCGGATCATTATATGGCATTTCGCAGCTTCGCATCACATCACGTTGACTGAGATAGCCAACAAGTCGACTATTGAAGTCAATCACCCCAAGACATCTTCGCGCGGGCTTTTTACACATCTGTGACGCTGCATACTGAAGCGACACAGATTCCGAAACATAGCCACTGTTAAATGTAACGTGACACCGCAATGCACTCTCAAAAAAACTTGCAACCATAATGGCGATCTCCATAAAGAAAAGTGCAGGGAAAGACTTAAGCCTGTAGAAAAACCTACAAGAACTCCTTACGCCTCCCTGGTTTTAATCCTGAAACCAGAATCAAACCCGGAAAGCGATAGAATTTTTGGCCAGCATAATCAGTAATAGCTAAAATGCTAGAGAATTAGACTTATAGAAAAATTGCCAGCCTGACCAAATTACAAATAAGAAAGAACACGACACAAACATTAGGCTAATCGTATAGCACTAATTTATAATTTCTGCACACTTGGGGTTGATATGTGTGTTTTAAACCATAAGTATCCGAGAAGACTAAATCTACAAAAAACATAGTATCTACATAGCCATCAAATTAACCCGCATTATTCACGAACATGATGCTGAGAGGTTGTAAGTTGAGGAAAGATTTAGAGTTTTTTTGATTTTTTGGGCGACAACGTGCTTGATGCAGGTTAAGCTCTATCTTTCCTGCGTCCTTCCCCATCAGCATCAGTTGCAGCACTCAAAAGAAGTCCGATCAAAACAAGAGCCAGTAACCTTATCTCTCCGTCACCAAAGTTATACTCAACGAGCCCTGCCGTTTGCCAACCAATAATGCTGATTAAAACAAGGATAACGTAAATTATATGTGGTTGATCATGGGCCTTCAGAAAATACTGTTTACACCTTCTAGCATACGAACGAAACCCTGAAAGAATAAAGTGCACGAACCACCACACAAAAGTTAGTGCTCCCAAAATGCCGGTTTCAAGTGCAATATTAAGAACATTATTATGCATATGACGATGGAGCACTGGAAGAGTGGGATCAAACTCTCTCATCAAATTGGAATTAGCATAACCAATTCCCATAGGAAAACGCTCTATCAACTGAAAACCAAGTTTCCACATATCAAACCTTCCTCCACCTATAAAAAAGTGCTCGGCAAAAGTAAAAATTCTTTCACTTACGGGAGGAAGAAGAGAACACAAAAAAACCACAACCAGAAATGTAATCATGGTAAAACGTGAAAAAAGAAGGCCGAACAATACCACCTCAACTACCACTGCAAGCCAGGGTCCACGTTTAAGGTTAAGAACAAATGCAGCAAAAATTACCATTGCTAGCACACTAACAATCCCCCCCATATTTGCGAACAAACCTGAACGATAATTTCTAAACAACCTGTACGCTGTATATACCGCATAAGCTGCAGCAATCAGCACCAATAAAACCGCCACATCAGATGAAATAAGGTCAAACCTCCTATGCCAGGAAAATAAGACAAGTGGAATAAAAACAAGTAAAAAAGATAGAAGTAACTTCTTTTTCAAAAAAAAGCCGTGTCCTCTGAGTCGAAAATGTAACATGCCAATAAGGAGAGGAAAAAGAAGTACGATCTGACCGGACTCAGTCACAGGTCCGGGTATCTTTGGTCGAATTTCATAACCAGAGTAAACACTAATTACAGTATGAATTGCTGCCAGCGATTGCCCAAAAAAGAGCATAATAAAATATTTTTCAATTTGAGAGACACGAGTAGCGCCATCTCTTTCGCGACCGGAGACAAGAACAACTACTCCTATCGGAACAAGAAAATAAATTGACAGTTTTAAAAGCTGGGTAATTGAACGCCAAGGCTCAAAACCCAATAGACATGCACCGAAAGAAACGCAAACCCAGATTATCAATGGCCCATAAAAATCAAAAGAAAGAGTACTACCATCAGAAATGATTTTTTTTATGGAAGACAAACTAAAAATGGAACTAGATACATCCTTCCTGGTCTTGACCTTGTCAAGATAAAGACCTAAAAAAACCAGAGCCAGAAACAGCAACAGAAATAACTGACTCGCAGCAATTGAAATGGAAAACCAGATGCAATAAATGAGAAGCATCCACTCAGCCCCCCGGTATACTCGAGAGACGGATAAATCAGAAAGCTGAATTTTATTTTCAGGGCGATACATTGTCAGTGTAAATACAATAAAAACACACTTTTCTAAACACAAAACATCAGATTCGCTGAAATTTACACCAAACTAACCCCGACCTATTTGTTCCTGAGGCAATATCCTCCTGAGCAAAAACGCCCCACTTAGCACACCAAGTGGATATACAATTATAAAAGCAAATGGGAAAAGCGAAGCGCCAACTCCAATTACTCCAAGAGTAACAACGGATACCAGATTTTGGCAAATGAGCCTCCCCTGCCTATAGTAAGACAATCCAAGATAAGATCCTGAATGACTCATCGTATCCGCACTAAATATAAATGCCCCCAAAATAACAGAAACAAAAGGAAAAAAGAAAGAAAAAACCAGCATAACCAAAAGAACAACCAAAAGAATTAAAATTTTTAATGAACCACTAATAACGCTATCATTTGATAAAACCGCTTTTCTTGCCCTCACCTCTTCAGTTAAAACCACCTCCGCTATAGCCTGATAATACCCGTCACAAAAGAAAGAAAAATATACAAAACTTGCCAGAACGGGAACCAGAACCAGGAAAACAACTGATCCAAGAAAGTATAGCAGAGTAGACCACAAAGAATCCCAGGAATAAAAAGCAAGAGCAAACGCTACAGACAAAAAAAGTGTTCCAAGAAAACTTGCAATATAAACAACCCCTGCTCTTAAAGCAGGACGAATCAGATTTGCTCTAAGTGCCTTGTCAGATGAAGCTATAGCCAGAGCCTCCATTATACTCTGAAGAGCAGCAAACATACTCTGTTATCCCCCCTTTAGACGAATTGACCTTTCAAGCAGCTTTAACTCATCAGGAGTACCAATCTCAGGAGCTTTACCTAGGGAAACCAGGCGTTTTGCCTTTTCAAGCTCAGCCTTAAGAATGAACTTGCGCGGAGGCTTTGCAATAAAAGCAGTAATACCCTGCTTGAGTGTTTTTAATAGATTTTCTTCACTCGGATCTGAAGTAAGAACTATTATGGGCAGGTAAGCAATTGCCAATGTCTCCCTTACCTCATCAATTAGAGAGTGTCCTGATCTGCCAGGCATATTAAGATCAGTAACTATTGCAAAAAATCTGAATGGCGACTCCCCAAGAATACTTAGCGCAGAATCTACATTGGAAACAGGAACGACATCTCTAAAACCAAAGGACTCTATCAATGTGCAAATAATACTTCTGGGTGAATCAAGATCATCTACGACCATTACTGCTGAATGCTGACCGTAGGTAAGGGTTGTAGGTATGGGAATTCGGGAAATCAATGCTGCAATTTTCTCAACATAATCAGAACCACAGCAATCAAGAACTCCCAAACTCATAATTTGTCGGGAAGTTTCTCTAAGATCATCTGGCGAAATCAGGGCGCAGAAGGTTTCCGAATCCTTTTCCCAGGAATCAATAAAAAGCGAGATAACATCTTCCTGGGAATAGCTCTGATCAACAAAAACCCCACTGTGTGGCTGCAATGATAGCCATTTTCTGGCATGATCAAGGCTGGATACCTGTCTGACCCTGACACCAGAAGCCCTACATGCCCCCAGAACCTGATTGGCCAAATCAGCAGCAGAACTAAGAATTAAAAAAGAAGACACTAAAACTAACCCTAATTCACTGATTTTATTATTATATTTATTTCCATCTTATGCTACAAAAAGGAACAATCCAATCATAACAGTTATTGGAGGGTTCTTGCTATAGCTTGAGATTACTTGTGTTATGATCGACAGATTCTATTCTAAATCGGATGATCCATTTTTCACCATAGCTGATTTGTTTGGCTACATTGTTACTTTTTTTTTAATCTGGTTTATCTGGACCTGTTATAAAGCCGCAAGTAACGTTGCAACCAAGGCAAAAGAAACCGTTGTTCAATCAGTTTCCCCTCTTGCCGAGAAAATTAGCACCATTAAGGAAAACAATTCTGAGATTACTGACGAAACAGCAGCTTATTCTGCAAGTGACTTAATCGATCCTGGCCTTTTTAAAGAAAAGGGAGAAGGAGAAAACAACAAAAACGATGTAAAAACCAAAGTACTAAACACTGCTTACTCTCTTAAAGATTATTTAAGCACCGAGATAAACGAGCTACCCTCACCAAGAGATGCTCTTTATGCCATTAACAACTCAATCAAGGATGTGATTACCGAGGCAACAGGGGTAACACCAATAAATAGTAAAGAAAAAAAGAATACACTGAACAAAAATAAAAAGAGAATGAACGACAAAGACGCTTTAGCGCCACTGTAATAATTAATTGCCGAATAATTAATTAAAGAAATCCATATTCTCCAAATCATCATCGACCAGAGAAGGATCATCAGGTTCAACCGTTTTAGCTACCTTCTTTTCTTCGCATATATCAGCCGCAACATCATCAACTTTATCTTCAATATCAAGATTCATTTCCTTTGCATAACCACTGACAGATTCCTCAGGTAGCATCTGAAGGACAGAAGCTACTTTTTGTTGAATAGAGTTTGATTCGGAAATTTTAAGCTTTACTGATTCAAAAAAGCTTCTTAACATACTCCTCAGAGTCCGATCACATAGTTCAGGATTTTTAAAATCTGACTCTTCAAGTTCAATACTCAAGCTAGCAGATGATTCATTAAAAACTATAACAGGCCCATTTCTTCTATCCTGGGCTGATACTACCAGCTCATTTATTATGCTATCACCAGAACCAGCAATCAGTTTCAACCTCGGCCACCCGTAAGCATCATCTTCAACCAAGCTTAGCACTACTCTCTTAAAGCTTGTTTCCTTAAGAACTTTCCGAAGAGAAATCCGAAGAAAAGCAATGGCCTTAAAAGTCTCAAAAGCTTCCCCCAGCGGATTTAAACTTTCATCACTTTCAGCGCGAGCCAAACCCTCTATCTGGCTTTCGAATGCCTTTACGGTTCTCAGAATTCCCTGGGAAGATGTTGATTCGTTCATTATTTTAAGCTCTTATAATGCGGGCTAGCCTGGATTATTTATCGTCTAAACTCAACATAATCTTTAGGCCCGAAACAGATCACAAAAACCAAGCTAAAACACAAAAAAAGGGCCGGAGATAAACTCCAGCCCTTTTAATTTCAGTCCCATAAGAGAGACACTTATAAGCTTCAAAGGAAGCGGCTATCAGACGAATACTACATCATTCCGCCCATGCCACCCATTCCGCCCATACCGCCCATGCCACCCATTCCGGCACCAGCACCAGCAGATTCTTTTGGCTCTGGCTTGTCGGCAATCATAGCTTCAGTAGTAAGCATAAGACCAGCTACCGATGCGGCATTTTGAAGAGCACTGCGAGTTACCTTGGCAGGATCAATCACACCAGCCTTGATTAAGTCCTCAACCTTGTCAGTTGAAGCATTAAATCCGGTTGCTCCATCAGCATTCCTTACCTTCTCAAGAACAACACTTGCTTCATGACCAGCATTAGAAACAATGGTTCTTAATGGGGCTTCGATCGCCTTTCCTACGATTCTTACTCCCACCATTTCTTCTTCAGCAAGCTTAAGAGAATCAAGCGCTTTTACGCAACGAAGGTAAGCAACTCCACCACCAGGAACAACGCCCTCTTCAACGGCGGCTCTTGTAGCATGAAGAGCATCTTCAACACGTGCCTTCTTTTCCTTCATTTCAACTTCAGTGGCAGCTCCAACATTAATTACAGCAACTCCACCAACAAGCTTTGCAAGTCGTTCCTGCAATTTCTCCCGATCATAGTCACTGGAAGTTTCTTCAATCTGATTGCGAATCTGCTTAACTCTTGCATCAATAGTCTCTTTCTTTCCAGCACCATCGATAATTGTAGTGTTGTCCTTATCAATTACAATTCTCTTTGCCTGTCCAAGATCAGAAAGCTCAATGCTCTCAAGCTTCTTGCCAATGTCTTCACTGATGAATTCTCCACCAGTAAGAGCAGCTATATCCTGAAGCATTGCTTTTCTTCTGTCACCAAACCCTGGGGCCTTGACCGCTGAAACATGAAGAGTTCCTCTCATCTTGTTAACAACAAGAGTAGCAAGAGCCTCACCATCAACATCTTCAGAGATGATCAACAAAGGCTTGCTGGAACGAGCTACCTGCTCAAGAACAGGAAGAAGCTCCTTCATATTGCTGATCTTTTTCTCATGAATAAGAATCAGTGCATTCTCAAGAACACACTCCATACGATCTGCATCAGTTACGAAGTAAGGTGAAAGATATCCCCTGTCGAACTGCATACCTTCAACTACTTCAAGAGTAGTCTCAAGGCCTTTTGCTTCCTCAACAGTAATTACACCTTCCTTGCCAACTTTTTCCATTGCTTCAGCAATGATGTTACCAATGAAAGTATCGCTATTAGCAGAGATAGAACCTACCTGAGCAATTTCTTCCTTTGTATTGGTGGTCTTTGCCAACTTCTTTAGCTCAGCCACAATTACAGTTACCGCCTGATCGATACCTCGCTTGATGCTCATTGGATCATGACCAGCAGCAACCATTTTCAGACCTTCCCGGAAAATCGCACGAGCAAGAACAGTCGCAGTAGTTGTTCCATCACCAGCGACATCTGATGTCTTGGATGCAACTTCACGAACCATCTGAGCACCCATGTTTTCAAACTTGCGCTCTATCTCGATTTCCTTGGCAACAGTAACACCGTCCTTGGTGACAGTAGGTCCACCAAAAGACTTCTCAATAACTACATTTCGTCCCTTGGGACCCATTGTAACCGCAACTGCGTCTGCAAGGATATTTACACCCTTGAGAAGCTCGTCACGAGCATCCAAACCATATTCCAGAATTTTTGCTCCCATAATACAGAGAACTCCTTAATTCAATTTAACTTTCTAAAAAGGTGACCAACCAGTGCCACCCACAAAACATTTGCTGATTCAGGCTTCCTAATTATCAAACCGGAAGAACCAGCAAGACTTACTCTATGCCTCAACCACGGCAAGCACATCATCCTCACGGATAATAAGCCTGTCCTCATTGTCAATCTTGACTTCAGTACCTGAGTACTTTCCAAAAAGAACAACATCCCCTGCCTTTACTTCCAGCGGACGTATGGAACCATCTTCCTGAATTTTACCCTTACCAACAGCAATGACCTTTCCTCTTTGTTGTTTTTCTTTAGCTGCATCAGGAATAATAATACCACCTTTTGTGGTAGTATCTTCCTCAAGCCGTTCAACAATCAAACGATCGTGTAGCGGACGAAGACTCATAGCCTACATCTCCTTAATAATTTGCTTTAAAAACAGTAATAATTAATTCTATGCTCAAATCGAAAACCAAAGAACAAGTTGCCAAAAACTAGCAGACCAAACCCAAGCAACCAACTCAACTATTTGTCAGATATTTGGGGATTTATTGATTTCCGACGAGTGGTAGGTAAGCATCCAGCGCTAACTAGTCAAGGGGGCAAGAAAATATTTTTCAAGTTTTCCAAAAAAGATTTGCCTTGGTTTAACAGCTTTAAAATACTGTATTTTATTGATTACGCATAGAATTCCCCACCATAGGACGATAACAGGCCAAGTACCATAATATAATCATTACCGGAGCGTACCAAAAAACTTCCAGGTGAGTCGTAGCCCAAAACCTCACAAACAGGCAGGTAAATAACTGAAGGCCAAGAAGCACGCCTGCAAAAAACCATTTTTGATAAGAAAAAATACTGCTTAGAATGAAAAAGTATAGTGAAAATAAAACCGCCTGATCAAAAAACCAGCCAAATGGGGAAAAGAAAACAGATACCGCAAAAAGTGGAGGACCAAGAAAAGCCCAGTTTATCCTGGGGCTCTTCAGTACCAGACAAGAAACCGAAAGAAGAACAAGTACCGGGGGTAAAATAAAATTAACATAAGAAAGATCACTTGAAACATATCCCCTTAGAGCACTTCCAAAATTAGACCCCAACCACTGATAAACCGATGGAACAAGATCGCTTGACCGAGAGGAAGAAAAAGAATTAATCCAGAACAACATACTTCCGGGAAATAAAAGCTCGGACATCAGGAAAAGAATAAACAACGAAAAAACTGAAAGAGAAATCCATATCCACAGTTTACGTTTAATTAGATACCACAACAAAACCCCACCAAATAAAAGAAAAAGATGAGGCTTGGTGCTCATAATCAGAACACCAGGAATAAAATAAATCATAGAACCCCTGACAAGCCCAAAAAGAGAAAGAACAGAACCAAAGAGAAGAAATACTCCAATCTGACCTATGTAGATTGACTGCAAAACAGGAGGGAAGCACAGGGAACACAAAAATAAAAACAAATAATGCGGCAAATCACTGCCCGTCTTTTGATAAATCTCCATTAAAAGATGAAAGGAGAAAAGATAAAGCACAATTTGAACAAAAATCCAGATTTCACTTGCGAACTCAAAATCTAAGGCCAGAACCGGATACATAAAAATCAAAAGCCAGGGCGGATTCCACATCATAAGAGGAGCATTCATGTCAAAATGCTCTCTTTGAAATTTAAGCATTATCGAAGGCGAGTACGAATCAATTCCAAGAGACAATAATCGATATGCAGACCAATACTCCCGAAAATCGTACTGACCAGGGCGATCAAGAAAGGGAGAGGTTAAAAAATAAAATATAAATAACAGCAAGGCCCCAAATATTGGTCTAATTAATTTGAGCCTGGAGTGCATAAGTGCCTACAATGCATAAACGGCTACAATAAATAAAAATGCAGGATCAATATGACTTGGCAAATACAACTTCACAAACAGCTTCTTTACCAGTAAGGACGCAAGGACCACTACCAAGCGATTGATCATCAGGAATACAACGAATACTCACTTTTAGCTCATCAAGTATGGATCTGGTCAATTTGTCATTACCACACCATGGTGCGCGCACAAAGCCTCCATGAATTTCGGGCTTGTCACTATTTTGAGGAGTAAAAAAATCCCTGAAATCGCTCAGGCTCTTTATATCGGTCACAGTATTTTCGTTTAAATTCTGCTTTGCACTGGAAAAATAACTCTTTTGAATATCATCTAAAAAAGTTGGGACAACTTTAGCTAGCGCATCTCTTTCTATAAAAATTTTATCTTTAACCTCAGCATCTCGACGATATACAACGCAAGATTTCTTTTCAATATCTCTTGGACCTACTTCAATTCTTAAAGGAACTCCCTTCTTAATCCACTGCCAATTCTTCTCGCCCCCTTTAAGGTCACGTCGATCGATATGCACTCTTACCGGCGCACCATCATAAGTGCAGTGTCTCAGCTCAGAGGCAATAGACTCTGCATATTCAAAAACCTCACCTTCAAGCTCGGCCTTTGGGACAACAGGCAATATAACAACATGCTTTGGAGAAATTCGTGGCGGAACTCTCATTCCGTTATCATCACCATGAGTCATAATAAGACCACCTATCAGCCTGGTAGAAACACCCCAGGAAGTAGTATGCGCATATTCAAGCTCACCTGCCCTGTTCAAAAATCGAATATTCTGCGCTCTGGCAAAATTCTGCCCCAGATAATGAGAAGTTCCGGCCTGAAGAGCCTTTCTATCCTGCATCATGGCTTCAAGGGTCTTCGTTACTTCAGCTCCAGGAAATCGCTCAGCCTCAGGCTTCTCTCCGGTAATAACCGGAATGGCAAGATAATTCTCAATTAAATCCAGATACATCTGGCGAGCAATATCCACTTCTCTTAAAGCATCTTCCTTGTCAGCATGAGCAGTGTGGCCTTCTTGCCAAAGAAACTCGGCAGTACGAAGAAATAATCTGGTACGCATTTCCCAGCGAAGAACATTAGCCCATTGATTCATAAGAAGCGGAAGGTCCCTGTAGCTTTTTATCCAGCGCGAGAACATTTCACCAATTATTGTTTCCGAAGTGGGCCTGATTATAAGAGGCTCTTCAAGTTCACCTGCCGGAATTAACTTACCATCCCGTTCTTCAAGCCTGTGATGAGTAACAACAGCACACTCTTTGGCAAAACCCTCAACATGACCAGCTTCTTTTTCAAGAAAACTTAAAGGAATCAACAAGGGAAAGTAAGCATTTTCATGACCAGTGTCCTTAATCATGCGGTCAAGATTCAATTGTATATTCTCCCACATACCATATCCCCATGGCCTGATCACCATACAACCACGAACAGGCGAAACCTCTGCCATTTCCGAGGCTTTTACGACTTGTTGATACCATTCCGGATAATCCAGGGACCTTGTAGGAGTAATTGCGGTCTGCGTTGACATAAACGACCCTTTAAATTTAGCTTAAATTAAAACATCAAATCTCAGACTCTATTGAATCAGAAGTTTTAGAGCCATGAATACTTGATCTGCCTGCAAATCCCTCGCCCCTGGCCAGAGCAGCTTCAGGCAACCCAGAGTAGCAAACCTTAGCCCCACTACCATTATCAGAAATACCAGAATCTTTAAAAAACATTCCAAGACGATCTACAAGCTCCATGTCTTCATTCACTTTTGGGTTAGGAGTAGTAAGCAGTTTTTCTCCTGCAAAAATTGAATTTGCACCAGCAAGGAAACACAACGCCTGAAGCTCATCCGTCATGCTGGATCTACCAGCAGACAAGCGTACATAACTTTTGGGCATTAAAATCCTGGCAGTAGCAATCATTCTCACAAAAGAAAACGGATCAAGATTTTTCTCCTCTGACAAAGGAGTGCCTTCAACTTTGACAAGCATATTAACAGGAACGCTTTCCGGGTGAGGGTTCTGATTGGCAAGTTGCTGAAGAAGGCCCCATCTATCCTCTTCAGATTCGCCCATTCCTAGAATACCACCACAGCAAACAGTCATACCCGCTTTTCTTACATTTAAAAGGGTTTCTAGCCGATCCTGATATGTTCGTGTCGATATTATTTTCTCGTAATATTCAGGTGAGGTATCAAGGTTATGATTGTAGGCATAACAACCAGCATCCTTTAATTGCCTGGCCTGGCTTTCGCTCAGCATTCCAAGAGTACAACATACTTCAAGTCCAAGTTCTTTTACACCAGAGACAATTTCAAGGACACGATCAAACTGCTTGCCGTCACGAACTTCACGCCATGCAGCACCCATACAGAATCTTGTTGAACCAGAGTCTTTTGCCTGTCTTGCAAATCCAAGTACCTCTTCAAAGTCCATTAAGCCTTCGGCCTGAACAGATGTTTTATAGTGCGCACTTTGCGGGCAATACTTGCAGTTTTCAGGGCAGCCTCCGGTTTTTATTGAAAGAAGGGTGGAGCGCTGTATCTCAAGTGGATTAAAGTTTTCCCTATGAATTCTTGCTGCAGCAAATACAAGATCGGGAAATGGCTGCTGATACATATTTGCTATTTCTTGCCTTGTCCAATCGTGTCTTATCACAAAAAATCTCCTTAATTTCAAATATTTTAAAAATTCGTATCTAATTAAAAATTCAGCGCAAATGAAACTCTAATTTATTTTCGAGCCTCAGGAGCCCTGGCCCTGACCGACAACTCGACGATTCTTTTTATTGCCATTGAGAGATCATGTCGCCTAAGCTGATTTGACACCTGAGCTGGCGCATTAGCCTGATGGGAGCTTTTCAGCAATTCTTTAAAACTTGCAAGATGCAATTCAAGTTCTGAGACTGCTTCTTCCAGATCAGCTTTTTTTTGTTCCAGCTTGAGCAGTTTGCGACTTTCGCTTGAAGATTCCATGGCTGACAAAAGTTCAGACTCTTCACGCTCTCGCTCTTCTTTTTTTGCTTCAAGCGCAAGACGTTCACGCTCGGTTTTTATCACATCCTGGACCAAGGAGTCTATCGCAGCCAAATCGTAAATATCTGATTCAGAGACCTTCCTGGGCAGAGAAGCATAAAACGGCCTTCCACCTTTGTAATGTACGGGAATCGCATAGGAATTGACAATATTTTTCCCGATCTCAGGTAAGGGATAGGCCAGATAGTAAGTATTGGACTGTTTCAAACTTTCACCAGAAATTTTTCCTTCCTTGATCAGGGTTCCATCTTCTGAAAGAAATGTAGAGGTACAGGAAAATGAAATAATATTTGTTTCATCCACGAAAAACACACAAGAAGTCTCGGGATCAAAATCAAGTTTTTCTTTTACAAAAAATAATTTCTTATCTTCCTCTTCTAACGCCATTGATTCGCCAATGTTAAAAAATAACAGAGGGAAAAAGGAAATAACAAAAACGCGACAACTACAAGTAGAGAGAAGGCCTATGAACTTTGATAGCCTTACAGAACACAAAAGATGATTAAACTTAACGAATTTCATTCCATCCTTTTCCACCACTCAACTTCTCCCTGAGCTGACTCTTTAGGATCTGAAGAGTTATTTTTTACAACGCCATAATCTTCTTCATCCAACCTGTCAGTTAAATGCTGTTCATCTTGATGATTAGCAATATTCTCTTTCATCTCTTTTAAAGAATCTCCATTAGGGAACGGCAATTGATACGAGCCGTTATTAAAATAGTTCTCCATTAATGAAAATTCAAGACTTGAAAGCCTGCGGGCAAGTCCAACCTCTATTCCGAGAGGGGAAGTCCTGAGTAACTGGTCTCTTTCTTTTTCAAGCTTGCCAATTTGGGAAAGAAGCGAAGATTTCCTGTCCTCAAGAGCAATGACCTCTGCACTTCTGATAGAGTGCATCTCTTTTACTTTTTCGGCAGATGAATAAGAATCAATTTTCTCATTAAGGGAAAGGATAAATGATTCATATTCTTCTTTTTCGGTATTCAAATTCGAACTAGATATATCAAGGTTTCTTCTACCTAGTAGAAATCGAAGCAAATCCCTGTCATTAGATTTTATGATTCCATTATCCAAACTTGAAGAAAGAGAATTCTCCTTTTTGCCCCGAGAAGAACTACCAAGGGCTGACTGAACACTAAATGACGCCCGATTAAGTGAGAACACACCCTTTGTGTTATTTTTGCAAGAAACAACTCCATTAATGCCCCGAAGATCAGCCGAACGAACAATAAGAGAGCAATTATAGAGACCAAAAAGATTACTGGGAGCTAAAAATTGTCTTGAAAAAAGAAGAGATGTATCACTACCACTCCTTCTCTCAAGGGGATAAAAATGAGGATAAACGTCTTCACTCATCATGGCGATAAAAAGCATGTCACTTCCATCACCGTCAGATTCTGAACCGCGCAGTCTCTCTACATAAAGCGTCCCACCCAAAAACCCAATTTCTGGAATTGAACCAAGCTTGCCTATATAGCCCGCCCCTTCTTCAAGAACAGGAAACAAGTCGTCAGAAAATAAATCAGGTAGCAGCCCACGTTCCCACAAAAGAAAGAGAGCAAGCAGAAGCAAAGAAAATCCTGGAAGAAGCGCACGTCTCACTTAACAGAACTCTTGTTAAAAAACTTCATCATGGAGGTGGTCAAAATAACCAAAAACAATAAGCCTCCCTCAAAAAACCCCTCAAAAAAGCCTCAAAAAAAAGCCCAGAGCTTATCGCTCCGGGCCTCCACTAATAGTACCTCTACCGAAAGTTCCACTAATCTAAAACAAACCAGACAGAAGCACTAAATCAGTTAGCTACAAACTCTACTTAGGTAGCTCTACACACTCAACTCTACGGTTTCTGGCCCAGGCTGCCTCATTACTTGCAGCATCTGCTGGACGAGATTCGCCATAGCTCACAGTGCTCATTCTGTCTTTTGAAACACCAAGACTTCTCAGGTACTCAAAAGCTGAACGAGCGCGTCTTTCACCAAGTGCAAGGTTGTACTCATCTGTTCCACGCTCATCGCAATGTCCTTCAAGTACAACTTTGGTACCAGGATTTGCTGAAAGATAATCAGCGTTTTCCTTAAGAACCTGCTTCGCCTGAGCAGAAAGAGAAGATGAATCAAAAGCAAAGTAAATTGGCTTAAGGTTAGGGTTAGCATCTCCCATAGAAAGGTTATCTTCTTCAGAGCCCATTGCAACAGCCTTAGCCCTGCGACCCCAGCTGTAAGTAAGAGACAACATAAACAAATTGTTGAACTCAGTATCCTGACCTGCAACTATATGCTTATAGTCAGCTCGAAGCCCAAGACCCTTGGTTAACCAGTAGGTAAGACCCGCTGCAACACCAGCATATGGGTCCCATCTGTCCCCTTGAGACATTCTGGTTCCATAATACGCAGCTCCAGCAGTCAAACCAACAAATGGGTCAAAGCTGCTCGCAGGGTTTGCAACCAGGTGATAAAGAAGATCCGTACCAAAACGAAGCCCCCAGGTATCATGGGACAATCTGAAAGCATCATCACTACGATCAGGAAGCTTGTTTCTCTTGATATTAGGCAAGTAGGATACATTACCCTCAAGGGTCCATCTTTGGTTAAAATCATAACCAACAGTTAGACCATAAAGAGCTGTATGCTCCAACTCCTCATCACCCTCATAAAGAAGGGCTCCACCACCGACACTTCCATTCCATCCGCGATACTCATCTGCAGAAGCAGAAGAGGCAAGACCAAGCACCAAAAGGCTGGCTGCGAATATTGATAACAGTTTACGCGTACTCATAGTTTCTCCTTAAAAAAAATAAAACAACATAGGACAATACATAAAAACAAAATCTAAAAACACAAACCAACCCCAGCACAAAGCAACAAATGACCGGACGAACTGTAACGGAGCCTCGCTATAGGAAAGAAGAAATTAATCCTTCAAACCACGCAAATGCTAGTGTTCTACCGAAAGGAGCAATGACACTCTAACAAGAGGTAAACAAACACTCACCTCGGCAGAGCACTAGAAACACTCAAGTACTATTTTAGAAAGTGCTTACGAAATTCTTCTTATAATCAGATCAATCTGAACTAAATCAATCTGAACTAAATCAATCTGAACTAAATCAAACTGCCTGATCCAGAAAATTCCGAAAACCGCACCAACTCTCCTGCAAATACAAATCTCCTAAAAATACAAAGCTCTCAGGAGTCAGGATTAGCGTACCCTGAAATGAATCTAACTCCGAACCACAGAACAACCGATCATACACTTACCTTTTCTACCAAACCCAAATTACTCACTTTAACATATCATACTGATAAAACAGCACAATCTGTGAAAATTCAACGTATTAAACCTGTCTACTTGGCAAAAGCCCAAGCCAGAATCGCAGGCCCTAATTAGAACAAATACCGATTAAACTCAAGGCTTAAATATTCAAAACACTGAAAACTATACAAGTAATCTGTAAGAAAGATTTTATTTCAGATTAAACTAATGGGCCATTTAACCTAAATTCCCCAAAACAAATACATGTCTCCCTGGAATTTTTTTGAATTAATTTCCTAATACTTGTTCAAAAAAGTAAAACCACGAACACTTTAGCAAAAAAAATCATTTTCGCTTTACTTTTTATTACTTAAAGAATCAATATCTCTAAAAAACTAATAAATCCTTTCATTTTGCATTTTATATCGAATGAATAAACACCACGAAAAAATTAATATCTACCTCCAAATACTTGAAAAACTTGATGATCAAAATCTATCCAGATTAACTGAACTTCTCACCCATAATGTAATTTTTTCGGATCCATTCAATCAAACAAATGGAATACCCAGGTTCATAAAGGCCATTAGTTCAGTTCTTGAAGATACCAGAGATCACTCTTTTCAGATAAACCAAAAAGCTGAATTTGAATTCGGAGTCATGATTACATGGACTTTAAAAATGACCCCAAAACACTGGATATTTAAAAATCAACAAATTCAGATAGAGGGCTCAAGCAGTATACTTACGGACGACTCGGGGTTTATTATCGCTCACTACGACTACTGGGATACCGCAAGCACCTTGTATGAAAAGATCCCAATACTAGGCCTGGCACTTTCTAAAATAAGAAAAAAACTTGAAATTAAATGATATCAGTTCTCGCTGAACTCTATTCTGAGACACTGAGAGAGCAGATTTCGAACACCTTTAAAATATTTTATCATATCACCATTAAATTCATTTCCCTCGGCAACTTTTCCATCAACTGGAGCCTCCACATATAATACTCCTATGCTGGGATCCACTCCAAGAGATGAAACAAGAATACAAATCTCCTTGCCATCTGAAAGCAAGTGTTCTTCTCTTAGTGGTATTCTGAGATCAAGCGCCGCAGTTACAGGATTTGGAACGCCTTTCTGAGTTTTAAGCTTTTCTGGACGAGGAGCTATAAATCTATGAGATCCCAGAACAAGAGATGGAAAAAGTAACTCCTCGAATGGATCATAAAGATAGACAGTCAATGCAGAAAAAACCGTTTTGGGAATTATCTGTTTTGCAAAATCCCTTGCATAGGAATCCACAGGACCATCCGGCCTGATATTATAATACAAAGCCTCTGCGCTACTTCTAAGACCCTCAGGGAAAACTTCGACATATCGATTTTTTGAAATCAAATCGAACGAATAAGTCTTTTGAAGCAACCCGTCCTTAATAGTGGATATTCCTTCCGCAACAGAGTCCGCAAGGGACGATCCAAGTAATTTGATACGCTCATCAGCTCCTCTAAGAATATTCTCCACACCATTTGAGCCAAGAGTCTCTGTGATAAATTCATTTGCAAAATCAAGGTCAGACCTGGCAGATGAATATAGTGAAGGATTGGTTGCGCGAGCAAGAGCTTCTCCAACCTGACATATTTGCGCGAGAACCCTTGATAAATTGCCAGTATTTTTTTCAGATTCGTTATCAACATCCCCAATCCCGGAGTCAGATTTTCCCACCCTGGAAAAGTTACCAGCCCTTGACGAAACAACATTTCGATAAACACCGGAAAGACCCCATTTTTCGACAAGGGCAGCACCAAGCATTGCAGGAGAAAAACCAAGATATTTTCTTAATTCCGCATCAAGAGAATCTGCGGAATGTCCAGTACAACTTACCTTATCAAATATCAAAGGGTAGTTCCATGCAACCAGAGTCAGGCCAAGCTGTCTTAGCATGCTGCAACTAAAAACCACTCCACTACTGAACCCGGATGAACCACCAATCGCATCAACAGAAAAGCCACTGACATACATTTCGGCCAAACGTTGCTTTTGAAACGATGATGCCTGATCAAGGCGATATGGAATTGCCATTTTGGAAATTCGGTTAAGGGCATCAAGTATCATACCGCTACTGACCCCGGAAAAGTAATCAGGACAGTCTGATACAAGATGGGTCTCCCGGTATTGAATTTCTTCCGGCTTTGAAAACTCTTTAAGGCAAAGAAGATAAAGTGAAATATCTTTTTTTATTTCCTCAACAAGAGAGGCTACCATGACACCAGCAGTATCTGCCTTTGCTTTCTTCCTGACACTTTCAAAAATATTCAGATCATAGGGAAACCACAGCTCGGAAACGAGCCTTGCAGCTTTTTCAAGAGGAGCGTTAAGCGAACCCATTTTACTTCCACCTAAGCTGGCAGTCTCATATTGATCAGGGCCAAGTGACCAGTAATCACCCATTTATTCACCATCACTGTTCATATCGGCAGCTCCCGTAATTAATAAAAGAGGCAAAACGGATTATTCTAATCCGTTTTGCCGGGCGGGGGGGCTACGGGCGGGGTTTTACAAAGCAGTTACGCACTGGATGATTAAAGGCTAAAACCATGCCAAATTAATTTCTTATTCAATATGTTGACATTACAAGCTAAATTATTAGAACTTAATCCACCGACAGGAACATGGAAGGATAAATCTCGAAACTTTTTGCGGACAAACCAAAAAAATTCTAACCGAAACTTGCCACATCACACTGTAATAACATAAGTCTGATGAATAATGTGGGCCAGGTTTAACTGATGCAATTTACTAATTATATTTGAATTGCCCAAAAACCTGATCTTTTTTAATATAAATTTACTACTTTTAACGGATTGGGAGCACCCTGAAAATGAGTTTCAAATTGCTATTACCACGCGTAATAATTCTTGTTCTAGCCTGTCTTTCGCTATGGGGATTTCTTAATCACATAAAGGGATTACCTCTCTCTGACAAAATAGCAACGGGAATGAACTCAGGGCCTATCAATATTTCTGACATGGATGCAAACTCACTTGTACTTGGTGTTATTTTTCTAGCCTCACTTACAGCCCTGGGCCTTAGCCTTCTATCCAGGGAAGCTCCATCAAAATCTGCTGCAACAAACAAAACGGGCTCCCTTACAAAATCAGGATTATCACCAGATGCCGTAATGCTCCTTTCTCTCTTTCAGAAAGAAGGTAGGTTGATTGATTTTCTGAATGAAGACATACTGACTCACGACGACAACAAAGTGGCCAGTGCATGCCGTATAGTTCATAGAGGATGCTCGGAAGTACTCAAAAAATACCTAGAAGTAGAGCCAATCTTTGATACGGCCGAGAACAGCCTGATTGAAAAACCAGACCTCCCAAAATCACATATCAGGATATCCGGTTCCCAGTCAGACAAGATTCGCATAATTCACAAGGGATGGAAGTTAACAGGCTCACGGTTACCAAAAAGCGTATCTGATGACGAAGAAAAGTCCTGCCTTCTTTACCCAGCAGAAGCAGAATCAGTAAACTCCTGAAAAACAGCTTTGCTGTTTTATAGGGCGGCGTAATTTACCAGATAACACCCAGGTTCAATGCCAGAGCGAAAACTTACGTAGCTGAACTTACTTATTGGGCCACAATCATAAACAGCAGTAACAGTATGACAAACAAAATTACAGGACTCGGAATTGATTTTGGAACATCAAACACCCTGATTGCATATTCCATAGGGAAAGAAGTTGTTGTCTCCGAGCTGGAACAGCTTATCGACGAAGATACCCTTGGTTTGTGTAAAACCTTACCCTCATTTGCATTTATTGAGAATGACTTTTTGATTACATGTGGCGAGCTTGCCCGAAAAAGATCTGCACATGATCCATTTCATTCGATAGGTTCGGTAAAGTCGTGGTTATGTAATCATCTGGTGGACAGAAGTGCTGCTATCCTGCCCTGGTTCTCAGAACCTAATAGCACAACAGAAGTAAACAACCCAAAACGCTTCACTCCGGTCCAAATTGCCTCTGAAATAATCAAAAAAGCTGTCTCATCCTTCGAAGTGGAAACAAGAAAAAAATCTATTATTCTTGATGCCGAAAATATACCTTTCGTCCTGACCATACCCGCTTCATTTGATGAGATAGCAAGAAACCTGACCAAACAGGCCGCGGAAAAAGCCGGTATCAAGAATCTTGTTTTTCTGGAGGAACCTCTCTCAGCACTATATTCCTGGCTTTTTGACCACAAAGATAGCTGGAGAGAACACCTTCAAATTGGCGATGTAATTCTGGTATGTGACATTGGTGGAGGAACCACAGATTTTACCCTGGTTGGGGTAAATGAGCATGAAGGCAAACTCAAATTAGACAGATTCAGCGTAGGCGAACACATTCTACTTGGGGGAGACAACATTGATCTGATGCTAAGCATGCTCCTATCGGAAAAAGCTCTTGAGGAAGGGTCGCCGATTGACGAGTGGCAACAACTTTCATCTATACCCATTTTAAGGGACGTAAAAGAAAGGGCTCTGACCGACTACAGCGAAGATGATTTTGAACAAAAAAATAAAATCCTGCACATATCCCTTCCAACACGAGGAAGCAACCTGTTCTCAGGAGCACGCTCATTTGAATTAAAAACGTCCTTTTTTCTTGATGCTGCCATTCGGGGATTTTTCCCTGTTTTACCTTGGGAAGAAACAAGAAATTCAGAATTATCCGGGGTCAGCACAACCGGCCTACCCTACGAAACTGACCCAAGATTCACAGTTCATCTCCTTGATTTTTTAAAGCAAAGCTACAAAGTAGTGGTAGGTTCCGATCAGCTTAAAGAAAACATACAAGACTCACTTCTTGACCATTCTAGAAAACTTATCCGTCCAAGTAAGATTCTTTTTAATGGAGGAGTATTCAAGTCTAGAGTTTTAAGAAATCGCTTTCTTAATCAACTGGAAAAGACTTTTCCAGGATCTTGTTTTTCCAACTTCTTATCTGCCAATTACGATGAGGGTGTTGTCCGTGGCGCTGCGTATTTCAGTTTTCTTAAATCACAGGGCGAAGAAATCCCTGTTCAAGCCGGCATCTCAAAGTCTCTTTACCTTGGTGTCCGGGAAAACTCGCTTTCAGTTCCGGGAATCCGCCCAAAACTAAAAGGAATTTGCATAATCCCAAAAGGCGCCAAGGAGGGAAGCGAGTTCAGCCTTACAAGCACACCCCTTACATTAAATAAGGGAACATCTACAGAGTTTCCAATTTTTGCATCAAAAGAAAGAAGCGAAGACAAACCAGGAGAAATAGTACCTGACGCCGAAAAGAATCTAACCAGAGTACATTCAATTATAGCGGATGTACCTAAGAACGAAGCCGACCTATCGAAACTTACTCCCGTAACATTAAGAGTAAAGACGACCGAGATTGGCACTCTGGAAATATGGATGGACGAAAAAGATTCCGACAAATCCCATCAAGTAGAATTTAAAATTCGCGACTAGAAAAAGCAATGGAAAGCATACACTATATTGGAATTGACCTTGGCACCTCTAATTGCGCATGTGCTTTTGAAGCAGAAGAGCAAACAGGACTAAATAATAATTTCCCCTCATCTGATTCTGACTCCCGAATATCTTTTCTTACTTTTACTCAGGCACAAGATGAAGAAACCATTATAAAAGATGAGCTTCTTCCATCATTCTGCTACCTGCCCAGGATAAAATTACCAAAAGGAATAATCGACCTACTTCCAGGGTCAAGCTACAAAGAGATAAACGAAGAGAAAAAAAATGATGATAGAAACTCTTTCAGCATGACGGCCTCCGAATGGATACCTGGAGAAATTGGCAAACAAATATCTCTTGAAGAAGTTGAAAGAGTTGTGCACTCGGCCAAATCCTGGCTTAACACAGATGGAATATCAAGAAGAGAAAAAATACTGCCATGGAAATCTAACTTGTCTTCGGACAAAAAAATATCACCAGTCGATGCTCAGGCAATTTTGCTATCATACATCAAGTCTTCCTGGAATTCATCTAAATCAGGCAAAAGCAAATTCAACAATCAAAAAATCGCAATAACAGTCCCAGCATCATTTAGCGAAGAAGCCTGCAAACTAACCCTCGAAGCCGCATCAATGGCGAACTACCCTCTGGATTCGATTCAACTTCTGGACGAACCTCAGGCTGCTTTATATGCAAACATCGACAACGTTTTTTCGACAGCTTCAAGAATCAGAAAAAAAAGACCCTCTATTCTTGTCTGTGATATAGGAGGAGGTACTGCTGACTTTAGCATCTATTCATTTACCAACAGTGAAAAAAGTCTTTTTGAAAGAGTAAAAATCGGCTCACACCTGCTATTGGGCGGTGATAACATTGATCTCTCGATTGCTTATTTTATTAAATCAAAACACGATCTTCAACTTTCAGAAGAAGAATTTTTTAGATTAATTCAGGAATCCCGAAAAATAAAGGAAGTCTATTTTGAGAAAAACCCCCTACCAGAACAGCTACACATAAGTATCCTGAGCAATAAGGCTGGAAACCTTTTTAATAGCACGAGAAGCCTGATAATAGACCCAAATGAAATAATTTCAAATGTAATAAATGGCTTTTTTCCTCTTGAAAACGAAGACATTCTACTAGACACATCATACATTTCAGAACTGGGACTACCCTACTGTACAGATCCTCGTATCACCTTGCACCTAAGGGATTTTATTGACGGAATAGACATTGATGCCGTTTTATTTAATGGCGGGACGATGAATAATTCATTATTCAGGGCTCGAATTATTGAAAAAATTAAAATACTTCAAGGCTACTCACCGCAGGAAATTTCCTCAAAAAACCTTTACCTGTCAGTCGCCGAAGGCGCTTGTCGATATCTGGGTTATCATAACAACAGAAAAAACAAACCCCTTCCAGTTCGAGCAGGATACCCACGAAGTTTATATCTGCTGGTGGAAGATCAAACCAGCAATACTAAAGCCGTGTGTATTTTGGAAAAGGGCGAAGATCGGGATTACTGGATTCCTCTTTCAAGTCCGGTATTTAAATTAAAAACGAATGAAGAATGCAAATTTATCCTTCTTGCAAGCGAAAAGAGAGAAGACAACAGGGGTGATCTGGTAAAACTGCATAAAGATATTTATCCAGTTTCCAGAATAAGTACACATTTAAAGAACCAAACGGCAAATGACACAAAAAATGAGGTCGACGTAAAGCTCGAAACAAGAATTGAATCATTAAGAATTATCAGTTTGAGGCTTGCAAGCTGCAACAACCAAAGTTCTGAAATTTCTGAAAACGAAGAGGAAACTACAACATGGCCACTTTCTTTTTCTATTGATACAAAAAAACATCTTAAAGACGTTTTCAGCAATCAGATAGAAGTAAAAGTAGAAAATTCCCGCGTTCTTCCAAATAAAGCGAAAGATCTGATTCAATCCTTTTTTGGAAAATCAAGAAAAACTGAAAATAATATTAATCCTAAAGACCTGATACGTTTACTTGAAAATATTATTTCAGAAAAAAAGAGTACCTGGAATTACAATTCATGCAGAGCCATTTCTGATGAACTGATCTCGGTATCATCAAGAAGAAGTAGAAGCATGGAACATGAAACCACCTGGCTTCAGCTCACTGGATTTTGTCTACGGCCCGGATTCGGATATCCAGGAGACGAGAATAGAATAGAAAATACAAGAGAAACACTAAGACTTGGATTGTTTTATAAAAAAGAAAAAATAAACAGGGAGGCGTGGGCACTTTTCTGGAGAAGAATTTCTGGTGGCCTGCCCTCCGACATGCAAAATGAACTTTTTAAGGACACCATAAAGAACCAGCAAAAAGAACGCTTCAGCGATCCAGAAGAGTGCAGACTTCTTGCCTCAATTGAGGAAGTTAATCTTGATGAAAAAATCAAACTTAAAAATCTAATGCTTGCTGAACTTAAAAGATCCAAAAAGAAAAATGAGGCACTTCTGTGGGCACTTGCAAGATTAAGTACACGATATACAATCAGAGGTAATGATTTAAACATTCTTCCCGCAGTACACGCCGAGGAGATTGTTGATAAAATTATCTCTCTTGATCTTGAAAAGAAAACCAGAAAATACGCCCTCCGTCTTCTTCTCTTCGCACAGGAGGAAAGAATGGACAATCTGGACATATCCGCTTCCCTTAGAGAAAAACTTCTCAGGGAATGCGCCCAACTCGACATTAGTATCGAAAAGTTGAACGAAACCGAAAATTCAAGCTACAGGGATAACCTGCTTTATGGTGACGACCTTCCGGTTGGTCTGAAGATAGTAGGGATTTGAATAATTAAGCAAAAATGAAATCCTTTAAACTCCCAGAGCACCCTTTTTTTCTTGATTCAGAGGGCGTGCAATCTGAAATATTTGGGGACAGATTTCACTCCAGAGAAGGTGTCCTTGAAGAAGTTCAGCATGTTTTTATAAATGGAAATAACCTTTTGGAGCGCTGGCACTCTGGTATAGATTTCACAATAGGAGAACTTGGTTTTGGTTTTGGTGCTTCTTTTATTTGCGCAGGAGAAGCGTGGGCGAACTCGGGCAAAAACTGCAAAAACTTCCTTCATTATTTCTCTGTTGAAGGATTTCCAGTTAGCAATAAAGCTCTTAAGGATTACTGGTATAATTCACAGACTGCAAAGCTAAATCAAAAACACTCTAGCCTGCTATCTGATCTTGTTAGACAGTACCCATATCAGCTTCAGGGCACACACAGACTTTACTTTGAAAAAGAGCGTATTATCCTTACCCTTTCATTCCTTCCGGTTCATGAGGCCCTGTATAGTCAGAACTTTACAGCCGATGCCTGGTTTCTTGATGGATTTTCGCCTTCAAAAAATCCCGATATGTGGAGCAAAAGCGTATTTGACCTTATTTTCAAGAAAACAAAATTTAATGGCACGCTCAGTACCTATACCGTAGCATCAGAAGTTAAAAACAACGCTCTCTCTTCAGGCTTTTTGATTAAAACCCTTAAAGGTTTTGGGAAAAAGCGTGAAATGCTCTTTGGAGAAAAGGAGACAAGCCCAGCACCATTTCATATTCAAAAAAGGAGGCCGCGAGTTGCCATAATTGGAGGTGGCCTTGCGGGTGCTTCTGTCTGCCATGCTCTTCTAAAAAGAAATATTGAAGTGAAAGTCTTTGAGCAAAAAAAATCCCCTGGAGAAAAGGCCTCTGGAAACAAGGCGGCTGTTATTATGCCACACCTTTCATCGGTTCCGGATTACTTATGCAGGTATTTTTTAACTGGATATCTCTTTACAAACAGGGTTCTTGAAAATCTTAGTCATAAGAATTGCCTTACCAGCTATCAAAAAACAGGCGTTATAAGACTAACAAACGTAAATAAATGGAAGACCATTTCAAGCAGGATTAAGCAGCTTGGCCTTGAACAAATTACCCAGGAATTACAACCAGAGTCTCTAAAAACTGTTTTCGGTGAAAAACTTTCTGTCGAATCTGCTCTATATTTTCCAGACGCAGGAAGCATAAATCCACTGGAACTGACTAACAAACTTTTTCAGTGCTTAAATAAAAACGATTTTTTATTTGAAAGAAAAGTAATTAGCACCGAGACAAAAAGTGACTTTGCGACTCTAACGCTTGATAATAATAAATCTTTTCAGTTCGACTATATAATATTTGCGAGTGCATTTGAAAGCACTGAACTTCCCGATATTTCGTGGCTTCCAATTGAAAAAATCAAGGGTCAACTTTTTACTGCCTCCATACGCAGCAATAAATTCATTAATACTCCTCTTTGTTATGACGGATATGTAATACCATTATCAGACAATAAACTCCTGATAGGTGCTACCTATGAGCACAATGCTCATGAAACTGCGTTTGATCAAGAAGTCACCATAGATTTAATTTCTCGACTTAAAGATCAATGCCCAGATATTTCAGTTGAGAGTTATTCAATAGAAGGTCGTGTATGTTTTAGAACTACAAGCCCTGACCGAATGCCACTTGTCGGGATGATCCCTCTCAGCGATGGATCAGAAACACGATACCTTGCAAGCCTTGGCCATGGATCAAGGGGAACGGTTTCTTGTCTGCTTGCAGGGGAAATTCTTGCTTCACATATTCTTGAAGAACCATTACCAATTGAGCTTGATCTACTAAAGCAACTTGCACCGGAACGCTACCTTGAAAGAGAAAAACGAAAAGGAATTCCTCTTGAAGAAGTTTACCCAGCTTCCTTTTTGTGGAGGAAGTAAGGGAAAGGCGTGTTTATTTTTAATCACCCCCAGACCTTGGAAAATAAAGCGAGAACACGCTTCCAGATCCAAGTTCACTTTGCACTTCCACTCTTCCACCGTGAGCTTCCATGAGTTTCTTCACGATAAACAAGCCAAGTCCGGTTCCCTTAATATTGCTAACGTTTCTTGCCCTTGAGAAACGGTTAAATATATCGGGTAGTGATTTTGGTTCAATTCCAGGCCCGGAATCATGTATGGATATTTTGTGATATTCTTCGGACTCTACAACTGAAATTCTTATAAGACCTGGTTCACTCATGAACTTTATTGCATTACTTAACAAGTTACCAATTATTCGAAAAAACGCTACGCTATCAACGCGAATCAGAATATTACTTACATCAGAGTCCAGACTAATGGCGTGACCCCTTGAAGAAGCCGCCACCTGGTATTCTCTTATAAGCTCAGAAAAAAGAACGGAAAGAGCTTGTGTTTCAGGGTTAATAACAATCGCTCCAGATTCAATCTTTCTTTGATCCAGAAACTCTTCTATATGAGCCCTGGATTTGGCTGATGATGATATTATCAATTCAAGAAGATTTACCATACTGTCATCAAGACTGCTTTTTTCTTCCATCATCATTTCAGCCGCACAACAAATCACCCCAAGTGGCCCTTTTAGATCATGTGAAGTAGATGCAATCATGTCTCTCTGAAACTGCTCATGTATTTTAATTGTTGTTATGTCCCTAACCCACAATACATACCTGTTCTCCTCGGCATATGAAGCATCAACAGAGCCAAGGGAAATTGAAGACAAATCAAGCTGAAAATACTTATCTTCGCACTCCAATAATGGTGATAAACCTGAACTTGAAAGATGAACCTCTGTCTGCCATGCCCTCTCTCCACGGATTTTTGATCTCAGGATTCCTGCTACTTGCTCAGCCAGGCTATAGTCTACAACCTGAAGTAGAGTCACAAGGTTTATAGCCTGATTAACAGAGTCTGCGGGAACTCCTATTAAACGCATAAACGATATAAAACCTGGATTAGCAAATGAAACAAGGCCATATCTTCCAATAATTGCAAGACCATCTTGTGCCTTTTGAACAGCAGACCAATATGCAAATCGCTCGGATTTAAGTGAATTCTCCTTAAACAAGTCAAGCTTTCTCTCTCCCATTCTTTGTAATGAGGAATAGAGAGCTGATCTGATATCTTTTGTATTATCAAGTAGAACAAAATCCCACGCTCCCTCCCGGAGAGAAATAAGGGCCTGCTGAAGTTCATTTGTCTTGCAGAGAAAGAGAACTGGAAGCCCAGGTCTTAAATGAAAAATGCTATTAAGTAATGCCCTCCCCGATATATCAGGGAGTTCTGAAGAAAGTATTACAAGCTCTACATATTCGCGCTCAAGATGCTCTATTACCTCCCCTCCACTTGAAACAATTGAAAGCTCACCTGTCATACTTTTGATAGGTGATATAAGCTCGGAAAAAGCTGATCCTTCCGGATGAGCCAGAAGCACAGAGAAAAACAGACTGGAAGTATCCAGCTCGTTATTATCCTTGTAAAATTCAAAATGAGGATCCTGCATGTCATATTAAATCGGCAGGACAGTAATTAAGCTGTAATTGGGTTAAAACCGGGGGCCCTTGTTGTTAAATAGCCACCGAAAATCACATAAGCTACTGATTTCACTATATTTCTTCAAGCAAGAAGCAACATTCGTAACCCTTCACTATTAGATCCATTTCCCCTGAATTCAAGAGGAAAGAATTGCCAAGTGTCTGTATTTGGGTTTTTCTTGCATCGCACTACCCCCTCCTGCATTTTGGAACTTTTATTGCGAAAACCTGAGCTTTGTTTAGTATCTGGCAGTGCGAGCAATAAAATTTCCAAAACTGCTTAC
>DAOLCO010000041.1:0-28185 GCA_035327825.1 Oligoflexia bacterium | reverse complement strand
AGTTGTTCGAAAGGGCAAGAATGATGATTACAGATTCCCTACTCCAGTAAGATAGGTATAGTTTTTATATCTATTAGGAAACGATAAAACTAAATGAACCGTTTCCTAAAAGACAAAGGGTTCTATGCTACGAGACGGGGGCAAATTCGACTGATTTTGCATTTAGAAGAATTTAAATTATTACTTCAAATTATCTTTATATTTAACCTATCGTCTTCTATAAGCTCTGCTGTATACGTAATCTCCGACTTTTCTTCCCTGATCAATTCCTGTTGTCATATCAAACCTCCAGTGAATACCAAGATAGATTCTGCTTAGACCGTTTTCAAGTTCAGCATGACTTAAGCTTGAAAATGTCCTTGGTATAAGTGGACGCACGTTTCCTTGAACGTCTCGTGTGACTCCATTAAATTCATCTGAGACAAATGTAAATTGAATGTTATCAGTTCCAAAAAAGTTTCTTAATACCTGAAACATGGTTGCTCCAAATCCTGCATGGCCAGATGGATAAGCAGGAAATGGAGGAGTAAAATTTCTTGCGTTAAGGTTTGAAGCAGGAGCTGCAAGGGGTGTGAAATTAGCATCTCCAGTGGTGAGTGGATTACCGTCACCAAGTCCGGTTGGCCCAGTTCCCGGATCAGCTTCCCTTATACCAGTTACTGGTCTCCATACATTGTAATGGAACTTCGATTCCCAGCTCGCAATTCCTTCTTCAGACATTGCAAGATTTACTAGAACTAGAAGCCTGGACAGATCTACAACATCTACATTCCTCTCAATGGCAAGCTGAACAGCTATCTGATTGTATAGACGAGGTGGGGCACAAAGACTAGGAGTCCCGTCGTACGCCCAATAAATTCCTGCAATCGTTTGGTCTTCTGTTCTTATAGTTGGAGTTGTTAATCCATCACCTCCAAACTCTTTAACTTCATTAAATGCTTCAGCGTATTCTTTGGAATCAATGGCTGGGGGAGGAGTAATTCTAAATTGGCTGGCGTTATTTAAAATAAACGGTTTCACCAGATACCATTTAGATCCGATTGGATTTTGTCCGGGGTTAATTGGATCTCCGCGCCATTGACCTGGTTCGTTTCTAAACTGATAATTAATTGGGGAATATGGTTCGCTTAAAAATGATCCATCATTTTGACGTTCTTGCAGAATTGCTGCTGCGCGTTCTCTTCCTACTCTTATACCAGCCTGTTTAGCAGGCCCATCCTGGATTGCATTCAAATCTTCAACAAGATGTCTCCTGAAAATTCCAGCTTGAGAAGGAAAGAGTCCAACAAGTGCGTCATGAGTTGACTGAGCAATCGCAGCTTTTAAAGAGGTTTCCGGGTTTTCACTTTGAGTTGGCATATAGCTGTCAAATCTTCCCGTAATTGCAGCAACAGCATCTGCCATTGCAATGTGAGCAATCGCCATTGCGCGAGCAGCTCGAACTGGACCTAATTGTTCGCCAAATACTCTGCTTTCGCTTCTTCCAACAGGTGTGTGATCAAGTCCAGATGCGTCAATTGCAATACGATTCCATTTTACGACCCATGATGTCCTAGTATCACTTGTCTGGGTAGGAACAAAGTCTGCTCCACCTGAGGATTCACCACTACCTCCTCCACACGAAGCAAGCGACGACAATATAAATATAATAGCGAGAGTCAGATTAAGAGAAATTTTTCTCATTTTTTCAACTTATTCGATTTTTATATGAATTATTCATTTAATTGTATCTGAAAAATATCAAAAGTGCTTCAGTAAGTTATGGTAACCTCCTGTAATAATGACATAAATTATTTATCTTAATCACCGCCAAACTTTAAAAATTGTGTTTTGGGTCAATAAATCAATCTATTATGAACAGCTTATTATTCGAGAATTTAAAAGATTATCAAACAATATCCATTAATTTGAAAAAAAATATTCATTCTAGCGATAACCTATGGGTAGGATTGTTTAAGATTTAAAGGGTTAAGTATGTCAGGTATTGAAAGAATTGATTTCTCAAGAACCAAGGGACATTTTGAAACTGTTAATGTTTCAAATGAGAGTAGAGTTTCATTTAAGGATAAATTTAAAGCTCTTGAAGCTCGAAGAGAGAGTCTTTCAGATGGTTTAAAACAGGGACTGGAGCAACTTGAATCAAGCTGGAAGACTTCTTATGGTCAGTCATTCAAACTTTTACAAAATTTACCAGTTGAGTTTAAACCACTTCTTGAAATGCAGATGAACATGTCAAAAGTACATTTCCAGACAGAGCTTGTCACTAAAGTAGGTGATTCTGTACAAAGTACACTTAAGAGACTCCAACAGCAGGGGGGATAAGCAAGCAATGTCTCTTAAATTGGAGTCATGTATTTCCCGTGAGAGAGCAATTTTTCTAAAAGAGAAATCAAAACTTCTTGGTGAGCAAAAGACTCTTGGAAGACTTGAGTCTGAAATTGGTACTCTGAGAAGAAAAAAGGAAAAGTATATTAATGCAAGCGATGGATTGTTAAAAAGTGCATTATCAGTAACACCGGATAAAGGTATATTTTCCTCAGCGAATTTACTGGATCGGTCGAGGTGGGCTGAAAAAGCATTTTCTTTGAGAAAATTCAGCCTAAATGAGGCTAGTTCAGTAAGCAGAGAACTTTTTTCAAAAGAATTGCTAAAGCAGCAGGCAGAAATAAAGGTCGGCACTCTTAAGGAAAAAACTATCGAGCTTGAACTAAAGATAAAGCGATCATATTTTCAAAGGCAACTTGCTGTTGAGGAAAAAGATTTAAGTGAGCTGAATAATCTTAGGATGTACATTGACAGTCAACATGCGAGAAATTCTTGAGGATAATATATGAGCTCCAGTTCAATAACTGATGGTTTAAGTTTTGTTTCTCAAAGTGGATCTGTTACCCATATTTTAAGTCTACTTGCTCTTGGTGCTCTTCCAATAGTATTTATGTGTGCAACCAGCTACCTTAAAGTTTCAGTCGTTCTAGCGATTCTTAGAAATGCTCTTGGTGGTGGACAGTTACCATCTCAGGCACTTTCCGGAATGCTTGCCTTGATAATAAGTCTTTTTACCATGTTTCCTGTTTTGGAGTTATGTCTTGATTCTTATACGAGGTACGAAGAAAACAATCCAATAATAGAAGCTAAGGGTTCAAAGGAAACCAGAAAAAAATCTGGCGTTTTAAATATTATCAATAAATCAAAAGCTGGACTTGCTCCTCTTTCAGAGTTTCTTCGTTTAAATACGAGTCCTCGTGAGAGAATGTTTTTCTTTTCACTTGATCAGAAGCGCTTGATAGTAACTTCCCGCAATAATTCTCCTTTAAATGAAGATGAATTGTCATCTGAGAAGCCGGAAATGCCATGTATTAAGCTTGCAGGTACTGCACTTGAAACATGCTTAAGAGAACATGAGAGGGTGTCAGGCTTGTTATTGTCATTCATGATGAGTGAATTAAGATCAGCCTGTACTATTGGTATATATTTGTTTTTGCCATTTCTGGTTATTGATTTGATTGTTTCTACAATTCTTACTGGACTTGGAATGATGATGGTAAGTCCGATAACAATCAGCTTGCCTCTTAAGCTCCTTATTTTTGTATTGAGTGATGGTTGGAGAGTTTTAACAGAAAAACTTATACTGGCTTATCAGATTCCAGGACTGGGAGTTTGATCAATGGAATCTGTAGATTATGCATTTCATGGTGCGTTAAATTTGTTAACAACAGGATTATTTATTCCTCTTGGTGTTCTTTTAATTGGTGGACTAATACTTGCTGTATTTCAATCGGCTACTCAGATCCAGGAGCAGTTACTTACATTTTTTCCAAAAGTAGTTATGGGATTTGTATTTATCTACATGGGTGGAAAATATTTTGTTGGAGAAATGGTTGATTATCTTGAGAGTATGATGAATGTAATTTCTTTAGTCAGATAGATATCTCATGGGCGAATGGGCATTGATTGTTTTCTTCTTGTTATTTATTCGTCATAGCATAATACTTTTTCTTATAACTCCACTCCGTGGGGTTCTTGGTAGCAGTGGTATTATAATAGTGTCTCTCGGAATTTCTTTTTTTATTTTTCCGGAACAATTAATAATCCCAACAGTTTCTGAGAGTAAAGATTTTTTTTCTCTTTGTATAAGACAGGTCGGAATTGCTTTGTTAATTGGCATACCTATTTCTCTAGTTCTTGAAATAGTGCCATTTACTGGAAGGCTAATTGATACTTTTCGTGGTGCTCAGTTTTCTGAACAGCTTGCACCAGAGATGGGTCCTCGTGATTCACAATTGGAATCCTATGGTGGTTTGTTTGTTCTTTGGATATTTTTTGAAGGTCAGTATGCAGGAAGAATTATTGAAATTCTGATAAAGGCAATGGATACATTTCCTGTCATTTCAGATTTGTCGGTTTCTTCAACAAAGCCAGGATCCCTTAATCCTGACTCCCTAATGATCTGGCATGTTGATCTTGCAAGATTTGGAGAATTTTTAAGTTCTTTTTTTTCAATATGTATCATTATTGTCCTTCCTCTAATAATTTTTTCTCTTGCTCTTGAATTAAGCCTGTCGGTTCTGCAGAAGCTCTGTTCAAGGTTTCATGTTGGGGTAGAGCTAACCTTGTTAAGAGCTGTATTGGGTGTCGTCTTTCTTTTAATACTCATTAGGGGAGCCTCAAACGGAGCATATATGTGCCATCAACTTGTGTTGATGGGGTATGATTTTCTTGATTTTGTAGTAGCCGGAAGAGGCAGAATATGAGTGATAACAAGCAGTTTGATCCCAGTGAGAGGAAGAAAAAGAAAGCCGAGGAAGATGGTAATATTCCAAGAAGTCGTGAATTGACCGCAGCAATGGAGTTAAGTGCTGGATTTCTTTTGCTTTTATTTATTTCATCATGGGGTCACGGAATTCTTGATTTATATCATAAAATAATAGAAGATACTGATAGTTTTGATGTGGAAACTCTGTTCTTGCAAATTAGCTATGCTGGTTTGGTTACTGCTAAGTCAATTTGTATATGTTTTGGTCTTATGTCTGGTGCAGCCTTACTTAGCGAGCTTTTTCAGGTTGGTGGATTTAAAGTTTCACTAAGGCATGTAAGAATTGATTTTTCGCGCTTGAATCCGTTTAAAGGATTTATGCGGATTCTTGGTGAGGCAGAGGGCAAAAAGGCGCCAACAGGTTTACTGCTTGATTGCCTTAAGATCGGATTAATTGGGGGGATTGTACTACTTTTGCTTTGGGCTCGTGTTTTTAGCGCAGCAGAGTCGGTTATAGAGGTAGAAGTGCAAAGCCCTGGGCTTGCACTTGGACTTATAAAAGACATTATAATCAGGTTATTTGGAGACCTGGTGTTACTTTCGCTGCTTTTTGGAATTTTTAGTTACTGGCTTAGCAGACGACGAATAAGAAAAGACCTGATGATGGATTTTGAAGAGCTTAAGCGTGAGCATAAAGATGACGAAGGTGATCCACATGTTCGTGGACAGCGAAAGCAACTTCATCAAGAAGTACTTCTCCATGGAATGATTGAGAATGTAAGAAAGGCAAGGGTAGTAATAGTAAAAGACTAACAAAAAGTTTGCTCTGGTAATTTATAAAACTTTTGTGTCTGCCTTGATTGTAAAATCCATGAATGAGCATGTCCTGAAAGACGTCTTTCAGCATAAAGATGATCAACTGGTCCTTAAAAACCTTGCTACTTTAATTGGCCAACTGCCTTATGCTTCTCAGGTAATAATAGTGCCCCTGCAGAGCAATGTTTTCGGTAATGAACATTTAAATCCAGTTGAGTGGCAACGAGAGGGAGCTAGTAAATTGCTTCCACCCAAGACAATATTAAGAATTCTTAAAAACAGGAACAGGATTGGTAAGGTAGAACTGGAGCAACATTCGGTAGAGGGACGTTATTTAATTTCATGTTCTGGAATAACAGATCAAGCCAGATTGTTTGAATTGGGAATATGTACTGATTTTGAACTTTCCAGCTCCTATATTGATGATACTTCTGACCTGATTAAACAAATTGTTCCACTATATTTTGCATGGAATTTAAAAAGAAAACCCTTACTCCCGTCCAGATCTGAAAGCAAGAACCATGATAATAGCATAACTATCAGTGAGGAACTTTCACTTGATTTTCTTTTTCGTGAGCAAGATTTTATTTATTTTCTTGTTGATTTTGAAGGCAGAATAATTTCAACTAATGGCCCCGCAAAAGAGCTTCTTGGTTTTGGGGTTCGTGGATTAGTCGGATCACGGATTGTATTTGAAGATCAAGGTCGCTTTTCTGATCTGCTTGATGGACTAAAACATGGTGAAAAAAGCGCTTCAGGTGAGTTCAGCGTCCTTGATCCGGACTCAGGAAGCAAGAGGTTCAGGTTCAGTTTTCATGTTGCAACTAATAGACCAGCTATTCATGTACTTGCTTATAGTGTTAATGAACTACATGAGCTTTCCCAGCGTGTCATTAAGCAGGATCGCACCATTCAAGCCCTGCTTGATGTCACAACTGCCGTAGGCACTGGTCGTTCACCTGCAGAAATTGCTGAAGAAGGTATCCGTGTACTTTGCGAAGTAACTGGTGCTACAGGTGGAGTATGTTATCTGCAGGACAGCAGATTAAAAAGAGATTCCAAAGATATTGGTCTGGAAATTTCAGTTAGAGAAAGGGCACCAAATTCCCCAGGGGGGTTGAAAATTCTTTCAGTATATGGAGTACCTCCATCATTAAAATCAGCATATTTTGAAAACGCATCGCCTGAAATTTTCAATTGGGCCACAAAAAGTAGTGATCCAATAATTTTGCCACGAATCAAGGCCGATAAGGACAAGCATTGGTGGATGATCCCCTCTGATATAGAAACTGGTGGAACTTGTGTTGTTGTGCCTGTTGAACTTGCTGAAAAAACCCTTGGAGTTTTGGTGCTTCTTTTTACCAGTGAGAGATCTATTGATTCAAATTATATGCAATTAATGCGGACAGCAGCTTCCCAGATTGGCCTTGCTGCACGACAGGCTGAGCTTATATTAGAGTCCCGAGCACAGGCTCGGGCTATTAATGCTCGTTATCGTATCTCACATGAGCTGTCAGCTTTTCTGTCAATGGAAGATGTATTTCAACTTGGTTTTCAGATTCTACACGAAGAACTTGGTATAGAACGATATTGGTTAGGATTGGTCAATGAAACTGGAACGAGAGTTGTTGGGCAAGCAGCGTATGGTCCAGGTTGGAAACGAAAGCTGGTTGAAATACGTGTAGATATTTCAAAGAATGGGCATCCAATGGCTGATGTTGTCAGGAGCAAGAAGCCCCAGTTGATTAATAATGTTGAGGCAGGTTTGCCAGGTCTTGGTTTAAGGCGGTTCATTCTTCGACATGGTATTGATTCTGTTGCCTTGATTCCTCTTGTTGCAGGCGGACAGGTGTTAGGGGTTCTGGCGCTCGAAGGTGAATATGAAGGGGTTCCCCTTGATAAAGAAGAAATGGCTTTACTGGCAAGTCTTGGAGCCGAGATAGCTAATGTGCTTTTTACAAAGCGTTTGGAAGAAAGAGTTGGGGAAGGAGAGACCATGCGGGCAGCTGGACTTCTTGCGGCTGGAATTGCTCATAATTTTAATAATGTCCTTCAGGGTATCATGGGACAAGCTTCATTACTGGATCTATATGCCGATAAACCTGAGCTGATAAAAAAATCAGCATTAACATTACAGGAAGCTGCAGCTAAAGGTGCTTCATTGGTTAAACAGTTGTTATCTTTTGCGCATCTGGAAGAGCCAATTCGTGACCTGTGTGATATAAAAGGATTAATTGAAGGAAACTCTACTTACTTGCAGCGACTGCTTGTTGAGCGACAGTATATACAATATAGGATGATCGATGATTTGCCACCAGCCTTCGTTGATTCAAGACAGGTCTTGAGAATCCTTCAGGCACTTCTGTTAAATGCATCTGAAGCAATGAATGAAGTAGGTACAGTAGAAATTATGGTGGATAAGGTTAGCATAGACAATGATTCTCCTCATTTTGAAGTTCCATTTGGAGATTATATTCGGGTAGCTGTAAGGGATAATGGGGTTGGAATGGACGCTGAGACACGAAAACGCTGCTTCGAACCTTTTTTTACCACAAAGAATGTTGATCCCGGCAGTGGATTAAGTTTAAAAGGAGAAGGTATGGGTCTTGCTGCTGCCTATGCTTTGTCTAGAAAAAATGGTGGTAGATTGGTAGTTGACAGCAGAAAGGGCCAAGGTAGTCTGTTTACTTTGTACCTGCCTGTTTATGTTGAAATGGATAATCAGTCACCTCAGTATTTATCCTCTTCAGACAAATCGAATATTCAGGAAAATAACATACAAGATTCTGAAAAAATAGATCCAGAGTCCTCTAATCTTAGAAAATTAGTAGAAATTAGCTGATAAATCGGGCTAGTAGTATGTATTTTTAGTGAAGATAATTCTACTAGAGCATGATATAGTTCAACTCGAGAACATGTTTTGAGAATAGATAAATGTAATAGACCTTCCCGTTTAGTATGAATAATAAAAATAGCCGATTTCGAGGATCAAGATATAGAGAAGGGACCCCTAATCGATCCATTCACTCAAATCGTACGTCTGCTCTTGTTAAGGATACCCGTACTGGCAGTTATTCAAGGGTGAACGAAAGTGACCCTGGTAAAGTAGCCGTTGCTTTGTCCTATGAGGAGGCTTATATGGACGCTCCTGAAGTTTCTATAATGGGTCGTGAGCGCTTAGCTTCTGAAATTCTTAAAGTATCACGCAGATATGGTGTGCCAGTTAAGAAATCGCCCGAACTGGCCGAAAAACTCTCCAGGGTTCCGACAGAAATGCAGATTCCACAGGAACTCTACGACGAAGTTGCAGAAGTTTTTCTTTCCCTAAAGAAATTCCCTAGGTAGTATCAATAAAGTAAAATTATTAAAATGTCTCCCCTAAACATAGAGAAGTACTTTTGTCATTTGTTAAACAAAGATATTAGATTGTAAATGAATAAAGAATTTAAATTATTTCAATTTTCTTCAACTGGGAAAGTAGAAATTTTCAAAAGTAAGAACCTTACACGAGTGAAAGTAGGAAGGGTTGACGGTGTGGATTTGGTAGTTTCGGATTCAGCTGTGTCACGTTCACATGCTGAATTTATTTTTGCAGGTTCTGAATGGTTTTTGCAGGATCTTGGCAGCACTAACGGAAGCGTTCTTAATGGAGTACAATTACCTTCTAACGAAGTCAGAATTTTGCGTCCGGATGATACTATCCAGTTTGGAGATTCCGAGTTCATCTTCTGGTGCGAAAATGCTTATCTATCTGGTAATTTAAATACAGCATATACTCCCAGAATTTTTATTTTTCAGGGGCCTACCTATCAGGGAGAATTTCCGATTGGTCCGTCTACCGATTTTACATATGGTGGATCAAATGCCACAATTCCCTCTGCTGAGCTTGGTACCGATGAGCTGATTTTTATTATTAGGCAGCATTTAGACTCTCAACTTCTTCTTTCATGCAAGCATCCCGAAATTCGCCCAGATGTTAATGGGGTTTCAAAAACTGGCCGGGTTGAACTTAATGACAGGGATATAATTAAAATCGCATCACTTAGTGTAATTGTTTCTCAATCAATATTAGATTCTCAGGCTGTATTAGACTCTGGGGAAGTATTGGATGTTCAGGGTGGTGCGCGAGATACTGGAGTTGATTTTTCACCAGGCAGTGATTCTGGAGGATTGCGCGAACGACAAGATACCTTATCTATGGTTTCATCTGGTTCCATATTCAGTAACAAGCAATCTGGAGGTGGTTATTTGACACCCTCTGGAAGTGTAGATGGCTTTAGTGCAATTGGAAAAACATCCAGATCGATGGGTGGTGGCTTGTTCTCAACTCCTGAGAATATAACTCAGTCTGGTTCAATTTCTACACGCGAGAATACTGTTGAGATTGAAGAGGAAATCCCAGATCAAGTATCTAATTCCTTACAGGATAGAATGAGTAATGATAGTTGGGGTGATCATCAGAAAAAAAGAAAGCGTGCAAGTACGGCAACCTTGTTTACATTTGATGAATCTTTATCTAATGATTCAGATACTTCTATGGGGTTTACTGTTAACAAAGTTTCCCGTAGTCAATCTGATTTAGTTGGTGTTAAAAGATTTAGTTCTCCTAATCTTGCTGTTGTGCAGGCTGAAGAAGAACGAAAACAGAAAAAATATGCTATTTTTGGGGTTATTACTTTAGTGGTACTACTTGTAATGATGCTCATACTTCTTGATTTGTATGTTCTCTCATTGAAAGGTTAAAAAATGAGCGGTAATTCTGATTTTGCTAATAGTCCAGAGGACTCTGATTATTTTAAATCCTTAAATTTGCTGGTTAAACTCGCAGTTGCCGAGGACGTGGGAAGAATCTTATCTGAATTGGACGATATAAGATCAGGTCGCACTGCATCAATTCCTGGTGATCATTCTAGTAATTTTTTTGCAGAGGATGTGACAACGGTAGCTTGTATTGATCCACATCTTAGAGGTGATGCTTTAATTATTTCAAAACAAGATGGGGTTATTTTTGGTCATGATGTTGCAGCAAGAGTTTTTCATGAGATTGCAACTAGTGAGAAGGCTGGATTGTCTTCTGATAGTGATTCTGCAATTTGCTATTCTCCCGAAATTTCAGATGGAACTCATGTAAATGTTGGTGATGTTATTGCTCGTATAAAGGGTTCGTTTAGAACTATTCTTACGGGCGAAAGGGTGGCTCTAAACTTTCTTCAACGATTATCTGGTGTTGCTACAATGACTAATCGAGCAGTGTCTCTTGTTTCATCTTATGATGTCAGGGTTCTTGATACACGAAAAACCACACCTTGTTATCGGCTTTTGGAGAAAGCCGCGGTAAGGGCAGGTGGTGGATATAATCATCGAAAGGGTTTGTTTGATGAGTTTTTAATTAAGAACAATCATATCGATGCATTGGGTGGCAATATTACTGAAGCTATATCGCGCTGTCGTCGTTATCGCCCCTCATTCAGGCTCAAAGTAGAGGTTCGTGACTGGAGAGAGGTTCATGATGCAGTCAGGTCAAGACCTGATGGTTTACTCCTTGATAATTTTAGTCCTGAGGAATTGTCAGAAATAATACCCCGTCTCAGAGAATTGGAACATGGAAGTTCTATGGTTCTGGAAGCGTCTGGAGGTATAAATCTGGATAACATAACTCAATATGCCAGTACAGGGATTGATGAGGTTTCTTTAGGTTTTTTGACTCATTCAGCCCCAGCACTTGATATCTCACTTCGTTATAAAAATACTGAGAGAGTAATGTAGTAATCACAATTTCTTTTTAAATATTTCACCTTCAGTATGTTTTTTATTAAAGAAATTTACAGTGATTTTCTTGTATTTAAATGCAAAGCTCTTCTTGATTGTGGAATATGTCATGGTTTCATGGGTAAGGGGGTGAATGTAAAGGGTCTGGACTTTTCTTTAGATATCAAATTATCTGAGACTAAAATTGCTTCTAGTCCGAATATCATTTGTGATTACTCCTCACTAGTTCTTGGTAATTCAGTCAAGCTTTTAAAACAGGTTCATGGAATAAATTTATGCAGAACACAAGATTTTTCTAATATTTCAAATAATTCATTGGAAGGGGATGGTTTTCTTGTTCGTTCAGGTGATGGAGCTGTCGGAATTAAAACAGCCGATTGTGTACCGCTGATTTTATATGCTTCTGATATTAATATCGCTGTTATCCTTCATTGTGGATGGCGAGGTACTATTGATGGAATTATTGAAGCAGCTCTTCAAAAATTGTTTCATCTTGGCTCAAGTCCTGAATATATAATAGCAGCAACAGGCCCTGCTGCAGGCTCATGTTGTTATGAGGTTGGGTTAGTAGTGGTAAAAATATTTAAGGAAAGGGAACTATCTCTTATAGAACAATGTCAAAAGTCAAATATTTCTGTAAAATCAGCTCAATCAATTCATTCAAGAGAGGGTAAATATTACGCATCTGTTCAGAGCCTTGTATTTAAAATTCTTGTTGCAAATGGAGTTGTCCCAGGTAAGATATACCTTAACCACATTTGTACGATTTGTTCACCTGATTTTTACTCATACAGAAGGGATGGTGATGATTGCGGGCGTCAGTTGAGCTATCTTCAACTTATCAGTTAAACTGTATTTGCACGTTTGGTTTCAGTTTTGACTAAAAAAAATACAAAAGCTAATAAAAACAGATGGATAGCTCCTTGACTAGGGTTCTGCCCCTTAGGCATAATAAAGGATGGTGTTTAATATTAATCTAACCTTTAAAGGGTGTTTCTATATTATGGATAAAGCTGAACGCGAGCTAATAAAGAAGATTGTTCCATTAAATAAGAACCTTAAAAAGCTGTACTACCAGCATATTAAACTTGAAAAAGAAGTAGAGCATCTTGAACAGTATGCTCGTTATTCTCCTGCGATTGCGATCAAGCATTCAGAATTAAAGAAGAAAAAGCTAAAGGGCAAGGAAGCTATTATGGATATCCTTAGAAATCCAGTATCGATGGTTGTTTAAAATTGTTCTTTACTAATGTTATTTTATTATAAGTAGAATTCTCTACTCCCAAAGACGAAAGTCATGGAAGGGTAATATCTGGGTTTACCCTTTTTTATACTTTCAACTTCAATATTTTCTTAATGATTAATATATGTTAGCATATTCATCAGTTTTCATTTTGTAAGTTGATGCAGTGAATTTTTAGTACTGCTCATGGATTATTTTCTGGGTATTTTCTTTGGGTATTATATTGGGAGTTAATTTTTTGTTTATTAATAATTGTGGAATAGTTTTTGGAGTTTGCTTGTAGTGGATCAGCGTGAAGTTTCGGTAGCAGTGGTTGGAGCGACTGGTGTTGTAGGAAGAGAAATGTTGGAGGTTCTAGAAGAAAGGCAATTTCCATATTCTCAACTTAAGGTTCTAGCAAGTTCAAGATCGGTAGGTGAGTCGGTAGATTTTGCGGATAAAGAATGTATTGTTGAGGAGCTTTCAGCGGACTCATTTGATAATGTAGATATCGCTCTGTTTTCTGCAGGGGCCAAAGTAAGTGAAACTTTTGGACCTGTTGCAAGAGATAAGGGAGTGATTGTCATCGATAACTCTTCGTACTTCAGAATGCATGATGATGTTCCATTAGTTGTGCCAGAAGTTAATAATCGTGTACTCAGAGAGCATCTACAGGGATTGTCACCAAGGCAGGGAACCATAATAGCCAATCCTAATTGTTCTACAATTCAGTTGGCAGTAGTTCTATCTCCACTTGATCGTAAATTTGGTTTGAAACGGGTAGTTGTTTCTACTTATCAATCTGTTTCTGGTGCAGGTAAGCAGGGGATGGATGAATTATGGGATCAATCACTTGCCCTATTTAATCAGGAAGAAATAAAGATTGAAAAATTTTCAAAACAGATTGCCTTTAATGTTCTTCCACACTGTGATTTGTTTCTTGAAAATGGTTATACCAAGGAGGAGATGAAGGTAATTCTCGAAAGTAGAAAGATTCTGAAAAAGAAGGATTTAAAAATTACTGCTACATCAGTTCGAGTGCCTGTATTTTCGTGTCACTCAGAGTCTGTAAATATCGAATTTGAGAACCCTTGTTCGGCTGAAAATGTACGTTCTGTCTTGCGGGAGAGTCAGGGAATTGTTGTTCTTGATGATCCAACCAGAGGCGAGTATCCAAATGCGGCTGAGCTTGCTGGTACTGATGCTACATATGTGGGGCGAATTCGTGAGGATGATTCTGTTGCTAGTGGTGTAAATCTTTGGATTGTTGCTGATAATTTAAGAAAAGGTGCTGCTCTAAATGCTGTTCAGATCGCAGAAATAGTTCTTAGCTCGCAGCGGCCACATTGAGTCAATGGTATCTTATTAAGTCTTGGCAATATCTTAAGTTAGTCCCTGATCTGTTAAATTTTCTTAATGAATATCAAGCTTGAAATTGAATATGATGGCCGAGAGTTATCCGGTTGGCAACGACAGGAGCTGGGTATTTCTACTGTTCAGGGTATTCTTGAAGATGCTCTTACTCGATATTTAAAATCCCGTTTAAGTAAGGCTGGGGTATCAGGTTCTGATTTTATTAACTCTCGTGGAGTTATTCTAAGAGGAGCATCTCGTACTGATGCTGGTGTAAGCGCTAAAGCCCAGGTTGCATGCTTTTCATGGCCAGAAATTGTTAATGATATTTCAGGTTTTGATGAATTCAAGTTTCTCCGATCTATAAACGGTATGACTCCTGAAACTATTTCCGTTATTTCTGCTGTTCCAGTTAATGATGATTTTAATCCAAGACGCGATGCAATTGAGAAAGAGTATATTTATTCAATAAGTTTCAGAGCTGTTGCTCCGGCAATTAACCGTGAAATGATTTGGCACGTTCCTTGGGTTCGAAATAATATAAATGCAATGGAGGCAGCTTCGAGACTATTTGCTGGTACTCATGATTTTTCAGAATTCAGGGCATCCGATTGTTCTGCTAAATCATGTATTCGGGATATTAATACAAGTGAATTGTATGATCTTGGTTCTGGTACTTTTGAATTTAGAATTAAGGGAAATGGCTTCTTAAAGCAGATGGTAAGAATTATTGTTGGAGAAATAATTGATGTGGGTTTTGAAAGAAGTAGTCCTCAAAAAATTATGGGATTGTTATCTGGCGCTCCTCGTCCAGGTTTAAAGAGGCGATGTGCACCGGCATATGCTCTAAGGTTAGAGAAGATTTATTACCCATAAGCTACTGTAGTTATTGCTTCTTTTAGGGGTAAAATTTTAATTTTAATTTAATTATCGCACGTTTCTAGTTGGAAAAGCATAACATGAATATGGACGCTATGGTCGTAATAAGGCTTTTATAAAAGTCTCCATTTTTGACATGTGGATTGTTCATGGTGCTTGCCAGTGCACGTTAAATATTTCTTGAATTTAAAAAGAAGTATTTAGCGTGTTCTGGTTAAAAAAATCCTTTTCTCTCATCCATCCATAGGACAAAGAAAGGAGGAGGCATGAAGATGCCTTAAGCGCCAAGTGAACTTTCCCCACATAGCTTTTAATTCTCAAAACGTCCCATTTGGGTGAGAGAAGTGAAGGTGAAGTGGCATTTGGCGTGTTGATATAAATGTTCGTTAACGACATGCTTAAAACCTAAACCTGAAGTGCACCAGGTATTTAGAACAAAAAGCAGTTAACGAATGTGGGGATGCGCTCGGAACTCGCTATTTCGGGCATAAAAAAGGGATGAGACTCTGCTCCGCTGTGCTATGCACAACAGGCAGCAGCTTCTCATAGGTTTTACCTACGACCAAGCGTCCCTTTTTTTTATTACATTTAAATTGTATTTGAAAAACTTTTATAATTTATTAACAATAAAAAAAGCATGGAGCCTAAACCCCATGCTCCCAAAAGGGCTTGTTTTTCAACAGCCACTTGCTTTCATTTATAACCGTTCTGCTACCCAGCGATAAGTAACGCGTTGGTTATTACGTCCGACCATTTGATTCACAGTGGACTCTCCCCTGAGTGTTTTTCCGTTGTTCTCGAGCTTTGCAGAGCTCAACACAGATGAATTATTGTGTTTAACTTCAAATGACATTTCCTCACCGGATTTTGCCTTACCTTCCAGCGGGAAGAAATTAATAACACTTTTAGGAGTATCTTTTTTCTCACCCACCAAAAAGCGAGAATGTACTAAGGACATTCCCTCAATGCTTTGCCCATCCTGGGTAGGGGAAAAAATTAGATAACCCTGAGGCAGGCCTCTAGAAGCTGCTTCAATATTAGGATCATCATAGCTCCAGCGCCACATACCAAAGAACGGAGAAGGTGAAACTTTCTCTCCCAAATCAGAATCAGAGGCATCCGGCAGAGTCGTAACATCTGATGCATCTGAAGCTAGGGTCTCACTTAACTCATTACGGAGAAAGTATTTCATCGACAGCCCATGTGGAACCACAGCTTCCTCACTCATCCAGTCAACTGCTGCCAATGTCTCAACCTTTCCGTCAACTACCCGATCATAGCCCCGAGTAGCATAAAGCGCACCGGTCACCTCGTCTTTGAAGCTCACTTCGTAGTACAATGAGACTACTCCGACATCATCCAAACGCTTGACTTCGCCTGGCTGGGAAATACCATCTTGATTCTCATCGAACCACAGAGCAAGTGGCGCAAGTTCCTCCCCAGAGATTTTGTTGTCGCCATTTACATCCAGAGATGCCAGCGCTTCAAAGCCATGCTTCCAAGGAGAGCCAATCGGCGCATTGGACACATCACTAGTAGTTGTCATTAACGCTGCTGTGGTCTTGCCGCCGAAAGTCCACTCACCAAAGAGCTGCTTGGCACTGTCTATTACGCCGGTATGATCTGGATCGAAGACCAGAAGCGGCGTAGAGGCAGAGGCTTTCCAAGCGTACCATTTGCCAGAAACTCCCGGGTTAAGAGGAAAAGTAACTATACTTATCTGGGCTTCAGGACTAGCTTTAGGTGTCCACATTAGGGAAATAGGGGTGGACTCCCTGAAGCGTAGATCAGCATTGCCACAGATACGTGTCTGATCTGGTTGAACCGCATTACAGTTTTTATCCAGAGTGACACTCCCACTAATGCAGGAAATTTTGTTATAGTTATTGAAGTGATGCCACCTTAAAACATTGCACACCTGGCCTTGTGGCCCAACAATCGGTGGATTGACTCTTCGTGCCCTGTCTCCACTGTAGGGTACTTGGCTTCGAGACCAGGACATACCGTATAGATCGGCAAAGCGCGACATGATTTGATCGTCATGATAAATGCCTGTTGATCTCCCAAAACTAGCAACTTGAGTAGCGTACCAACTTTCTATACAAGAAAATCCCTCATTACCGTTCATGAACAACATGTCTCGAAAAGTACGACTGTCTGTGTCATAACCAGTTGAGCTAAGATTAACCAAGTTCACTTGCAGTAAATCGCAGACAGGATTTTCTTCATTGTCATCAGAGCATAATCCGCCGGGAAGGCTTGCTTTAGGATTACCATTTTCATCACAACCGCAAGGTCCCACGCAAATTGGTATGTTATAATTTTCTGGTGTGAAGGTATTGGGTGGGGGGCTTTCAGCTTCGGCTTCAAACAAAGCCGGAGAGCTACATGTAAATGGAATAAGCAGAAATGCCAGTAAAAGTGCTGGAATCGCAAGTAAAAACATAAAACCGCCCTTATAAATTAATTTTATAAAGTAACTTATTTAGCCCTATAAAATAACCCTTATAATAATTATATCACAATTTTGTATGAAAATTAAATCTTTTTTTTGTTTTATATCAAAAGTAATGCAGCCAAACGAAAAGCATTAAGAATAGAGACCCTAAGTCGGTCAATCAAAAATCATTATACCAAAGAAAAAAGGGGGCATGAGTAATGATGGGATTGGAAAAGTTGATATATATTAATGTATTAAGAGAGAACTATCGCCTTTCACAAATTATCAAAAAGGGTAATATTTTAGATGAGAAGAATTCTCATGACTAATGCAGATAAACTATACTTCAGATGCTTTTTTACTTTCATCAAGGTCAAGTAACTTACTGAATCTGGACTTGAGATATAATTCAAACCCGTCTTCAATGCCATCAGATTTTATAAGACCTGTTAATGTATTTAAAAGCCTTCTTCGTTCTTCAAGATCTAACTCCTTTGAAAGGAATTCAGCAAAAGCCTCAGTACTTCTCATATTTGAAATTAAAGCATTGCACATCGAGATCAGCTCTCTAATCTCATGTTCTTCCATGTGGAATTTTGTTCTAAAATAATTAAAGATATAGTCATATTCCTTTTTATCAAATTTATTATCAATAAGAGCTACATCTACCAAAAGCATTGCGTAAGCTTTTGGTAGGGGGATTTCGTCACTAATTGAAAATGAATCAAAAAGTTTTTTCTGCTCTTGTCTGTCGGGAGTGTTTAGGTAATTGTAAATTAGATCACCGATTGCTGTAAGAATGTTTTTCATGGCCGCGCCCTTTCATTTGAGTACAATATGTAAGATTGGTATAACTTTTTATATTAAATATCAACATAGTTATCAGTTTGGTCTTTAACAGCAATTATAAAAGTAAATGTAGCTAAAGATTTCGGGTCAACAGAATTTTTTCGCCAAGGTTTTGTTTTATAGACCAATTAACAACCCCACCAGCGTATTTCTGAAAATATCCATTTCCCATTTTTTTGTTTAAATATACAAGTCGTTCCCCAATTCCATTCCCAGTCATCGTGAAAGATTATAACTTTATCTCTGGATGAGTTTTCAAATTGATATTTAGGACCATTCTTATTTATACAATTTAGTAAATCTGAAAACAGAGTGGTATCAGTTATATAATTTTCTGTATTTTTATCTTTGGCTTTCAGTTTTCTGTATAGTTCATCAAGGGTATATTTATCTTCGTAACCAGGGCCACTAATTATAAACTTTTCATCATCAGTCGGCAGATAATTTTTAAAACATGTTTTTGTTATAATTTTTGGATGAAGACATTTTTTTAGTGAATTAAGGGTTTCTGATAAACCGATATCATCAAGTTCCTTGACTCTGTTGGCAATCATTTTTCTATGTTCTGCTTGAATCTGCTTTTCAATTTTTGTGCCTTTTCCTGGAAAAACTTTAATTGGTTCTCTGATTGGTAAACTTCCGGAATAAATTTTATTATTGTAAGGAATTTTAATCGAACTATCTTTTATATGGACTATTCTAATAGCAGTGTAATAAAGACCAGCAGGTTCAAATCCTCCCATATTATAATACGAGCCATCTCTAATCGGGGAATCATTTGGGCAAGAATCTTCAATGGATTTATAATCTATACCAAGACCCTTACTTCCCCAGCCACAAATTAATCTATCATCAATAAATAAGCCTTTTGAATTTAGAACAAGTGTTGATTTTTTATCTTCTGAAAAAAACTCTAAAACATCCCAGTCCTTAGTTGGATTATTAAATATAACTCCGACATAACTGGGTTCTTCATCTGCTAGGGAAATTAAAGGTGAAATAATGATTAAATACATAACAGAACAGAGAACGATTTTGTAAAGATTTTGTAGTAAATTAAAATTCAGCATTCTGGTAACTATATTATTTAAAGCATTGCACCTGAAAACTATAGTAGAGATAGCATAAACAATGAAAATTTATAATTAAAGATTTTGCAAATAACTAAAAACACCATTTATAACAGCACTCATTTTTATATAATCAAGTCTGTCTTCGGTATCATGTTCCTTATGATATGCGGTATTTCTGTAAAAGGCAGTATCAGTTACCATAATTGCAGGATAGTTATATTGCCAGAAATTCCTGTGATCAGAAAAATCAATGCCAGGAAGTATCGCAGGGGCATTTATTGAGTATGCTTCGATCTCTCCCATACTGTTAATATGATCCCTTAATTTCTGGGCATGAAAAGAAAATAGCTGATCAACCACAGCAATAAAGTTCCCCTTATTTGGGTAGAAAAGACCAAGAAGTGGGGCAGGAAACTTTTGTGAGTCTTCTACTTCAGTGAAATATCCAATCATTTCAAGTGAAATCATTATAACTACATTGATGCCAGATTCTTTTAATTTTTTTGAGTAAACTGCACTACCCATATTGGAGGTTGCAAAATAAGGTGGTTCCTCAAGTGTAAAGGCTACTAGTTCAATGCTTTTAGAAAGAGTGCCACTTGATTTCCCAAGTAATCGTGCAAGATCAAGTAATCCTGCTACGCCACTTGCGTTATCATCCGCTCCAGGTAATTTGTCATGAGCATCATAGTGAGCACCAACAACTATAATATCATTGGATACAGGACCAAACTTTCCAATGACATTTTTATATTCTCGATTATCTACAACATAAGTTTGATTGCTAACTATACCACCTGAAGAACTCATTGCTTCAGATATGTAAGTTGCACAGGCGTCAAGATTATCAGTACTTAAATAGTCTCTCGGAGATAACTTATTTGATAATACCTGAACATGATTCTTTAGAATATCGGGATCGGATTTGGTAGACAGATATTGTTTTATTTCATTCGACTTTCCAAAACCTGAAAACTCAGTTGTAGGTCTGGTAATTATGAAACAAGAACACGTAACTAAAACAGCAATAATGGCACTTAGCTTTAAAATGAAACTGACTAAATTATTCACAAATTTATAACCATAAGATTTTCTATATTATTAGCATTAAATCGGATATTTAATTAGTAAGATTAGCTATACATCATGCTTCTGGACGATGAAAGTCATTAACGTCCTTAATATGCTTTTCGCATCTAAAGTAGAAGAAAATGGACCAAAAATTTACCACCAGAACTTCCCACCAACTTGTTTTAGTTTCAAGGTTTTCATTATCAAAGATGATAAATGCGACAGTAAGTATTAGTATCAATATCGGAAAAAGCCTTAAAATCATTACCCAGCCAATTGCGAAAAATCTTTCAATAAACTTCTCTCCATTTTTACCACCATTACATACAAAGACCCAGAGAGACCCTAATAAAGTCATTTGTATCGATGAAATAGGGCTAACAACGTCCCATAAATTTATTTCATTATTGGGAAAAATATAAGCAAATTAGTGTACTGACACAGTTATAAGCATGGTAAATAGATGGTAATAAAAGAAATCACTCTGTGAAACTTTATCTGATGAATGATCAGTTTTTAGATTATTTATATTCCAAAAATACATATGTAAATTACAGATCAGGATTTGGATTTTTGAAATGACCAAAACCCATACAATAATATAAATGAAATTATTGTATTAACCAATGATAACAAATAGAGCCCGCAGCAGATATCATAGGTGGGCAAAATTATAAGTTGAATTTTCTAATGAAAAATTCTATCTTTGATCGCCTTGCGTTTCCTGAGCTATCATAGAAGCGTGATTTAGCGCAGGTATGCCAGCAAATAGAAGTAGTGCGAGAGTTAGCAAACATGCAAAAACAAGATTTAAAGCCTTTTCTTTATTACGACGTGATTTTTTCATAATTTTTTACAACCTGTTTGAAATTTAGCTGATTTTATACCTGATTTTCCTAACCCACTGGTTGTACATCGGCATTTAATTGGGTTTTATTTAGATTTTGGCGCGTTGTTAGAAAGTTTTTACTGTCTTTTAATTTCCTCAATCTTTCGCCTTCCCTCATCTGAATGAATGGGACATGGTGTAACTGGCTCAGTGCCTTTAACGAATATTTCGTTAACAGCAAGATCTGATGGACAAAATTCTGAATGTAATAAGCCACTTGTGCGATCAATTAGCCTAAAGGTTACGTCTGAAGGTGGGAAAAAATCAAGTTCCGGTTCAAACGGAGCTATGCAATTCATATATGAGGCCCAGATTGGTGCTGCCGCCTGTGCTCCTGTTAATTTTATCGGTGTGTTAGAATCAAATCCAACCCATACTGTGGTCAATGTTCTCGGAGTATATCCAGCAAACCATGAATCTCTCGCATCATTAGTTGTTCCAGTTTTTCCGGCAATAGCTCCATTAACCCCCATTTTCCGAACAATAGTTCCAGTACCCTGATCAACTGCTGTTCGAAGAATATCTGTAAGTATGTATACAGGTCCTTCTGCCACAATACGTTTCTCTTCAATGGGTCTACTAAAAATCACTTTAGCACTTTTCGGGTCAATTGCATAAAAGAATGGTCTTAATATTCTTTTCACTCCTCCATTTGCTAAAATTGCATATGCCTGTGTTAGCTCAAGTGGCGTTACTTCGCCTGCTCCCAGGGCAAGGCTTGGAACTTCTGGCAATGAGGCACCAAAGCCGAACAGTGATCCTGTTCTGGCTATATTTTTAATTCCTATCTTCTCTGCAAGCTGAACTGTAGGAATATTAAGTGATCTTGCGAGCGCTTCTCTCAGACGAACCTCGCCCCTGAATTCCTTGTCGTAATTTTTTGGTTCCCAAATTCCCTTATGAAGTTTGATTTTTACAGGTTCATCCACCAGTATGTTAGTTGTCTTGGCTACACGATACTGGTTTAGATTGCCATCTAACGCTGTCAGATATACAAAAGGCTTAAAAGTTGAACCAGGTTGTCTTCTGGCCAGAGATGCACGATCAAACTGACTTTCGCCAAAATCTCTACCACCAATCCAGGCACGAACCTCACCACTTGATGGTATGACTGATATAAGAGCGGCCTGCAATGGTTCGTCTTTCTTTTTAAGCCATGAGAAGTTATTCTCAAGTTTTCTAAGACCATTTTCAACTGCTTGCTCAGCACAATTCTGATATTCAATGTCAAGGCCTGATATGATCCTTAGCGCTCCACCTTCAATCGACTGATCACCAAGCAATGACTGTACTTCTCGTTGCAGATAGTCGACAAAATATGGAGCAACACGGCGTGATCTTGTTGCTGGAAATACTTTAATGTATTCTTTAATTGCATTGCTCTTTTGTGTTGAGGTAATAAAGCCAAGCTGTTCCATTCTTCCGAGCACTACTGCTTGTCTTGATTTGGCACGTTCAAGGCTCTTTCTTGGTGAATATGAACTTGGAGCCTTTACCATACCTGCAAGTAAAGCAGCTTCTGCAAGGGTTATATCGGTTACCTCCTTTCCAAAAAAACTTAAACTTGCTTCCCCAAATCCATGAATTGCAAATCGACCTTCCTGACCAAGAAATATTTCGTTAAGATACATCTCGAAAATTTTGTCTTTTGAATAAGAACTTTCTATCAGAATCGCAGCAATAGCTTCCTTGATTTTTCTGAATAAACTTCGTTCAGATGAAAAAAACAGGTTTTTTGCAAGTTGTTGCGTAAGAGTGGATCCACCTTGAACAATTTTCCCAGCCTTGAAATTTATAGTAGCAGCACGGATTATTGAAAATGGGTCAATTCCATAATGTGCATAAAAATGTTCATCTTCTATGGCAAGTATGGCATTCCTTAGATCTTCACTGAACTCGTTAAGAGTACGATTTTTAACAACACGCTCGGATGAATTCCCAAGTACAGATAATACTTCAGGTTCAAGCCAAGCGACTGAGGTTAAATTACGAGATTCTTTATCCAGGATTTCTTTTATATGTCCATCTATATTGAGCTTTAGTTCAAAGATATTTTCTCGTTGATCTTCTTCCGGTTTAATCCAGGAGCGACGCAAGTAGATTATTATTTCATCATTTTTCCATGCGAATTCTCCGGGATTTGCAGGATAAGTAAATACCTCTCGATAATTTAACCTGATAAGTCTTTCTCTCAGACGAGAATCTTTTGGTGATATCCCAGGATTAATTGGGAAAGGTCGACTCAGAATTACAGAAGAGGATTCTGTAATTTTTCTTGACATCAGGCCTTTTACTTCTTCACGAATAAGAATAGAACCAAAAATAATCAAGATGCTGCAGATAAAACAAAACAGAGTAAGGACTCTCAGTATTCCACCAAAAAATGATTTACCTCCTTGATTATTGATTTTAGAAGATGATTGACGAGTGCCTGATTTTTTCTGTCTTGATCTTTTTTCTGTATTTTTTTGATTAGGACTCGCAATCGCAGGCTCACCCTCAGAAATAAGGCGATTTCTACGTGCTTCAGGTTTTCTTCTGTCTTTATAACGCCGGGTCATGATATTAGAATTAAAAACCGACTAAATTTATTAGCAATAATGGATTTATAAGTAAACAGGGGTTAATTAGTTAATATAGAAAGGTTTGAAAATATCACGATATTATTAGAACTGGAGCAAAAAATAGAGTATCAGTAATGACAAGAATGAATAACTCAGCAAACCATTTTATAGCAGATTTTAGTAAATAGCCAGATCGTATATTTTCTCATTTATAAAACATAAAACTAATGATGTAGGATCTATTTAATAATTAATCTAGTTAATGGTCATTTTTGAATTCTGATTATATTATTAAATAATTACTGAGTTTGGTTTTTGGGGGATAAATCTTGTCGAGATGAAAATTGAGATTTAAATAATCAGGGAAAAAATATGATTGCATTACTTAATGGTGAGCTAGTTGTTAAGCAACAGGATACTCTTGTCATTGATGTAAACGGAGTTGGATATGAAGTTTTTACGAATTCGCGAATAAGCTCAGCACTTCCTGGTGTTGGTAATAAGATTTCATTAATTATTTATACTGATGTCAGAGATACTGCTATTACTCTTTATGGATTCAACACGCAAGTAGAGCGTCAAACTTTTCTATTACTGAAGAAGGTTAAAGGAATTGGAAGCAAGCTTGCTATGGGAATTCTCTCTTCAGTTAACCCGGAAGAATTACTGTTAGCAATTGGTACTGAAAATACAGATGTTTTACGTGGTGTTCCTGGTGTTGGCAAAAAATCAGCTGAAAGAATCATAGTTGAGCTTCGTGAGCAGGTAAGGGAATTTACTCTTGGCCTTCAATTAGAAGTGAGTAGCGTTGATAAAGTTTCACTTGATAGAAAGGTGAACAGGACATTAACAGAGCAAAAGGATGGTAAGTTAGATCATCACCTTGATGCAGTTCTCGCTCTTGAAAAACTGGGATTTTCTGCTGATAGGGCTGAAAAAGCAGTCAGGAAGGCAATTGAAGCAAATGCTAAACCTGGCAAACTTGATGCGGGAGATCTTGTAAAACTTTCACTGTCATATTTTTAACAAATTGTACCACTCAAGCGGGTATATTATTGGGCAAGTAGTATGAATAAGCAGGTTGAACTGAGAGATTATGATAATTCAGAAGCCAATACTGAGGCAAATAACCTGGTTGCTCCTGAGGAGAAATACGAGGACAGTTTTCAACTTTCACTTAGACCAAAATGCCTGGTGGAGTACATAGGACAGGAGCGTCTTAAAGATCATATTCAACTTGCGATACAGGCTACCAGAAGAAGGTCCGAGCCACTGGATCATGTCCTTCTGCATGGTCCTCCTGGTCTAGGGAAAACAACCCTTGCTTCTGTTATTGCAACTGAACTCGGCGTTTCATTTCGTTCTACCTCAGGGCCAGCAATTGAAAGGCCAGGTGACCTTGCTGCAATATTATCTAGTTTAGCTGAAAACGATGTTCTTTTTATTGATGAAATTCACAGATTGCCTCGTCTGGTAGAGGAGATACTTTATCCCGCTATGGAAGATTTTCAGATTGATATAATTATAGGTCAGGGACCCGCTGCGAGATCAGTTAAGCTTGAGGTTAAACCATTTACTCTTGTAGCTGCTACGACTCGAACAGGATCTCTCACGGCACCTTTACGCTCACGTTTTGGAATAGTTGAAAGGTTTGACTTTTATGAAGAAAATGAATTGGCTGAAATTGTTATTAGATCTGCAGGTATTCTAGGTGTTCAAATTGAAAACGGAGGAGCAATTGAAATTGCCCGTCGCAGTCGTGGGACTCCTCGTATTGCAAATAGACTTCTAAGGCGTGCAAGAGATTTCGCTGAAGAGCGGGCGGGTTCTGTAATAACTGAAGCAGTAGCAGATCGGGCTCTTAATTTACTGGATATTGACAAGGCAGGACTGGATCGAATGGACCGACTACTTTTAGCAACGATTATGGATACTTTTAATGGTGGACCTGTGGGAATTGAAACAATTGCAGCCTCTATTCAGGAGGAAAAATCTACTATTGAAGATGTATATGAACCTTACCTTATGCAAAAGGGTTTTCTAAGAAGGACTCCAAGAGGTAGAGAAGTAAGTGAGCTTTGCTATCAATACTTTAATCGCAATTCTCCAAAAGGAGATGAGCAATTGCAGCTTTGGGCCGTAAGGAATAATCTAAAAAATCAATCATGACACTCTGATTAGTTGTACTAATTTAGCAATTCTTAATGAAGACATTGAGTAGATCAACCAAATTTGCAATTATATTGCTTTTAATTGCAGCAGTTATTAAAGCTGTCTATTTGGGTCGATCATTCCCCTTTCTTGAATCAGAAGAAACAATAGCGAGTAATGTTGGTTTTTTCCTGTTAATAAATTTAAATATCATTGCAGTAATGGTTTTAGGTTTTATTGTTATTAGAAACATTTTTCGTCTTCTACTAGATCGTAAAAGAAACATTCTTGGAGCAAGACTTAGAAGCCGTCTGGTTTTTGCATTTGTGATGCTGTCACTAGTTCCCACTACATTATTGTTTTTTGTTGCCCAGGGTATTATTGAGCGAGTTTTGCAGGATTGGTTTTCCCCCAGAGTTGAGCTTGCGCTTACAACAGCAAGAAACCTTGCAAGCAATTACTACTATGCCCTTGAGGATGATGTTAAAACTAAAGGAAACAATATTGCTAACAGATTTGTAACAAGTCGTAGCACTGAACCAATAAGAAAGTTTCAGGATGAGAAAGCTTTTAACCTGCAGTTTATTGAAGATGTAAAGAGTCGACATCCTGAATTAAACATCAAGATTCTCATATTAGACCAGCAGTTAGCTGATGCTATAAATGAAAATAAGAGGTGGATACAGATTGATGATAATCAGGTTTATCAAGTCAACTCTGTTATTGAACAGGAATTACTTCTTCGAGTTTCAAATGAAATGGTTATCCTTACTGGTATTGAGAAGGTCGGATTAAAGGAATATATAAGATTATATATTCCTGTTTCATGTGCGGATTACATTTCAAAAAAGTATAATGACCAGATATGCAGCATAATTGTACTGAGTCATTTAGTCCCTTCGAAAGTTAGTGAGGCAGTATCCTCTGTCCTTTTAGCAGATGACGAATTTAGAGAGTTTCGATCATATCGCAGACCACTTGCTTCTAGTTATTTTTTAACCCTTGTTGTTGTAACACTGCTTGTTATATTTGCTGCAATATCAGTTGGCTTTTTCCTCGCTAAAGGTCTTGCTGTTCCTATTGGACTGCTTGCAAAAGGAACTGAACAGGTAGCTCATGGAAATTTGTCCTATCAAATCCCTGAAATTGGAGATGATGAGTTAGGTATTCTAGTAAAAGGTTTTAATAAGATGACAACAGACCTCAAGGATACAACTGATGAACTTGTATCAAGAAGACGTTATATTGAAACGGTTCTGGCAAATGTGGGAGTTGGGGTTATCTCACTGGATAGTTCTGGCAAAGTAAGTACAGTAAATCGGTCGGCATTTGAAATTCTTGAAGTTGAATTTAAATTTTCAGCATTTGAATCACATTATCAGGATATTTTTCCTACAGATTTTGTAACTTCACTTGATGAAATTTTTACCAGGAGTATGCGTGGAAGGACACGGGTTGCAACAAGAAGTTTGTTCTATTCTGTTAATGGAAGAGTTAAGCATCTGCAGGTTATGGTCAGTAAACTATTTGAGGAGAGCAGGCAAACCGAACTTGGCATGGTTATTCTTGTTGATGATGTCACTGAACTTGAAAGAGCACAGAGAATGGCTGCCTGGCAGGAAGTTGCAAGAAGAATTGCTCATGAAATAAAAAATCCTCTGACACCGATTCAGTTAAGTGCCGAAAGAATATCAAGGATGAAATCAAGACTTGGTTCTAGACCATTAAGTGAAGAAGAAAGTCGTCTTATTGATGAAGCTACAGGTGTAATAACGACTCATGTTGAAAATTTACGTGTTTTAGTGAATGAATTTTCGCAGTTTGCTAGAATGCCTAAATCAGAATTAAGTTATGGAGACATAAACCAGGTTTTACTTAAGTCAGTTGAGAACTATAAGGTGTCAAATCCAGAAATTCTCTTTGAAATTAATCTGGAGAACAGTTTACCTACGGCACTTTATGATTCGTTTCAGATGGAGAGAGTGTGCATTAATCTTTTTGATAACGCTATTGCGGCTGTCAAAGATGCAAATACTAAAAATCCTTGTATTTTAGTTGAATCCAGATATGATCAAAATGCAAGCTTGCTTATTCTTGAGTTTTCTGACAATGGAACAGGAGTACCTGATTCTGAAAAGGGAAGTCTGTTTGAACCTTACTATACTAAAAAGCGTGGTGGTACTGGTCTTGGACTGGCAATTGTAAAAACAGTGATTGCAGATCACAATGGCTTTATTAGAGCTCTTGATTCAAAGTGGGGTGGGCTTTTAATAAGAATTGAACTTCCAGCTATAAAGTAATATGTAGTGCGCACTATATGATCTGACAGGCACCCTGGATTTCTTACGTTATTGTA
>DAOLCO010000040.1:0-29207 GCA_035327825.1 Oligoflexia bacterium | reverse complement strand
TAGGGATCTTCCGTTAAATTATATAAATCGTTTTTGACTTTTTCAGGGACAACTAGTATACTTTTTTCACCAAAGCACCATAAAGTTGAGCAAACATGATGCTGCTTCAGCAAGTTTGACATTCACATCTGCGAAGAAGAGTTCAGAGGTTTTAAGGACTTAGGTAGCCCTGTCTGTTCTTTTCAGTACTCTAGCGCATGGAAGGAGATTTTATGCGCAACGTCTCAATGCTGTTGTTAACGGCGTGTTTTTTCGTTTTTACTTTTTCAGGGTGCGTTGGGCCTCGTGTTGAGGTTCCTACTGCTCACGTCGGGAAAGTAATGCACTCCGGGGGTCTTGATGATGACCTTCGAGGCACGAGCAGCTTCCGGCTTCCCTGGAATCCTCTCGGGTTAAACCCGGCGGTTCTGGTCACGGTCGAAGCAAGCGACAGGCAAAAATCTGAAACTCTAAGCATCTTTATGCCTAAGGATCAACTGATTCTTGAGCTGGATGTAAGAGGAACCTACTCCATCTCAAAAGAGAAGGATAGGGTTAATCCCATATTTAGCAGAAGAACTGCTAAAATGGTAAGTGGCCATGTAAGGAACATTTCCTTTGACGACGTTTACGAAACTTACGCCGAGCAATTGGTGCTTACGTACACTCGTAACGTTCTAACAAAATACTCAATCGACTACGTCTTAAGTCACCGAGAAGAAGTGAACAAGGAGCTGGAAAATGTACTTCACAAAGCACTTTCCAAAACCCCGATCATTATCGATCACTTCGGGATGTCATCGCTTCAGCCGCCAGAGCTCATTGTTGTAGCTCAAAAACTTGCGCGGGAAAGAGTGATTGAAATCGAAAGAGCGAAGGCTGACAGGCTTGTTCGGCTGACAGAAGCCGATGCAAGACTTGCGGTAGCAAGAAAGCAACAGATGGTTGACCTGCTTCAAGCAGACACCCAGCGACAAGTTGGTTTCATGCTAAGTAAGGGCGTCAATCTTCCCTTTATTCAGCAGAGGTCTCTTTCAATCCTGGATGAAATTTCAGGACAAGAAAAGAAGATTTTTATAGTACCAACCGAGGCACTTCAAAATCCCTCGATCGCAATGCCGATAAATCAATCGGTAATGGGATCTCGCTAAGTTTCGTTTGTTTGTTAGTTTTTCATTCCAAAACCAAAAAAGCAGGCAAAAAACAATGAAAAGAAGTGGAAATTCTACAGTTTTTATGATCGCAGGACTAGTACTCCTGTCCCTTGTCGGATCAATCTTGTACTTTACATTCCGTGGATCTCTCGTTGAAGTTCCAACGGGACACGTTTCGAGAGTCAAGACGACTCAAGGCTTTACAGGGCCTGTAAAAAAGCCTTCGATTTTCAGGCTCCCAAGCAACTGGTTTGGCCTGAATCCAAGCAAGGCTATCCTTGCCGAGACGAGCGACCACAGAGTCGTGGAAAATATCCCGGCATTGTATATGCCAAAGGATAACTTAAACCTCGCCTTCGAGGTCATAGGAACCTTCTCAGTCAAGGAAGATGAAAAAATGATAGAAGGTCTTTTTGAGAGACTGACCCCGAAACCGACCGACGATTATTACGTCGAGCTTATTGATTTTACGGCGGTCTATAGTGCCTACGCACAACAGGCATTAAGGACCATTGCAATGGAAGTTCTTGCGAACTACACCATTCAGGAAGTCCTTGAGAACCTTGAAAGCGTAAGCAAGGAAGTTCAGGACAAGGTGAACCAACGCCTTGAACCGACTCCAATCGCCGTCAGGTACTGTGGCCTTGGGAAAGTTGTTCCCCCTGAGCTGATTGTAAAGGCACAGGAAAGGGCAAAAGAGAGGGAAATTGAAATTGCCAAAGCTAATGCTACAAAGGCAATTTCACTTGTGAAAGCCGATGCTGACTATCAGGTCGGACTTAAAGAGCAGGAAATTGACCTCCTTGAGGCAGAAACTCAGGTCCTGGCAGACGTTGTGGTGAGTGATGCCGTATCAAAAGCATACATTGCCCAACGTTCGCTTAGGGTCCTTGAAAGCCTCGCTAAGAATCCGAACGCGAGCTTTCTGATTCCATCGGCCGTCTTTAGTGAACCCTCGGCACTACTTGGGCTATCCTTTAGTGGCGAAGAAACTCTCCCTCAAACTTCGGCCGAAAGGGAAGAAAAACTAAAGAGAGCGATAAGCCTTATTGAAGAAGCGAAAAAACAGGTGAGTAATTCACCAGAGGTCGAGGCCGAGATTAGCGAAGTCGAACTTGGCACTGAGTCTGATCAGTAGCTAAGTTCATATTTTTTTGTTTCTTTTCTCAAACCAAAAAAGGTGAAAACCAATGGATGCTTTCGAAACGCTGATCTTTCATCAGCTCAGCAAGGTTGGCTTGTTTTTCTTGCTCGCTCTGGCATGGATTACGTTTGCTCGAGAGAGCATCGCCAAGTGGGCGGAAAACCCTAAAAAGGGATTCCCAGTTATCTCGTTTACGCTCATGATTTTTCTTTCCGTCGGGTATTTTTATTACCTCGGAATGGAAGGAGCGTTTAGGAAAGTACCAGGAATTCAAAATCCAGCTTCCGTGCAGGCTGGAGGCAGAGAAATTCTGCTTGAAAAAGACCAAGATGAATGGACGGCCCAAGAAACTCTGGAAGAAAAAACCCAGAGAATGATAGAGGAAAACAGGGCCGAAAACGAGGAAGCCAAAAAGCGCTTTCTTGAACTCGGAAACATCGATAAAAACCCCGAATAGTATCTAGCTTTTTCGGACAAACAAAGTGGCGGAGAGACCTTTTGTCTTCTCCGCCACTTCTTCTTACAAGGTTTTTGAACTCTTCTCGAATCCTTTTTTGATAATATTAAACTTCTCTTTGTTTGCTAAGATATCGTTTTCAGCAAGGGTCGTACATTACTATATCTAAAATAATCTTCATCAGCTAATTAAACAATCAAAGATGTTTTTGGAATAAAATCATTAAGTAGCTTTCCTTTATTCTTCGGGGCGAGACCTCTCGCCTTACGCTTATTTTTCGCTAACAATAACGGTTACCGTACGGGTGTAGGAAATCTGTAGTCATCGTTCATACCTCGACGAATCACGGTAGAAAATAGCTGATTACTCATCGTTGCCTCTACTGTTACTACACCATATTGTTGTTTACTATCATTTGCACAAAGATTAAAGGCTTTAGAGCCTTTCGCTGGCACATCAATTACAGCATTAGATAGTGCTTCCGTGCCATCTAGTCTAACCATTTTCAACACAGCCTGAGCAGGGGTGCCAGAAGAATTAACAGTTAGCAATTCACAATCTTGATTTAGATATGTGTTGTACGAACTTTTTAGCATTTTACCAAGCGCTTGTTTGGCAATAATTCCATAAACGAATTGCACACCCAAGTCGGGAGTGCGACCATAATGCATACCCACTCCCATAAGACTACCTTCGGACGAACCCTTAACAGTTGCAGATCCAAGCTCGCCATTAAAAAATTCATCAGCAATAAAATGTATTGAACCATAGGCAGGAAGACTGAATTGCCTTTCCTGGGCAACGCTGCCATTTTGGTTATAGAATATGACCTGGGCTTGAACTGACGTGCCTTTGGTATTTGCTACTTCTAGTATTGCCGTCTGACCCCGAGTATCAAGGGGCACACTTAATAATTCTCCGTTACCACGAACTCCCTCAAGCTGCATAGCGGAGTTAAAAGAGTTACTGAAAAATAGATTGTCGTAGTAATACCTGCTGTTACGCAAAACAAATTTGGCTTGCGGATCTTGGGGTCTCCATTCAACAATTCCCACCAGATTAGGTCCAAATTGATGGCCTGAAAAATCTCTTCGACCTTCTGCGGGCAGCACTATGTCTTTATCAATGGCGAGCTCTGCTCCGTCTTGTCCGTAATAAATCAGCGAACCAGTTTGTTGAGTATTACTGAGATTTGTCACCTGAAGCCAGTTTGCCACTACATTTCCGGCATCCAATGCGCCAAGCCCAGGCTGGTAAGTATTAAAAGTGGTGAATTGACTTCCACTAAGGCCGGACTCATAAGGAAGGGCAAAAGCAAAATCATACCCTGTTGCATTGGGTTTGTAGTACACCATCCTGCCATCAACATCGCCAAGGGAACCAGAGTTAAGAAGCGAGCAGATTTTGCCATATGAATTACCAGTCCACCCCAGCATATCATGCACTAGAAGATCCGTTTGCGTTCCGGCTAAAATAGGAACAGCAGTAGCACTCTTTGGTACTCCAGCAATATCAAAAATAGTTGCTAAAACACTCTGCGGGCTGGAAGAAAGATTTACATATTCATTTATATTAAACATTCCAAGATAACCGTTCCATTCCGAGCACCATTCCTTAGGTAGTACAGCACGAAAACTTCCTGGATCATTTGGGTTTGTCCCATCTATTGCTTCTTGAATATCGCTCACACCATCTCCGTCTGAATCTGGCCCACCTGACGTGCCATCGACACTGGATATGCTAATCGATCGATTGGTAGTTGCGCTAACTTGTTTTCCAGCCGCGTCCTTAGCCAAAACTAGGGATGTTAAAGTTACGGCTCCCGATTGAACTGCTACAACATTCAGCGGGAAGCTATTTCCCGAACCTGGCGAAAGGCTGAAAGGGCTAGTCGATCCAGTAGTAAAGGATAATTTACTTCCGTCCGAAACGGTAAAAGTTCCACCTTGAAAGGTTATATCTGAGATATCACCCACTCCATTATTTAATACGGTCACGTTTACCACAATCTGGAAAGTGGCACCTAATGGAATGCTGACATTTTCAAATTGCGGTACTGATATTCCAAGATTCAGCGTTGGGGCAGGTATTACTACGGTCTTACTTGTTGTAGATTGCACACCAGAACCCGAGCTATCAGTGACCGTAGCCTTTGCAGTAAATGTACCAGGTTTAGTATATTTCTTTGTTACCTTTAAGCCACTAGTAATTGGAGAACTTCCATCTCCAAAATCCCAAATAACATTTGCCGAGATAGTACCACTTACTACCGTTGCTTCAAATTCAATTTCTCCTGGTATAGCTGTAGGAGTAATGGAGACATTAATACTTAAGGGGTATTTTGGTGTTAGAAGCACTGCTACATAATCATCTGGATTTGCACTATTTCCACCAGGAATAATTGCCATTGTCGCAATTTGTCCGAGATTATTTATTGCAGGTCCAGGAGTTGAGCTTGGAAATTTATAACCCGAGAATCCATCTGGCAGTACTTCTGACAGTTTATGACATTGTCCCTTGTGCCAAATGGCCTGCCCATCAGCTTGCCCAACTGTCTGCGTTAAAATATCTCCAATATCATTACCGTCCAATGGCCGAGTACCACAAGGTATGGCCGTGATTGCACCATCTAGAGTGCGAAGCCTTGTACCTCCTCCAGCGCCATTCAGGGACCCGATTATATTACCGTTATTCAGAATACTCACTGGAGAAAAGTTAAGGAGCGGAGTATATGAACCTCCCATAATTATCGCGTTACCATCAAAAACGCCCTGCTGGCGATATGTTCCAACTCCTACGCCAGAATCATTAATTGATCGTATACCTCCGCCATCCTGTGTTCCGGGAGGGATCGGTCCCGATAGACTTAGGACAAATCCCGTTGCGGGTACTGGGCCACTACAGTTTTCAAACTCAGCTGGTCCTCGACAGAAAGCAACAAAGCCTCCCGCCGCAGAGCCACTTGGACTAATAGCATTAATGCGACTTCCACCAAATGTTGGAGGAACATTAGATGAGCCTGCATCCAGGCCAACACCTGAACCAGACCAGAAAGCCCCCTTTCGATACAGAAGACTACCTGGTGTTCCCGGCGATACTTCGTACGTCGCCTCACCTCCTATTATAGTTCCCTGCTTACTCATTGATAGAGTTGAGTAACTAATGGCCCCTAATGGCGGAAGAAGATTAGCAAACTGACCATCGGTCCATATAGCAGATTCACCACTTTGCAATTGCACGAGCACCTGTCCAGAGTCATTAACTCCTACAACACCAAAAGCCCCCGGAAGAATAATTTTCATTTCGGGAGGGAGATCAGCACTAGAATATGTTGTGAAAAGAAGTACTGGGAGAAGCACCAGGTTGAATACACGGAATACAATAAGTTTCATAAATTATTTTCAGGATGGGTTTGTTTAGGGTAAATGCATGGTTATTCGTATTCGAAACTCCGCCAAATCATTGTAGCTTACCGGCACCTTACAGAGAGACAGGCTTATTTATTCTCTACTTGCCCATAGTCCAATATCATAAATAACCATAAAAAAGTAGCTTATAGATTTAAAAATCTACAAACGACGCTCAAACTAATCTTAATCACTACCCCAGTCAAATTTGAGTATTGGTGCTAGCCCGCATTATTCATGAGACTCCGTCACGAGAGAGGTGAGTGTTTGATTTTGCTGGTGCTTTGTGATTTCTTTGGGGTGAGAATGAAAGTTCACTAGATATTGAAAAAATACGTAAAGAACAGTTGAAGTAAAAGACGCTCACCTGTATCATCCCAGCTCATTAGCTAAAGCCCCTATTTAATTAATAACAAGTATTGCTCAATGAAAAATTTCACTCGAATCAATCACTACATCAAAGAGCTCCTTTTAAACAAAAAAAACACAACAAACAGAAAACAATCGAGCCCTTCTCTAGCAATTTAGCACTAGAAATAATTCATATGATTTCAAACTCCCAAAGCAAACCCAGAATATTAAAATATGGCCCTTTGCAGGTAACTGCTGGTGAGGAGTTTTTAAGGCAGGAATCTGCTGATAACGCCATGTGGTTTGAGCTTGAATCATCATCCGGTTCATACGAAGTCTTGATTGATGGGATTTCACTTCCTTCAACAATAGACCGCTCACAAAACGCCATTACGGTTAGAGTTCCCCCCTGGCTAACTCAATTTGAAGCTGAGCTTACTTGCGTTATACGAAATCTATTTTCAAAAGAAGACTCTGATCCCGTGTTCCTCAAAGTAACTTCATCCTCAAATAATCCCTTATTAAACTTTGATAATCTAAAGAAAGAATACCTAACTTCCCAGGAAAAGCTCTATTCATATACTTCGAAACCAAAACCTCGATTTTCCGGCTGGGGCATGAGCACAATGCACTGCACACCATGGGAACTCCCAGGAAAGGAATCCGAAATTTTCCTGAACGCGTGTCAACAAATGGAAATTAATTTTGAAGTTACCGAAAGTACTGGAGTTACAACAGAATATCTAAAAGAACTTTACTGGAGACACTGGAATGTATTAAAAATCACCAGAATTGCCATACAGTCGACCTTTCTTGAATGCAATCAAATTCCCTCGTTCGTTGAATGCGGTGCAGGAGATGGCAAAACTGCCTTCTTTACTCTTCATGCCTTATCCTCATCTGTAAAATATAATGATCATAAAGTGTTCTTGTTTGATGCATGGGAAGGCATGAAACCAGAAGACATGGGAAAAGACCAGGTTCATTTATATAGCCGATATGCTAATTCCAGCATAGAACGAACAAAACGAAATCTAAAAAACTTTGAAAAAAGCATCGACTACATTAAGGGATATCTGCCTGATACACTTCCTCGCTCCAACATTGATAAAAACACTGTCATTTATCTTCACATCGATCTAAATCAGGCAAATGCAACAAAAGCATGTCTTGAGTATTTCATGCCTGAGATGCCAAAAGGAAGTATTGTTCTTTTTGATGACTATGGTTGGCACGATTATCATGATACAAGAGTTGTAGCAGACGAAGTCATGGGATCATACAAGGGTGAGTTTATGTTACTTCCTACCGGACAAGCTTATTTTCAGAAAGACTAACTGGGGTTGACAAGACAGGTCAGGATTTTTTCTTACTTTCAATCAAGATCAGAATTTTGGGAGATTAGCCCGCATTATTCATGAGACTTCGTTACGAGAGAGGTGAGTGTTTGATCCTACATCAATAGAATCTAAATAGAAAATCCATTCTTTTGCAATATTTCTTATTTCAGAACTAATTCTTGAATCATCAAGCACTTTGACCCAGAACATCTTCGCGGGAACTATAACCTGCTGCCAAATATTTTTGTCGTATGGTGGTAATACTGGTGATTCAAATTTTGGTTTTAAAACTTCTCCATGCACTGGAGCATAAATCATTGGCAACATATCATATACCGGAGCAATAGAAATTATTTTCTCACCTTGAACATAAAATGAAAGGTTTCCAGCATGCATATCCGTATTACCAATACAAATTCCAAAATAATATCGCCAAAGAATTTCCCGATGTAAATCTTCGCTTATAATCTGGGAATTTTTCAAAGACAGAGAGATATCTCTCCAAGTGCCTCCCTTTCCAGTAAATTCGGCATCCAAGGACTCTAACGTTAGTAACCCCCTTCTCCCCTTAATACCAATCCTGTCAAACCTTTCTAGTTCAAGAAATATACGCCCAGTTGTAATTATTAACTCTGATCTGCTGGATGGTACCTGATACTTATTTAGTACTTCTAATGCCAAGTGCTCACATATCAATAGATCTTTTCTGCGCTTTGATACCTGATCATTTCCACTTGGGCTAAATTTTACCAGTACTGGTTGCAGCCCTTTGCTTTTAGTTGTTAAAAACTTGGGCTGCTCTCCTGCGGCTGAAGATCCAGCCGCACCAAAAGAGATTACATCATCTGCAAGTCTGGAATATGTGGCTGATCTTTCTACCTCATTTACAATTAATGGTATCGCCGCCTGATTTTTAATGGCCAGGTCATAGGCTACTTCACCGACAATAATATTACCAATCAGGTCCCAACCCAAAGTTGTCCAATAAGAAATCACACAGTCAGCATTCCAGAATCGAATATCTTCTGGATATGCCAATTCTGGATGTCTTTTAGGAATTAATTTTCCGAGAAATCCGGAAGGACGAAGATCGTTTAGCCAGTATGGAATATCTGAATAAAGAAGTGTGCGCACATCCCTGGATAAAGATTCAACGTAAAAAGATTTTTGCCCTACTGCATGAAGGTTTGCTATGTGAGTAAGCTCACCAGACTCCAGAACGGACATAACAGGAAAGCTTGAAGCCTTAACGCGCGAGGGCAAAAAGTCTATCTGACGTCTTAAAACGTACCGACGAGATCTTGCCTCACCTATTGTAAGTATTTCAGACTTAAGAGATGACACCAATCTCACAAAAGTAGATTGAGATATTCCCAAACCATGCATTGCCTCCCTTGCCGTTAGAGACTCCTTAGCCAAGAGCATGTTTTTAAACCTAAGTTGTCGTTCTGAGTATTTCATGAATAGTTATAGCCTAGCATATCTATCTAAAACTATTCAAGATAATTATAAATTTAATAGATAAATGAATAGATAAATGAATAGATAAAAACTCCATAATCAGGCTAAATTTGGATGATTTATAAGGCGACTGAGCGCTCACCGAAGTCCGGATAGCGTTCACATTTTCGGACCAAGGGTTAACCAAACTTGTATTTTTCGAGAAAAGACCAGGATTTATTATACATTATTAGTTGTTTCTACAATAACAACCTAAATTAGTGCAGATTTGCCGCCAAGGCAAACATAAAACCTAAGGACGAGCAAGGCGCGGGTCTTCCTAAGGTGCCGCTCTGTTTCATTTTATTTCTCTCTTCCGATGGAATCGGAACTGATGAGTTCATGAAGTGTTTTTTATAATTTTTTAAATAAAGCTTCCAGAACGAAAGAGACCAGAAAACAGGACTTGTTCTTTTGGGATCGTTTCCAAATGTCATTTTTTTAAGAGTTTTCAAAATTGTTAGAGATTTGACTAATAGGCCAATGAAAGCGTTTAAATTCTATAAAAGTTTGCATTGTTATTGTTGAAAATAAGGATCTTTTTTCAACTTTTGGACGCCGCCCTGAACTTTAATAAAGCAACCTTTTTAGACCCTAATCTACTCCTGAATTTAGTAAAATAACTATGACATGGCGTCTCTTCTAATAAACTAAAACAACAGAAGTATTTACCAGCATTTGAATCCCTTAAATACTCCTCTAGCTCTCTACCTTTCAGGTCTTGCCAATACTGGATAAACAACATCTTCACACCTTGTACTGGATTATATCCTGCTTTCCCATATCTGGAATAACATTCTTCCTCAATACCTTCACATAGCTTATTGAAGTCTATCATTTTTAAGATCTAAATGGGTGATCCTTTCGAACCAGTTCTTCGATATTCGTTTCAAACATTTTATTTTGTAGATTGAGAGGTTTAACTGACATATTTTTCAGTAAACATAACACAATAATTACTGTCTTAACATCAACTGTTAAGACAGTAATATATAATAAACAAAAAAATTAGAGAGATGTGGTTACTTTGAAAAAGCCTGACCCGAGGGTGGAGGATTGCTACTTCCTGGAGCAATCCGTGAACGCACTTTTTCAAAGTAACCACATCTCTCTAATTCAATACTCTAATTATAAAAATTATTTAAACTGACACAAAGTGAATTATGAAAACAGGCCCAAAAAGGAAGTAGGGTTCTTAAATCCAGCTTTCTTTTCTGAATAAGCCCAAGTTTGCTCCAGCGCTTACAAGATAAAAGCCTGCACCATACCGGTGAAGGCTTTCTGGGGCACTCTTTCTGGTGAAAATCAGAGCATGAAAACATGCCAAGGTTTTTATCAGGGGTTATTTTACAAATGTTAACCTTTTAAGCCGGATTTTTCGCAAATCCGGCTTTTTTATTTTACCTTCGGCAGGTACTTCCTGGTTCCAATATTTTCTGGCCATATTATCTTTCAAGATGTAGATTCTAAAGAAAGCAAAATAAATCAAACAAACAGGATTTATGAAAAATATCACTTCTATTTCGAAAACTCTTTCACTACCTTTTCTCCTTCTTTTTCTTATTACAAATCCAGTAAAAATAGCTTCAGCGGACAACTTGTTAAATGATTTCGAAAAACTTCCTGGCGCTCTTTCGGAGTGGATACCCTGGATAAAAGAAAATAATCCGGAATGGAACTGCGCAAAAGCACTCGACAAAAGAGCTTGCTCATGGGTTGGAAAAGTTCACTATAACATTTCATCACAAGATACCACTTTCGAAATTGATGGGTTACTTCTAAATAAAGATTCAATTCCTCTTCCCTCAAAGGGAAAACTTTCCCCCTCAAATATCCGCGTTTTAAAAGATAATAAAAATTTTGAAAGTTACATAATTCAAACAAGCGAAGGAAACATTACCAGCATCGAACTTCCAAAAGGTAATTACAGAATTTCAGGAAAAGTCTTGTATGAAAAAATTCCATCGGAAATCCCCGCACCAGCGGAATACGGACTTCTTGATTTTAATATTGACAAATCACTTATAGACAGCCTGAATGGAAATATTGGTGCATACAGGGGAAAAGACAGAATACACATACAAACAAATTCCCGGGTAGAAATTGAAGACAGCATTCGGGTAGAACTCTTTCGCATGCTAAGAGATGGAAACCCCCTCCATATAACAACACAATTAGGCCTTCAGGTATCGGGCAACTCACGAACTGTAAATTTTTCTAACATACTTCCAAAAGGCTGTCTGACGAATCAAATAAATAGCCCACTTCAATACTCCCTGAACGAAAAACAGGAACTTATCGTTCAGGTATATCAGGGCTATCACACTCTGGATATTGTTTGCATCCTGCCACAACCCGTACTTGAGATTGATCTATCAGAGATTTCTTCCGAACTTCTTCCAGAAGAAGAAATATGGGCATGGAACTCCTATCCACAGTTTAGAAGCGTAGAGATAGAAGGACCAAGGGCTCTTAACCCATCACAAGTCAAACTCCCTAATAACCTTTCAGGAAACCTTATCCTTGGTGTAGCTAATAAATCAAAAGTCGTTTTAAAAGAATTAAGACGAGGAGAAGAAGTCGCACCTAAAAACAGCATAACCGTAACAAGAACAATATATCCAAAACTTGATAAAAGCGGCTTTATCATAAGCGACCAACTAAATGGAGTACTAAACTCAGAAAGCCGAATTAACATACTTCCTGAATATTCCCTTGGAGGAGCCACCTTGTCTGGCTCTCTAGTGCCAATTACTCTTGACCCAAAAACAGGCGAATCAGGAGTTGAAATCAGAGGAGCAAATTTTGCTCTAAGCGGCACATCAAAAATTGACAAGCCCTTTTTTTTCAAAACGGCCTTCTCCAGCACTGGCTGGAATAGTGAAATGGAGCAGGTAAATTTCATACTACCTCTGCCACCATCATGGAAACTGCTTGCAATTGGAAATGTCTCTTCTGCCAGTGGTACCTGGGTATCGCTTTGGAACTCGTATGATGTGTTTTTACTGCTTATCCTTGCAATAATGACAGCAAAGCTTTTCAACAAAAAAGTATCAGCACTATTTGTTATTTTTTCAGTTCTCTCCAAAGGTGAGTTCATGAATCCTGGAGTATTTTTTTCATGGTTACTGGTATTTTATGCGGCAAGTACTGCCCTTAACAGCACCGCTCATCAGACCCTGAAAGGCGCGATATATGGAAGCGTGTTCCTTTCACTTGCTGCCTATTTTGTTCAGACACTCTCCTTTGCAAAACTTCAATTTATTCAATTTCTGCACCCTCAACTTCAATCAGGCACCAGATACAGGTCTCTTTTTCAGAGTATTGCTTCTTTCATTGACTCAAATCCCGTATTCTGGCCTGCCATTCTTGTTCTGTTTTTTATAGCACTATGTTTTTTGCTCTGGGCACTTAAGGGAGAGAACTGGGGTCAAAAGATAGGGCGAATTATTGTTGGAGGAATTTGTTTTATTGTTATTTCATTTATTGGTGGAGGAATTCTGACCTCAGCAAGCCTGTTCATGGGAACTAACCCGACCTACTTTGGTGATAATTTAAGTCGATCAAATACCTTTGATCAGGAAATAATGGCAGGCGCACCCTCTTCCTATTATAGCGAAGAAAGCGCTCCACATGAGACATACGATGATATTGCAATCTCGAAAGTTTTTCGTTCACAACAAAAGCAGAAACCAAGAGACCGCGAACTTCAATCCGGGCTTTCCACACCGGAATGGAAATGGCGAGGAGCAAGAGCCGTTATTAATGGGCCAATTGATCCGGGTCACGAAATATATTTTCTTTATCTTACATCCAGCATTGAAAAATATCTTTGCGGATTCAGGGCGCTATTATCACTTTTTCTTCTTTTTTTTACTGCCTCATTTGTAATACCAGTAGAGAAGCTAAAAAAGATAGCACCTTTAAAAGCAACTTCTGCTATTATTTTTTTCCTCTTAAGTCCTTTATTTAATATTACTGACGCAAAAGCCGAATTTCCACCTGAGTTCATACTTAAGAATCTTGAAAAAACGCTTGAATCAAGACTCTGCGCAAAGCCAATTTGCAGTACAATTGACAGCCTCACTCTTGAAACAACAGATACAAGATACTCTATAAAGATTAGCGCAAATTCTGTCGGCAAGAGCACCATAACCCTCCCCGGACAAATCACAGATCTTATTCCAGAGAAAATTCTCGTTAACGGCTCGGAAAAGAGCTATTCCAGAATAAATAACGGACATCTTGAAATCATGCTAAGTGACGGAACGAGTGAAGTTGAGGTTCAAGGATCGCTTAAACCTAACAACACAATTAATATTACTTTTCCACAAACTCCGCTTTCATTTGATTACAATTCATCTGAATGGAAATCAGATAAATTAATTCAGCGAGGAGAAATTCCCACTGAAATAAAACTTGTCAGAGAAACAAAGGCAACTGCTGGCGTTACTAATCCAACTAACCCAAGACTTGGTAAGGAAGACTTTCCTGAAACATTCATAATTAAAAGAACAATTGAAATAGGCGAGTATGTTGAGATCAGGGGATCAGTAAGTCGCCTTGGACACACTGAGAAAGCCGCCACGCTTGAAATTCCGCTACATAAAAACGAAATTCTCACTTCACCTGAATTAAAATCAAGTTCAGGACGTATTATCATTAATTTCCCCGCTGGAACAAGAGATGCTCAGTTTTCATCAAGGTTTGATTCTCCAAGAGAACTATCTCTTAGCGCCTATTCGGGAACTGGGGCATTTGAAACGTGGCATATCACATGTGAAGATTATGTTGCCTGCGAAGCAAGAGGACTACCTATTACCAGAGGTTCATCAACTACCAGTAGCAAACTTGATTTTCTCCCCTTTCAGGGAGAAACATTAAGCGTTACATCCAGATTACTGGAAAGTGCCCCGGGGGCATATCTAACAATAGAAAGAGTAAATCACCAAAACACATGGGGAGAAAACAGACTCAATGGAAATCTGGAAATTTATGCCAAAGCAACAAGACAAACTTCTTTAAATATTTCTATTAGTGATCAGGTTGAAATTACATCAATACAAGTTGGTGGAAACCAGGACACAAGAAAGCTTAATCCTGAAAATATTTCAGTTCTTCTTGAGCCGGGTGATCAAACCGTACTTCTTCAATACGTAAGGCCATTCTCTCCATCTCTATTTGAAACTGTACCGGAAATCACACTTAACTCTCCTGTTACCAATATTCGGACAAGCGTTAGCTTGCAGGCATATGGCTATCGCTGGCTTATGTACTTTGGGGGTGGGGAGTGGGGGCCCGCTTCCCTCTTTTGGTCAAAGCTTCTTGTAATAATAATTTTTCTCTTCGCACTAAGATATCTGGGGATTCTTTCAATAAACCCGATCAAGCTTTTTGGATTTGGTGTTGGCTTATCAATGATTCCAACCATACTTCAAGGCGTACCTCTTTTGGGACTGATCCTTTTTAACAACAAAGACATATTGAACTTAATCGAAGAGAAAACTTCCTCAAAGGTTTTTAAAACAGGTATTTCAATTATACTTGTCTCTTGTTTACTGGTTTTCTACTATATAATAAGAATTGGTTTACTTTCTGAGCCTACCTCTCTTATTGCCGGAAATAATTCGAACCTTACAATTTTAAACTGGTATCATGATGCAAGCTCCTTCTCAGGCCTAAATCATACACTACCCGCACCTTGGATTATGTCTCTGCCAATTATTTACTGGAGGGTCATTACCCACGCTGTTGCAATTTTAATGGTTTTCATCGGACTTAAATGGATAAAGAACTGGATAAGTCTTTTGAAAAAATAAAAGAATACCGAGAGGGCCTCCAAACCTTCGGTAAAAATGAGAAAACGAAAGCAGCGCAAAGTCAGGCAGCATACTGAAGCAAGTACTGCTTCAAGCCGTCGCTGATTTTAGCGATTTCAATTTTTGAAATAGCCTCACAGTCCTGAAAGGATGTGCAGGCTTTAGCGAACAATCTCTTCAGGAGTCGAAGCCAGCAGCAAACGCCCGAAGCACTTCCATGAATTACGATAAAGGTATCGTGCCCTTCATCAATCGCAAGCCTTAATAGCCGCGAAAGATAGGGCATTGCCAACTTCGTACTCAAGTGCCTTTCTCCTCGATCGGGATTATGCACATTAAGTGCATAGCGCCCAAGATCGGGAGCCCATTGAAGATGTCGATCTTCTTCGGAATCCAAGGTCTTTGTCTTTAGCCAGGTACCCCTTCTTGTACCTTTTGGCCTCTTTCGAGGCATCTTTCTCCAGAATCCCTTCTGACGAATGAACTGAGAAGTTTGTCCTCTCTTCTCCCCTGAGTAGCATAACGAAGCCATAGCTGCTCCAAAAACGCGACTCGAAACATGGCAGAACCTCCGGCAGGCCCTACTCGAAAAAGTTTAAAGTCTTTTTAGAGCAGGAATCAGGTATATCAACTACACAAATCAAAATATCAAAGGTGAATAACAGGTTTTTCTGCTACATCCAGACAATTAACTTTACACCAAGCAAAATGCAAGCATAGAATTATATAATATAGGTTATATAATTAATTAATATAGGTATCTAATTTTCTCTTTGCAAAATCAGACGCTTATAAATTTAGCTGTTGGTGGATTTTACTGGTATAAGATCTCCAGGAAGTCCAAACTGAACTGCGTTTGTAGAACCGTTTCTATAATTATAGAACCACATTCCAGTTGAAGGTCGAAAGATCACAAAATCTTTTGTTCCATCTCCATTACCATCATGACCAGCTAGAGGAATATCACCAGGAAGTCCCCATTGCTGTATTGTTACAGAATCATCGGCAAGGTTTCTCACATACCAGGTACCATCAACAGGTCGCCAGACTGCAATGTCAGCCTTTCCATCACCATTATAATCCGCAGGCACAGCAACATCTCCAACCCAGGGAAGACCCCACTGCGTCACAGTAAATGCACTTGAGGCCACACCAGTTGAGAAACCGGAATTGATAATCCACCACATTCCGTCTGTCTTTCTAAATATTGCAATGTCCGTTTTTCCATCGCCATCATAATCAGCAGGGACAGGTATATCAGTTCCAGGCAGCCCCCAGTAATGAACCAGCCCCCTATTCTCTTCATCGAGAATAAACCATGCACCTTCCCTGTAAACAGCAAGCTCATCTACGCCATTTCCATTATAGTCACCAAATACAATTTTATCTCCAGCAAGACCCCATGCGCGACTATATAAAATCCCGTCACTTGAGCGAACAATATACCACCACAAATTACCTCCAAGGTTTACTACAAGTCCTCGATCAGCTATTCCATCTCCATCAAAATCCCCAGTAACCGGAGTAAAGGTCTGATTACCCCATTGAAGATTCTGAAAACCTGCGCTACTTCTGTTAAAGAAATATTGGCCCGTTGCTCCTGGCCTGAAAACTACCTGATCACTTTTTCCATCACCATCAAAATCAAATGCAGGTGGAATAGTTCTCGCTTGTGGCTGATATGGACCAGTTTTAACATGAACTGGTGAGACCGCACTGTTTGACGAAACTCCGTTTGAAACAACGGCATAAACATAATAACTTGATCCAGTTGGTAAGTTTGAAGTATTCCAGCGGTATGTATGATCTCCCTGAACCTGATTTGGCAGTGTCGCTATAAGAGTACCACCAGACTTAACTTTGCTGGTAGAATAATATAGTTGAGTAGTGACTGTTCCTCCAGCAGGATTTGATACGTTGTACTTTATATCATAGAAACCGGAAGAAGCCCTGTTCTCTGCATACAATCTTACATAATCAAGATAAAACCAGGTTAACTGTGGAGTTTCAAGAGGATCAATTCTGAAGCTATTGAAGGTTTGAAATGCATTCCATGGACTTCCATATTCCATGATACTTGAATCAGAAAGATCTGTACCATATTCATTCCAGCCTTCATAAAGCACATGAGCCTTGGCCCGGTGATGGTTTAACGTAAATGTATTATTCCACCAAACAGGACGCATAACCCAACCAAGTTCAACTTTGTCATGAATAGTTGGGTAGAGCGTTTCATCTACCGCAATACGATAAGTAAGGTATCTATACTTACCGGTTTCTATGGGCTTAGATTTAGAAACATTTAAATGCACCTGGACATCACTTTCCGCATTCCCCGGAAGTGGCGGATCAGCTTGCGCGGCAAACACCTTTCCGCCCGCTGCGCCATCAATTGAAGAAAAATGCGCTGTCGAAAATTGACGAAAGGTAGAGGGCCATACTGCCTCATCAAGATTTGGCACATCAGCAGGCTCTGTCATGTTCCAGGGTTTCCCAAGCTCATTCGTTGCGTACTCCTCCCCAGAGGTCATCGAAGGAGCGGTAATATAAACAGATGGTTTAGGAACAATTACAAGTGGAGCAGAGTAATTACTAAGAACAGGTGCACCGACAAAGTTACCTCCTGATGCTACCTGAGCAGTAACATAAAAACGATAAGTTCCAGGCGGAAGAATCGCAGTAGGAAAAGTAAAGGTCCCAGGATTATTTCCAGTTACGAATCTCTTTAATGGCGTACCCTGGTAACCAGATGAATTAGTATCATAATAAACAGTTATAATTGAAAATGCAGCGATACCAGACGAATTCCAGGTTACGGTAAGATTTGGAGCAGAAGCAGGATCAACAAGACGTATCCAGTCTATCTGCGTAGTGGCACCAACTCCTCCACCAACAGATGGATCAATTCTAAGAGCAAACGGATTACCACTCCATGATCCCTGTCTTTGTTCAAATGAATTATTCAGATCCTTCAGATTAAACGAATACAGGGTAAAACCAGAATTTCTGTAACTCGCATTAAAATGATAAAAACCATCAAAAGAAGCGCCTCTTGGACTGTTAGGCTCTGGCCAGTATTCCGGCTTTGACTCGTCTCCTTCCCAGTAAACAGCAAGCGTTCCTCGATCAGAGTGGTTAAGACGATATGACAGGTGATAGTATTTATCCGCATTTACTCGGTGATTAATGCCAAGCCTCGGAAGTTTTCTGTCTCCAGATAATCCTTCAGAAAATAGGCTGTTCTTAAAACCCGGAAAAATCGGGAATACATAACCACCCTGAACCTGATTAACTCCAGTCCAGACGTTTCCTGCAACAGAAACTGAATCACCCCTGAAATTCTCTTCCCAGCCGATGTCTCTTCGCTCCTTAAAATCCCAAGGATCGTTCAACTCGGATGATGCATAATCATCACCTTCAGGCACCTGAACCTGAACACTTGGGCTAGTTACCGTAAGTGACTGAGCTAAAATATTAAGTGGAAATAAAAGAACAAGAAAAAAAACAACTTCTAACCGCTTCATACTGCTTTACTACTCACTTTACTGCTTCTGGATACTACATTACGCTCCCTCCTCCCCCTTATATCGAAGAAGAAAACGTAACCCCGTATCCAGTAAAGCAATAACTCTGCCACCTGGAGCAAACCTGAAAAGAATAGCAATATTCAAATATTTCTAGAAACTTAAATAAGGACTAGAATAACTTTTCTGAAAAGAAGATTGAACAAGTATGAACATTATTGGTAAAAGGTTCGCCAATTTTTCATAGCCAGCAAAAAGGATTCAAAAATTTTGCCGAAAGCTACTCTTAAACCCAATTTCTTGGAGATTTCAAAATATTAACAAGATTAATTTCTTCGAAAGTTTCAGCCAGTTCACCTTCATATTGCCAATTTGCAACAGGTGGAAGAGACATTAAAATCGACTCGGTTCTTCCACCGGTAGCAAGTCCAAATTGAGTACCTCGATCATAGACCAGGTTAAATTCGACATAACGGCCTCTTCTGAGCAATTGAAATTCACGTTCACGCTCAGTGAAACTGTTATTTTTTCTCCGAGAAACAATTGGTAGATATGCATTAATAAAACTTTGCCCAACTGCTTTTGTAAATTCAAAGTAATGATCTAATTTTTCAGGCTCGTCTTTTCCTAAATAATCAAAAAAAACTCCACCAATCCCCCTGGTCTCTCCCCTGTGGGGGATATAAAAATAAGAATCACATTCTTTTTTAAATCTTGGATAATAACCGGACGAGAACTTATCACAAGAATCTTTAAGGGTTCTGTGAAAGTGAACAGCGTCTTCCTCTTTAAACACATAAGGCGTAAGATCAGCACCACCGCCAAACCAGGCAATAGATCCAACATTAAAATATCTAAAATTAGCGTGAACTGTTGGAACATGGGGAGATAAAGGATGAATAACCAGAGAAACGCCACTTGCAAAAAAACTATTTTCAAGATCAGGGCCAAGATTAAATCTTTCCTGCATTACCCGAGGAAGTTGTCCATAAACAGAACTAAAATTAACTCCAGCCTGCTCAAATACACCTTCGCTTCGTAAAATTCTGCTAACTCCACCACCACCTTCCTGCCCTGTAGATTCATCGATTCGCTTCCAGCTGTCAGTTGAAAAAGTAGCCTTTCCATCTTCATCCTCAAGCGCTAAACAGATTAAAGACTGAAGTTCCTTAAAAAGATTTTCGGCATTTTTACGAAGATCAGTAAACTTTTGCTGCAAGTGATTCGGCTGTTCTGGTGAGTTCATTACATATTAATGCTTCTTTGTGATCGAAAAGTCAAAGGTCTGATTCGAGTTCAAAGATTATCTTTTACAACACTGTGATTGACGCAACTGAATCAATAGGAGTTCGAAATCTAGCGATATCCCGCAACCGCTTTTTTCTTATGAATTTCTCGAATTGCAAAATCAAGAACTTTTAATATGTCCTTAACTTTTTCACCAAGCAAAGTCCAGCGAATAGGCTCTGGATCCTGCTGCATTATAAGCGTATTAACAGAATCACTTGCAAGAATAAGCCTTGAAGTGCCTATCTCATAGGCCTTTCTGTAATTAGTGACAGTGCCCTTAAGTTCCCGAGCAACCAATTCAGCTCGCTTTTCAAGCTCCACAACAAGACTTCTTGCAAAGACAAGGTTTGCTGCAAGCTCCCTGGAAGAAGAATAAAGCATATCAGGTGAAACACTATCAAAGTGTTTTAATCGCTCCTTGCAATCTGAAATCATAGTATGGAGAGTTTCAAGAACCTCAACCACTGCCCCATGAGAAACCTGATCGAACTCTTGAGTTTTGTGACGAACTTTAGGTTTAAAAGCAGTAAGGCTGTTTGCATTATTAGCTTCAAGTAATCTCTTAATCGATTCATCCCTTACTGAAGTTGAATTTCCAGTTCTGTTACCTACTCCACCGCCACCTACTCCTCGAAGACCAACTGGTGCATTTTTAATTCCATCATCATTGGAGTCTTTATTTTTGGCAGAGGCCAGACCCAGAAAATAATAAATTCCAAAGGCCGAAACAGGAAGAAGCACTAAAGCAATTGTTATAACGATTAAAACAGACATTGTACTTTCTCCACATATAAAGATTACCCACTCATATCATGTTGAATAAGAAATTTACTTCACTTTAAAAATAACTCTTATAATCCAATAAAATTCAGTCTGTTAATGCCTTTAATAACGAAATCCGGGCACCACTTTTAGCTTTGAAGAATCTGTAGTAGAAGACAGATAAGTGCTCTTCTATTTTTATTAGTAGTAACTATTATTACTAATAATTCGTAGGGCTTCCCATGCTACGTTATCTGATCCATAACTCTCTTAACTCACATGGGTATCACTTTTTTTCTATCATTTTTAAGGAGGTGCCTGAATGTCCCTATCAAATATCGGCCTGATTGGTCTTGCGGTCATGGGAGAAAATCTTGTTCTCAACATGGAAAGTAAGGGGTTTAGTGTTTCTGTTTTTAATAGAAATACCGACCGCGTAAAAGAATTTGTTTCCGGTCGGGCGGCAGGCAAGAACATCAAGGGCTGTCTCACAGTTCGGGAGCTCTGCGAATCACTTGAAAGACCCAGAAAAATAATGATCATGGTAAAAGCCGGATCTCCGGTTGATGACGTCATAGAGCAACTTTTGCCATTTCTGGAATCTGGCGACATCATAATAGACGGAGGAAACTCTCATTTTCCAGACTCAAACAGGAGAACTCAGGATCTGGCAAAAAAGGGAATTCTTTTTGTTGGAGCCGGAGTTTCTGGAGGCGAGGAGGGGGCCCTGCACGGGCCGTCAATTATGCCCGGAGGAAATAAAGACGCCTGGCCACATGTAAAGAATATTTTCCAGACAATTTCAGCCAAAGTCGAAGACGGATCACCATGTTGTGACTGGGTTGGACAGGAAGGAGCCGGGCATTTTGTTAAAATGGTCCATAATGGAATTGAGTATGGCGATATGCAATTAATCTGCGAAGCCTATGATGTGCTAAAATCAGTTGCAAAATGCTCAAACTCCGAACTTCACCAGGTCTTTTCTGAATGGAACAAGGGAGACCTCGATAGTTTCCTCATAGAAATTACAGCCGATATTTTTTCCAAGAAGGACGATGAAACCGGAAAAGACCTGATTGATGTTATTCTGGACAAAGCCGGCCAGAAGGGAACGGGAAAGTGGACTATAAATGTTGCTCTTGATCTCGGAATCCCCGCAACGCTAATGGGCGAGGCTGTTTTTTCTCGCTGCCTTTCCGCTGTTAAAGATGAGAGGGTTACTGCAAGTAAAATACTTAAAGGTCCCTCTGCCGTATTTAGTGGCGAAAAAAAGCTGCTTATTGATGCTACTCGCGACGCAATATACTGCGCAAAAATTGTTTCTTACGCACAAGGCTTCAGCCTTCTAGCTGCAGCAAGCAAGGAATTTAACTGGAGTCTTGATTACGGCGCAATTGCGCTAATGTGGCGAGGAGGATGCATTATACGTTCAAAATTTCTTGGCAAAATCAAGGAAGCTTTTGACAGAAATAGAGATCTAAAGAACCTGATGCTTGACCCATTCTTTACTGAAGTTCTTCACACCGGACAGGCTGGATGGAGAAAGGTTGTTATGACAGCCGCTGAACATGGCATCCCCGTTCCGGCAATTAGTACAGCCCTTGGTTATTTTGATGCTTACAGAACAGAGCGTCTGCCAGCAAACCTTCTTCAGGCCCAAAGGGATTATTTTGGTGCTCATACCTATGAGCGTCTGGACAAACCACGCGGGGAGATGTTTCATACAAACTGGACAGGTCGAGGCGGAACAACTGCATCTACAAGCTATAATGCATAAACTATAATCAATATAAATCCAGCGATTATGATAAATGCAAAGGCTAAAACTAAATAATACAGGGGCCAAGATGCCCCTCGCTTGATGTTTTCAGTAGTTAAGGCGAAGGTGCTACTACAAGAAGGACAAACTAGGCAGCTACCAGAAGGAAAGGCGCTTGAATTATAAGAAGAAAGCCAGCTTCTACGATAAGCCCTAGAAAATGAAAACTCGTGCTTACATGATGGGCAAATAACCGTGAAATTATCATTAAAAATACCCCAAAACATATTTTACGCTGATTTTTACTCCCTGTTTTTTTCTGTAATGTTTTTAAATTTTAACGCTCTAAGTGATATAACATAAACAAACCAAGAGAAAATAATGAAAAAGCCAATTAAGACAAAACATATTAGAATATTTGCCACCTTAGTATTATTACCTGTGCTTTTCTCTTCTTGCGTTTATACTGATATAAAAATCCCTCTTGATCGAGACGTCTGGGAAACGAAACTTGGATCAAAAACTGGTATCGCCTCTAATCATACAATACTTTGGCTTGTATCCTGGGGTGATGCTGGAGTTAAGAAAGCCGCAGAAAATGGAAATATAAACGTTGTTCAGCATATTGATATGGGAGTTAAGTCTTATCTGTTTGGAGTTTACTCAAGGACTGACACCATAGCTTATGGCGATTAGAAGGTTTCAAAAATCACCAGAATTACAGGTCACATACAGCACCTTTATGATCAGGCTTTCATTTATCTGTTTTGTGTTATGCTCCTGCGCTCCTGGCTTACTGTACACTGACATAATAAGACCAGAATGTACTGACATGAGAGGCACAACACTTGGAACGAAATCCGCTCGTGGGGGTGCCTACAAGGTGGAAATACCCACCAACAGAATTGATTTAACCGCGGAATGGAACTCAAAAGCGATTGGCGACATCGCCAAAAAAAATGGTCTCACCAAAGTATATGGATGTGACCAGCGCACACTTTCCATACTTGCCGGAATATTCAGAAAAGAAGAAATTATTGTTTACGGTGAGTGAGGCAGGTAGTTATATCTACGTATGCATCTCATGTGCACACAACGTTTGGTAGGTTACTTATACCAATGTCGCTGTTACTATGAATCTCAAGGTTTGCTCTTCCCCCGTCTTTCTGGATACTTTTTTCTACGAGACTTCTAATTTCAAGCTGCCATTAAAGCCTCTTCGAAGTCAATAGACTATGACCCTCCCCCTGTTTCATGGACAATGTACTACCTTAAATAACTGTCCGAAAAAACGGGGGAATATCATTCTAAACATAATTCAGGTAAAGAATATGATCAGAAAATCAGCAAATTATGAATAGTACACTTCTTGTTTAAAAGGAGGGGTATCGGCTTTGAGGGTATTATATAAATCATATCGTGACTAATGCATATAAAAAGACCCCTCATGGTATCTCAAGGTATTCAATCTTGAGTATTTCAAGACCCTTTTCGCCAGATGGAGAAGAATAGGTGATAAAATCACCGACCCTTGCTTTAAGCATGCCTCTGGCAATTGGAGAAACCCAGCTAATTCGACCATTTTCAGGAGAAGCTTCATCGGCTCCGACTACGATATATACCTTCTTGCAAGCATCTTCATCTTCAACTGTAACAGTTGCCCCAAATGCAACATAATCAAGTTTTACCAGAAGTGGATCAACAACCTCAGCAGCATCAATTCTCTGACTCAGGAACTGGAGACGCTTGTCTATTTCACGAAGACGCTTCTTTCCGTATATATAATCGCCATTCTCTGAACGGTCCCCATTTCCAGCCGCCCATGAAACTGTTTCTACAATTTTAGGACGTTCATCATACTTTAAAAACTGGAACTCAGTCCGCAATCTTTCCAGACCTGAAGGAGTAATGTAATTCTTCTCTCCGGGAGGAGTACCATGAGCATAGCGCATTAGAATTACCCCTCTTAATAAACATCTTCCTCTGAAATCAAGGCAAGAATCTGCTTAGTTTCCACAATTCTTAGATCCTCATCCCATGGAACCCGAATTCCGGCTTCTCTCGGAAGTAGTACCAATGCACCAGCAGGAACACCACTTACATTAACTTCCTCCTCTTCTCCAGAATTCGCTATCTCAATCGCGCTTGCAACCTCAATTACCTCTGCTATCAAACTGTCTTGCGTTGCCTGCTTTGAACCTTCAGGAAGATAAAGACCAGAATCGGTTCTTGATTCCTCTTTTCTTACACGAACAACTACTCGCATGCCGAGAGGATGAATGCTGCGTATAGAACGTCTTTCACTAGACAAATTTGCACCAGCAGATAATACACTGCCTGATTCCGAACTTCTCATTTTTTCACTCTTGATAGACATTATAATATTATAAGTAAAATAAATCCCGATATGCTTTCTTAAATTGGGCTTACTATTCTACCGTTACACTTTTTGCAAGATTTCTTGGCTGATCAACATCCGTACCCCGATAAACAGCCACATGATAGGCAAGTAGCTGCAATGGTACAGCAAAAACCATTGGCATCAACAGTGGAGGAACTTTTCCAAGACTAACAGTCTCCCACGCAAGATCCTTAAGCTCAGGGCTTGCTTCATCAGTAACAGCAATAATTCTTCCACCACGAGCCGCAACCTCCATAAGATTACTCATTGCCTTTTCATGATTAACTCCATCCTTTCCAATCAGGACTATCACGGGAAGCTCTTCATTAATCAAGGCAATTGGCCCATGCTTCATTTCACCAGCAGGATAACCTTCTGCATGAAGATATGAAATTTCCTTTAATTTTAAAGCCCCCTCAAGAGCAATTGGATATAAAATGCCACGACCAAGAAATAAAAATCCTTCGCTCTTTCCGTATTTTTTTGCAATTCTTTCTACCTGTTTTTCTGTATCTATAGCCGAAGAAAGCATTGAGGGTAAATGCATAAGATCATTTGTATGACTCCTTACTTCCTCAGATGAAAGCACACCCCTCGCTTCAGCAAAATGAAGAGAAAGCAGATAAACGGCGGTAAGTTGAGTTACAAATGCTTTTGTGGAAGCAACACTTATCTCAGGGCCTGCATGTGTGTAAAATACACTTCTTGCCTTTCTCGACATTGATGAACCAAGCACGTTGCAAACCGCCATAGTTTTATCGGTAAGTTGAGTCGCTAGTTGCAGACACCCCAAAGTATCTGCCGTTTCTCCTGACTGACTTATAACAAGAAACAAGGTTCCATTGTCGAGTAATGGCTCACGGTAACGAAACTCAGAAGCGTAGTCTACTTCGGTAGGAATTTTTGCAACTGTTTCAAAATAAAATTTGGCAACAAGACCAGAGTGCCACGCCGTACCACATGCAACAATCGAAATTCGCTTTATGCTTTTTACTTCATCAAGAGTTAAACCAAGATCATCTATAAAAACCTGGCCTGTATCTTGTTCAATCCTGCCGCGAAATGTCTCAGTTACAACCTGGGGCTGCTCGTGAATTTCCTTAAGCATAAAATGCTTGTAACCACCCTTTGAAGCAGTTACCGGATCCCACAGTATTCTGGTTGGCGGTCTTTCAACCCGTCTTCCGTCCTTACTTACAATAACACCACTGGCCCTGATTTCTGCCATCTCTCCATCTTCAAGAATGATGACGTCACGAGTATGTTCCAAAATTGCTGGTATGTCAGAGGCAACAAACATTTCACCTTCTGCAACTCCTATCACTACAGGAGTTGCATTCTTTGCAACAACCAAAGAGTCCGGATAACTTGAACTCATTACTACCAGTGCGTAGCTCCCACTCAGCTCACTTATGGCTTTCTCAACAGCCTCAAAAAGATTTGAGCTGTTTTTAAGTTTACTTTCAACGAGATGTGCTGCAATTTCCGTATCAGTCTCCGAACTGAACTTGCAACCAGTTTCTAGCAACTTTGATCTTAAATCGACATAGTTCTCAATAATACCATTATGAACAAGACAAATATCACCTGCAATATGAGGATGCGCGTTCGTTTCAGAGGGTCTGCCATGAGTTGCCCATCTTGTATGACCAATTCCAATGCTGTTCGAATCTTTTCGATCGCTATCTGAACCATATCGACCATGCTCTATAAGACGATTTCTAAGATTGGAAAGCTTGCCCTCAGTACGAAACAACTCAAATCCGGACCCCTTAACAGTTGCAACACCGGCTGAATCATAGCCACGATACTCAAGCTTCTCTAAGCCATTTATGATTAATGGTATTGCATTTCTTGGGCCAACATATCCTACTATTCCACACACGGTACAACTCTCCTTTATTAGCTCTTTTTAGTTCTTTTTTTATCCATCCAGCCTTCATAATTCTGCTGCCGGGCACGTCCAATTCCAAGAGCTTTGGACGGTACAGTTTTGGAAATTACCGATCCGGCAGCCACATACGCATCGCTCATTATTTCAACAGGGGCGATAAGAGTACTGTTACTTCCAACAAAACTGTTTTTGCCAATAACAGTTTTCGACTTCTTTGTTCCGTCATAGTTACAAACTATAGTACCGGCACCTATATTAGTATTTGAACCAACTTCAACATCTCCCAAATAGGAAAGGTGATTTGCCTTCACACCAGAAGAAAGCCTGGCAGCCTTGGTTTCAACAAAATTACCGATTTTTACATTCTCTGAAAGACTTGAATTTGGACGAATATGGGCAAACGGACCAATCTGAACGCTGGAAGAAACAAGGCAATTATCCAGGTAACACGAAAATCGCACAACACTGCCTTCACCAATCAGAGAATCTTTTATCAGCGAGTTTCCTTCAATTATTACGCCCCTCTTAATGCTGGTCTTTCCATAAAGGCGAGTACCTGCGCCAATATAAATATCATTTTCGAGATTCACATCTTCGTCAACATATGAGTTTATGGGATTTTCAAAAGTTACACCAGCGTTCATATGTTTTTCAATGATTTTTTTGCGACGAAAAGATTCAAGCTCACTTAACTGGGAACGAGTATTTGCTCCCTGAACCAAAATCGGATCCTTAGCCTTGACTACACCTACTGAAACGCCATCATTTACCAGTAACTGGGGAATATCAGTAAGATAATATTCGCCTTGATTATTTGCAGGAGAAAGGCGCGGAAGATATTTTTCAAGAATTTCAGAATTAGAAAAAACTATTCCGGAATTAACCTCCGTCACCATTTTTTCCTGATCAGTACAATCACGATGTTCAACAATTCTTAAAAGAGTTCCTGATGAGCTTCTGATAATCCTCCCAAAGCCGAATGGATCCTTGGCTTCAAAACTTAGAATAGAAAAAGCATTTTTTGCCATATCGGCTATTGAGTTAGCAATGACGCTTTCATCAATGAGCGGACAATCACCAGGAATAATAAGAACCCTGGAATTAACTTCTTTAACCTCTTCAAGGGCTACAGTTGCAGCGTGACCAGTACCTTTTTGCTCCTCTTGCTTAACAATACAAATCTGAGGGCAATCAGCAGTGACGTTAGTTTCGATTTTCCTGATTTCTTCCTGGACCAGATCATATCCAAATCCACTAACTATTATGATTTTTGACTTAACAAACGGAATAACTGCCCTGATTGAGCGCTCAAGAAGTGTCCTGCCACAAAGAGAATGAAGCACCTTGGGAACACTGGAATAAAAACGAGTTCCCTTGCCGGCCGCAAGAACTACAGCATACTCGAAATTAGAATTTTCTGACATTTAAAATCACCTATCAAACTTGTCTATTTTCACATTCCTTTAAAGAATCCCAGCGTCCTAATAAAAGTCGCCATAAATAACATATATCTTAGGACTATACACATCCCTTCTATGCCGGATTTGACCTTAATAGTATTAACCCGTAAACATCACCCATACTGCTCATAAATTAAAAGCCCGAGCCAATTCTAGAAATAACCGGAGCCATGACTCGCCCCTGTCTCCAATAGATACCATTTTAATGTAAAAATGCTTACAAGTTATTCAAAAATTTTCCTCAAGAAAGGTAGGGAAAAAAGCTTTCAACTTCGCCACCACTGGATATTTTCTGGCGCAATCGAAAAGAGCGAAGGTGAGCTTATTGATGGAATGCCAGCTCATATCTGTAACTCCAAGGGTCAGATAATAGGACTTGCTCATTACGGAGAAAAATCAATTGCCGCAAGAGTCCTCTCCTTTTCTCCCGAACAATCCGAACAAGATGTAATAAAACGATCACTTAATAAGGCATTAAAACACAGGAAATCACTTCAGCTCCCGGATTCCTCAAATAATACTTACCGACTTGTTCATTCTGAAGGTGATCTGCTTCCTGGATTAACTGTCGACATATACAAAAACACAATAGTCCTTCAGCCACATAGTAATGGAATGTATCGTCTAAGAAACGAAATTGCAGATATGCTAAAAGAACTCGCAGATACATCTTGCATTTTACTTCGGGAAGGTCGAGCCCGTTCAGCAGATAAATTAGCAGCAAGGATAATATGGGGGACAGATCCGACAAACATAATAACCGAAAATGGAATTCAGTTTGAAGTTGATCTGTTCAAGGGACAGAAAACCGGCTTCTTCATAGATCAGAGAATTAACAGAAAGATCCTGGGATCCTGCTCGGAAAATAAAAGTATCCTGAATCTCTTTTGCTACTCAGGTGGCTTCTCCTTATATGCATTAGTCACAACATGATCTGACACTTTCCATCTTTTGAGAGAGGAAGTC
>DAOLCO010000039.1:0-30328 GCA_035327825.1 Oligoflexia bacterium | reverse complement strand
ACCCATAGGGATCTTCCGGTAAATTATATAAATCGTTTTTGACTTTTTCAGGGACAACTAAAATAACATCAGTCTTCTTTTGGCGTTTCAGTTTAATTGGGCCGATGCAGTCAGACTCAATTCGAACTATTTTTTTATCCTTTTTAAATATTTAAGAATCTTAGCAATTAAATTTTCTTTTATATCGAGTTTTTTATTTTGCCAATAATCAATTGCCCTTGATCTAGATGAAGTATACGAGTTAAAAATATTTATCGATACATCGTCTCTTGAATACCCGCCTGTTTGAACAGCAAGATCTATATCGTAAGGTATAGTTAAGTGTCCGCGGTCTCCGTTGATGCTATAAATATCTAAATCATCATAATTTACTTCCTGAAAATAAAAAGGATGCAAAGACAACTCCATCTTATCTTTTTCAGATTTTGGAAAACCCTTAGAAAGCAAATATTCTCTGATATAATTTAATCTTAAGTTCCTGACCCTAGAGATAGCACTATCGTCAGACCCATGCCTACTGAGCTCTGCATCAATTAATGCTATAACTTTATCTATTTTCTCTGTCATCAAAAAATTGTACGGGTATAAGGATAACGGTAAAATTTTTCGGACTATGCAATTGATTAGAAAAATTGCATCGTTACACCCTATTATGGATTGAGAGTTTTGTAAATTGACAAGTTTCTTTGACAAATATTAAAACCATAAAGTCGAAGAATGTCCTTTCCAATCAGTTAAAAGCTCGGAAATACCATTCTAATCTCAAATGCTTAGATATTAGATAAACTCCGAACACAATTCTACGTTCTTTGGATGTTATACATATAAGAAATAAGCCGGGCAGGTACTGGAAAAACCATGTTAAATAACCCTAACCCGGCCAAGAATGTAATCTATTCATCAATCCTCCTTTGAAATTTTTTTTATCCCATTCTACAAATTTTCCTTTTGTCAAAACCCTTAAGCGGGTTTTGTTGAATTTCAAGTGCCTCTGCCAAGGTCGAAAGATTATACAAATCAATCAACTTTCGGCGTGGAGCAAGAAATGGTGCATAACAGGGGAAACCAATTCCTGCGTTTCTTAAAGAATTTCGGCTCATTGACATACGAGCCCAGTGCAGTACTTTTCTTGATTTTAGGAGCTCACTTATCAGGCGCTCAATCTTTTCTGAATCTGATGCACCCGAATCACCTTCAAAAATTGATCGGATTTTTTCAGCAGATTTTAAAAGGTTTTGTCGCATCGGACCTCTTTGAACACGATACAAGATTTGAGCATCATGTTTCTTGGCAAGTCTTGTCAGGACATAATCCGCCCAAAAGCGAATTTCCCGAACCAGAAAAACTCCAGGACTAAATTCTTTGGGCGAAAGCCAGTCGTAGAATAAACCATCCAGACTTCCACAGATCGCGCCTAATTTGGCACGCCTTTTCTGAAGAACCTGAGCAAGCTCAAAGAGGTCACAAATCATCCGTTCTTTACGACCAAGATGTTTAGGTGGAGCACCCAGAATATCTCTTACATCCTTGAAATCAACTCGTGAAAGCGGTTTATTATAACTTAACCTTGTTGGAGCAAGGTTGGAATCAAGAACCTGTCCCGCAGGAGTAAAACTGGCCCGAAGAGTCAGAGCTGGAAGAGTATTTCCATCATAAAGCTCGTTAAAAGCCTGTTTGGAAAATAACCTGCCGCGTCCCGCATCTGAAAAATGCATTCGTTTTTCAAGGCTGCTCATTATATCGCTAAATTCCAGTAAACAACCTGGAATGTTTACGATGTGAACATAGAGCAACCAGCCAAAATCTGTCCTTTCTACGGATAATGCATTATCCGGATTAAGACAGTTTTTGTCGTCAACAAAGACTCCTTCAACCAGGCTTTCATCCTTGCACTCTCGAAACTTAATCATGTTGTGTACCCGTAAAATAGGGATTAAAACCAGTACCATACCGGTTCCATGGAAGAACGCTCCTCCTTTGAACCGGACTTTTTATACGTCTACACAATTTAAATTTTTAAAAAATACGAGCATCCGAGACTAGCATATAGCATTATTTTTATCAAGATACGGCCAAGGTGCTTATTTAATTAGATTTATTTGAATTTTCAATCAACCTAATATAAGAACTTTTTCAGATACATTCAATCAGGACAATATATGGCTCTTTCTCTTGGCGTATCTTTAGAAAAGAAAACATCACTCTTAAAAAGAATGGCAGGCCTTGGGATCAGGGAGGAGGATATAAATGAAAAATTCGTAAAAGGCTCTGGGCCAGGTGGACAAAAAATTAACAAAACATCTTCATGTGTTCACCTTTTTTTTGATCCTTTAAAAATCGAGATAAAATGCCAAAAAACAAGATCCCAGGCTCTGAATCGCTATTATGCAAGAGTGCAATTATGCGATGAAATAGAAGATATACTGCTCCAGGAGAGAAGCAAAAAATCAAAAGAGCGAGATAAAATCAGAAGAAACAAGCAAAAACGATCAAAAAGAGCACAGGAAAAAATTCTTAAAGATAAAAAAGCGCAGAGCGAAAAAAAAGTGCTTAGATCAAAAAAAACCCTTGATCAGTAAAAATATCAAGCATTACAAGTCGAAATATCCATACGATAAGAGATAGCCTCTGCAATATGTGTTGAAGATATAGCTTTTGATTCATCCAGATCCGCTATAGTTCTTGCAAGCTTAAGTATACGGGAGTAGGAACGCGCACTAAAATTAAATTTTTTGCTTGCCGCATCGAGCAGTAACTCACTACCAGTATCAAGTCTGCAATATTCTCGCAAATCTGAAGTACTCATTGAACAATTCAGCTTGCCTGATTTTTGAAATCGATTCAATTGAATGGCTCTGGCACGAAGCACCCCATCATGTAATTCACTTGTTATATCTGATGCAGAATGAGATCTAAGTTCAGAAAAAGGTACTTGAGGAACCCAGAGCTGAATATCAAGCCTGTCCATAATTGGCCCAGACAACTTGCCAATATAACGCTGAAAAACGTGAGGCGAACATTCACAGAGTGGTCTATACCTTGAAAGAGCACGTTTTTCGAGAGAAACCTGCAAACCACGTTTTCCACATGGACATGGATTCATAGCTGCAATCAGCATAAAGTCACAGGGATAAGTCAGTCTTATTTTTGCCCTGGAAATTGAAATCCGCTTAGACTCCAGTGGCTCACGAAGAGACTCCATGACATCGCGTCTTAACTCCACGAATTCATCAAGAAACAAAACCCCTTTATGGGAAAGCGTCAGTTCTCCAGGGACAGGAATACTACCCCCGCCAACCAAACCTGCAAGGCTGGTTGAGTGATGAGGGGATCTGAACGGTCTACGTTCCATTATTGAATTACCTGAAAAACCACTCACTCCCTGTCCTATTAATGAACGATATATTTGATTAACCTCTAAGAACTCTTCCCTTTCCAGTGGTGGAAGAATACTTATAATTCTTTCAGCAAGCATTGTTTTACCTGCTCCGGGAGGTCCGATCATTAACAGATTATGAGCCCCAGCCGCTGCAACCTGAAGCGCACGTTTTGCAGCATGCTGACCTACAACATCTTTAAATGTTAATATTTCAATCCTTCGTGACAAACACTTGACTTCAGAAACTTCGCTACTCAGTGATTGCTCTTCAAGCGTTCCATTTTTTAAATGAGTTACAAGATCAAATAACGTAGATACATAAAATACAGAAAGCCCATCAAAGCATTCAAGCAGTTTTCTTGCTGAACTTGATACAACTAGGGTATTTGCCTTTTTTGATCGAAGAACCTGAATTGCGCTTCCAAGCTCTGAACCAACTTCTTTTATTCTTCCATCCAGCGCCAACTCTCCGACAAAGACCTTACCATCAAGGACAACAGGGTCTATTCCACCGCTTGCAGCAAGTACGCTTAATGCAATAGCAACATCAAACCCGCTGCCAATCTTTGGAAGCGCAGCTGGAGCCAAACTGACAACAACCTCTTCGTGTGGGAACTGAAAACCACTGTTTTCAAGAGAGCACCTCACTCTATCCTTTGCTTCCTTAACAACTCCGTCAGGAAGACCGACAATATTAAAGCGTCTGAGCCCAACCATTACTTCAGTTTCTACATCTATCGGAACAGCATCAATTCCAAGTAAAGTTGTCGAGAATACTCTAACCGCCATTTTTCCCCCTTAAAAATTCTTCCCTTTAGTATTTCGCAAATTTAGGGATATTCTTTTCAATTCAGGGAAATTAAATCTGGCATACATTTTTCAGGTAAAGACAAGAATGTACTTGGGAAATAGATATACTCCTTTAATTTCAGCAGATTAGCTTGTAATTTTGGGAATTTTTTTCTTCCCTTAGTCGAAAAATATTCTTATATAAAATTAGGGAGCAGATATATGGCTGGTGGCTCTGGGGTTGCGATTGATGATATTTGGCAATCTGTTGCTCTTGAGGAACGACTTGAACTTATATCAAAGTGTCAGGCCTCTGGTTTTCTTGCTGCAACTGCAAACCTTATGGTTGTTGGAAGCATCGCTTATGGGTTTGATCAAATCTGGCTTCTCGCGGCAGCAGTAGCAAGCAGTTTTTTTGTGTTTCCGCTTTTTAGCAGCTTTACCTGGCGATCTGGGAAACCATCACTTATCCTTGCTTATTTAGCAGTAAGAACAATGGCAAGACGATACGGATACTCTTTTGACCTTCCCAACCTGGACATTATTCTGATTTTCAAGGGAGAATATAAAGAACTATTTGACACAAAAGAGCAAGAAGAGCTCTATAAACAAAAACAGAAAGTTGATTTTGATAACATTAGCGAACTATCTCGCAAAGTATGGGTAGTATTGATGCGAGGAGGAGTGCTGGTAATGTCCGAAAGACGCGGTGGAGCAAAGCTTGAATTCATAAGTACCATTTCACATGAAAGCACTATTAAAAACACCGAGGAAAATATTGACCCAAGCGAACGCGCATGCATAATAGAAGGAGTTGCTCAAAGCAAAGGCAGAAAAATACTTCTCAAAAGCAGACATAAAGGTGCACATTACGTTTTTGAAAAACAATTCGGAACACTCATAGAAGAATGTCTTAAAACACAAGAAAGCATTGAAAAGCTTCGTCAAAAGGGACAAGGATAGTTTTAAAAGCGGTACAAATAAAACACTTTAAAACCCAGTTCTATTCGGTAATCCTTGGGCTTGCCCCTTCATGTTATTCATATAATAATCAAGGGCCAAGTCAAAAAAATTATAAAATCAGATAATGAAATCAACTATAAAGAATTGTATTAATTTTACAGAATTAAATCTTTCAAAAACTTCCTGCCTGTCTTTTACAATTGCATGTCTGCTTTTGTTTGTAGCCAACCTTTCAGGATTTTCATGTGATTGCCAGGCTGACGAGCTTGGTTTAAAAGAAACAACACCTGCAACATCGGCATTTTCCAGGGAAATTCCATTTAACGGATTTAATCTAGCTATCGTGCAGATTGCAGAAGATAGTCTGGAACTAAAAATTAACTTTACCGACAAGACCAGAAAGGTTGAGGGATTTATTGTCGAGAATCCATACAGAATAGTAATTGATATAGAAGGCGCACCTTCATCAATAGCAAGAAGTCTCAAACTGGATTCTAAACTTGTTTCGCGGCTGAGAGTTGGTATTCACCCAGATAAAACAAGAATTGTTCTTGACTCAAACACCAAAAACAACATTGATATAAAAGAGTATCCCTCTGGCACCAAAGACTCCATCTTATTTAAAGCAGGATTTAATATACCGACATCAGCCAGCTCGTCTGAAGAAAACAAAAAGGAGAACAAACTCCCCAACACGATACAAGCAGAGAAAACTACCTCCCCTGTTCCGCTGCAGATACCTGTAATCCCGTCACCAACTCCAACTGGAAAGATAATCCCTTCGCCTGAACCTTCATCAGTACCACTTGCCGCAAAGCAGTCTCCTGCTTCGGTTAAATCTGTCACTCCAATCCCAACACCAGGCCTGGAAACCAAAACCACAGAAGAATCAAATGATGAAATCGAAACTGATACATCTGGGCCAATTATTGGTAACAAAAGCCCAGCTCAAACAGCAAAGACCGAAGTCTCATTTCCTGCCTTACCTGCATCTCCCGCCCCACCAATTAATCCCAAAGAAGAAAAAACCGAAACAGACGTTAATCTGGCCAGGCTAAAATCGCAATCAGACTTAACAAAAGATGAAGCTACCCAAGATAAAAAAGTTGTTTCACCAAATGTCACATCAGAAAACAAAACAATTGAGCAACCGCGACCTGATGATCCAAGAGCAGTTGTTAAAAATATCGTTTTTCAGGCAAGCTCAGAAAACTTTAAAAGTTCTGTAGTGGTTATAGCAAGCAAACTGGGCCTATACGAGCTAAAAAAGAAATCTGCAAATGAGTATGAACTGACATTAAAAATGTCAAGGCTAAAAGCCGACTATCTTACTCTTCCTCAATTCCCACCTGATTCCTTTAAGGGGTTTCGATATATTAAAAGCTCCCAGGGGGAAACTGACATTAGCGTACAAATTTTTGTTGACGACGGAACCCGCCTTACAGCCTTCATAGCAGATGAAAAGCTCTGGGTAAGAGTAGATTAAGTGTGAACAATGGGCCCTACTACCCCGGACAAAACCTTCATTACTTTGCCTGATAATGAAAAACTTCAAAATCCTGTTCGCCCTTGCGATCATTATGCTGGTTCCGAAAAATTCCTGGAAAAGGCACTTATACTGCAAGAACAGATGGGCGAAGCTTTTGATATTACCATTGATATGGAGGACGGAGCAGCCAGAACCAACAAAATAGTTCTTGCCAGAAACCTGATAGAAACTGCCAAGAACTTTAAAAACCCTTCCAAAAGACTTGGCCTGCGGTTACCTGAGGTTAACAATCTTCAATTTGAAGAGATTGCCAACTTATTTATTGGTCAATTGGATTTTGACTTAAGCCACATAACTGTTTCTAAAACCAGTAATTATCCAGAATTCCTTGTCGCAAAAGAGATCCTTTTATCGATATCCAGAACAAACAATACTATCCTTCCCCCACTTCACGTTCTGATAGAAACCAATGAGGTCATGGATGATATCTCCAAAATAACAAATGATCCAAATGTAAAATCTCTGGAAATCGGAGTAATGGATTTTATATCTTCATTTAATGGCGCTATCCCAATGAATGAATGCGAAGGATGCAATGAATTTGATAACCCGATCATTAATCAGCTAAAGACTGTTGTGATATTAGAAGCAGCAAAAAAAAGAATTACTCCCGTTCATAATATTTCACGAGAGTATCAAAAGACTGATTTGTTGAAAAATTTCTGCCTAAATGTAAAAAAACTTGGTTTCCCAAGAATGTGGAGCATTCACCCAGCCCAGATTCCAATCATCGTAGAAATACTAACTCCAGATAAAAACGAGATTATTACAGCAATTAAAATACTTGAAAAAGCGAGAGATCATGACTGGGGACCAGTGTCATATGACAACAAATTACACGACTTCGCGTCATACCGCTATTATGCCGGAATTTTACTAAGAGCAAAAACACTAGGACGCGAGGTCCCTGAAGGTACTAATGCGCTACTAGAGAATATGAATGAGTAAAAATCACCATCACAGAACCTTAACATTTTATATTAAGGGATCGAAAACACTTTTAAAATACTTGCGCACGCACTTCCTTCAAATGCATAATAACAGGGTAGTAACCTGATTAATAAGATTTAAACTAAAGCATATCATAATCCATAAGTTGAATTGTTATTATAACCCATTAATATTAGAAACTAAATATTGATAATTTCATCTATCTGTTAGCAAAAATCGCAAATGAGTAATTTTGGATATTCCCCGAACAAAGCCCACAAAAGCAAATCAATTTGCTTTTGCTCTCGGCATTTTTCAAATTTTCCGACACTCACATCCTATTTTGCAATCACTCTACTTGGGCTTCTTTACCTAACATTCCTCCATTCACATGCTCATGCCTTGCCTGTTATTGTTTTTAACGATCTGGAAAAAGAACTTGAGGGAAGAGTTGTCGAAATAGACGAAGTTGAAACTACGGAACTAAAAAAGATCAGATATAGACTCAGAATCTACCCAAATCAGGAAAAGGAAATAGCCAGAGGTTCGGTACTTCGCTTTTCCTTGTCACGGGTTTTTCCAACTCATAGATTACGATATGAAGTTAAGTGCCCCGACCAGGGGGATGTTGTGCGTATCAACATTCTGGAAATTCACGAAAATAGAATATCAGGCGGATGCACTCTGTCTCGCCATGGTCACTCATCAAAGAGAACTGGCACAAAGTGGGTTATAGTAAAAAATGATGGAGAACAAAATAAAAATCAGGGAATTAACATGATCGATAAAGCATCTGGCGACGAATACCAAAAGGAGGAAGACAAGGGCAATTAGATCCAGGCCGATAATCCTCCAGGCAAACAGATCACTTCAAACTCTCAAATGACAGACACTAACAAAGAAGGGACCAAGCTCAGCATAATTATTCCAACACTAATGGAAAAAGAGAATCTTGCTATATTGATTCCTGAAATTACAACTTTTATATCCAGACATAATTTGTCTCACGAAATAATAGTGGTAGATGACTGCTCCAACGATGGTACACTTGAACTAATTCAAGACCTGAAAAACTACCAAAAAATACCCTTGGAATTTATAGAACGCCAAGGCAAAAAACCCAATCTTGGAAAAGCAGCAATTGAAGGTTTTAAGAGGGCAAAGGGAGAGATATTAATATTAATGGATGCTGACGGAAGTCACCCTGTTGAATCAATTACTTCGCTAACAGATCCAATTATTGAAGGACTTTGCGACATTACTGTTGGTAGTCGTTATGTATCCGGGGGCTCTACTCCCGACTGGCCCTGCTTCCGAAGAATACTGAGCAGAATAGCCTGCCTTTTGGCATCTGGAATAACCTCGACACAGGATGCAACAAGTGGTTTTATCGCCTTCAGAAAATCTGCGGTACAAATTGAAAATATCTCAACCAGGAGTTGGAAAATTGTACTTGATATAATAGCCGGAAGCAGCTCAAGAATACTTGAGATACCAATAACATTCAGAGAAAGAACTCGTGGTAAAAGCAAGCTTAAACTAAAAGCTGCTCTTAATTACATTTCTCATTTGATTTATCTTTACAAGATTAAACTTACAAAAAATTACTGAATTATACCAAATAGTTACGATCCAAAGCCTTAAGTAAATAAATATGATATAACCTGCGTCGAACAAGATTGTATAACTTTAAGGAGCATCAGGTTTGCACCTGAATCAAGGGCCTGGATGATTGATATGATAATGGATAATAAAACCAAAGAAAACATGGATTACTTCACAGTACCAACTCTAAAAGAAAAAACTAAGGGCCCAAGCCTCACACCCCTGTCACAATTCTCAAGCAAATTCCCTTTTTTAAGTCTTGTGATTTTCACTTATGTTCTAATCTCTTTACTTTCCCCATTTTCACATTCCCTTGCAGAGGACAACAATATCGAAGGTTCGGTAAATTATTCCTGCAACTCAAGTTCATTTGATTGTCTGTATCAAAGTCTAGGGCAAAGAAACTGCGTTGGTACTAATGGATTTTTTTCGCAAATCAATATTTTATCAATTGTCAACAGGGATATCCAGCCTCATGCATTCCTGATTGAATACATCGATTCCGCAGGAAAAACTGTCACTAGCCTGAATACGAATATAGAAAGTTCCAGAAAACTCGATTTAATTATTAACGATCTGGTATCAATTGATGATCAAATTGGATCCGTCTGTATTAGCACCAGCGCACCTGGCTCAAAATGGGGCGGTGGTAACACCATTTACAAAGTAAAATCAAAACAACCCTTTGGAGCGACTTTTGACTTCGCACTTCATTATCCATTTCAGCCCCCAAGAACAGGGTCAGTCAGCATGCCACTTAACACTTACCACCTGGGATCAGGTCCTAAAGGAACGGTTGCCAACTGGATATCCATCACTGATTCAAACAGGGACGGAGCTCCGCTACATGGCTTTATACGCTTCATAAATGATCAGGGAGGAGTTATATCAGAATCCCCTGTCACCATTCCTGACGGTGGCAGAATTGATATACCAGCTCATGAAGGAATTGCCGGAACTGAGAACCTAGATGCAGTTGGATTATTTGAATTTAACCCATTTAGTGAAACCCAAGATGAGCTTGAAAACCCATACTATGTAACAAACACTCGTTATTTCTACGCATGCCCCGCTTCCCAGTGCAATGATTTCAGGGCAGCAATGGTTGTACCACTAAGGCCTGCTTTTTCCGGAGCTACTTTCGGAGGAGTATCGACTCTTGACGGATTTCTAACCGTAGTCGAACTGAACAATATAGGCCAAAGCACCGGAAATGCAGAGCTGGATGTATTTAACGGCAGTGGAATGCCTACTGGAACAATTTATCAACCACTTGCGGAGAAAATGACAAGACATATTGTGGTTAACAAAAACTTCGCTCTTGGTCTTTTATCCAGCGAATCCGTTGGATCAGCAATGATGAAACCATCCAATGCTGAAGCAAAGATTTCGGCTATAAGTTTTTTCTATAAACTGGACAACTTTGGAAGACTCGTAAATGCTTTTGCGGCACCATTCAGCGGACCAGGAGGAAACTCCCAGATTTCTGAATTTAACTCATTTATCGGACAATCAAACATTGCCGAGGTGTTTAATCCGTCTCTAAGCAATTTAGATTTTACTCTTACCTACCTTGATTATCTTGGAGTGCCTGTTTTTAAAACCTCTGCTAGTCTTCTTCCATTCGGATCAATAAGAATACCAGCCCAGACTCTTCCTCATAATACTTTAGGCACAATTTTACTGGAATCGGATAGCTCGTCACTCGTTTTTAGAAACTACGTAGAAAAACCGAATGAATATACCCTGCCGTTTATTGGCGCTCCAAGATAACCCTTTACTTCCTAGTCACCGAGATAAACACCATCAATATGCCCCTCGTGATTTGATTTTCCGTATGGAAAATCAAATTGGGGTATGTGAGCCCAGATAATCATATACTGAACGCCCATGTCGGTCTTCGCAAACACGCAAAACTATACTGCGTTCAGTATATACCTTGCATCAGGCGGTAGTGCATGAATCATCTCTGTAACCGTAAGTGACAAAACAGGATGTTTCCACTTGGGTTCTAACTCTTTAAGTGGAACAAGTACAAAATCTCGCTCATGAAGCCTTAAGTGAGGAATAGTCAATGTATCACTTCTTGTAATAAAATCTTCGCATGCAATTATATCGATATCTATTGTCCTTGGGCCCCAGCGAAACCCTTTTATTCTTTTTCGACCAAGATATTCTTCAAGCTTGATCAAGCGGGGCATTGCCATGTAAGGATCAAGACTAGATTCTACTTCAATAACAGTATTTAAATACTTCTCCTGCAAAGATGTACTTTCATCATTCGATAAATAATCACAAGGAAGAGGACGTGACCAGTACCAGGACGCAGACCTTTTCACTTCTCCCTCAAGAATAGGGCCAATCAGGTTAATTACACTATTAAAAGTATCAGGCACATTTCCTGTATTACCCCCAAGTCCAATAAAATACTTCATAAGTATCTAGCCGAGATTGGGGCATAACCAAGCTTATACCAGGTTGGAAGTAACTGCCTTAACAGCTCTACATTATGAGTCCGAATTATCGAAGCACCAAGATGTAGCAAATGCATCTCGACTAGCTTGGAATGAATATCCCGATCAGAAAGTGAACCGCCAAGAAAACTTTTTCTTGATACCCCTGTTAAAAACCGGAAATTAGAAAATTTGTCCAGAAATAGATGAAAATTATCTATAATCTCCCAGCTTTTCTCGGGAAAAGATGAGATAAACGCTCCAAATCCTGTATCAAGAATAATATTTTCCCCCGAAATACCTATTGAAAGAGCATACTCTATACGTTCTTCAAAAAACCTGCTTATCACAGAAAACAGAGGCCCAACAACGGTCTCTTGATCACTAACAAGGGGAAAACCCGCATTTTCCTTTGAGTACATAAGAACAACCTCAACACCACTTTCAGCAATTATTGAACCAAGATTCTTGTCAGCCCGAAGAGCTGAAATATCATTTATAATTCCAACACCCCTTTCAATTGAAAGAGCCGCGACAGAGCTTCTGAAAGTGTCCACGGAAACACACTTTAATGACTCTTTTCCTTTCATTAAAACAAGTACATCAAGAAAATTTCTCACTCGCATTGCCTCAACTTCCTCATCCAGAAGAACGGACCCAGGGCCACTTGCCTGAGCACCAACGTCTATCAGATCTGCACCGGAATCAAGTAAATAATTAAATCTTATCACTTCATCTTCAGGTGAACGATTATTTCCGCCATCACTGAAAGACTCTGGGCTGAGGTTTAGAATTCCCATTATCTTTTGAGATAAATTTTCAGAAAAAATCTTTCGCATCGGATTATAATTCTAATCTATTATACAGGATTACTGACACTCAACATTTCCCTGTAATCCTTCATTGCAGCCAAGATAACGGCATGGGCATGTTCCTTTCCATATACATTAGGAATAATAACAGGATTTTTTTGCATTCCTTCAGTAGCAGGCTCTTTATAAGTTAGAAAATAATGCTTTAAACGAGAAACAAGATTATCTGGAAGATCAGTTAAATCTTCAAACTTGCCCCAAAGCGGATCATTATCAAGAATACCGACTATTTTATCGTCCGCTTCGTTCTTATCAACCATTTGAAAACCACCCACCACTTTAGCCCGAAGAGTAATGTCGCTCTTGCTTATAAACGATGAGCTTATAACGCAAATATCCAGAGGATCCCCATCCCCAATTTGTGCAATCGGAGACAGCGTCGTTGTAGCATCCCCACAATACGTTTGCGGAATAAATCCATATAGAGTTGGAGGCAGAGATGATGTTGTTTGTGGACGGTCTACTTTGAGATATCCACTTACCTTGTCCACTTCATACTTAACGGTATCAAATGGAGTAATTTCAATATAAGCAAGAACAACACCAGGAGCTTCATCACCAGGAGAAAGCCCATGCCATGGATGAGGCCTATATGAATTAAACTCCATTGTAGTTATTCCTTTCGAACTTTAAATATCAAGCTCTATCATATCTGGACTATCCTGAATCAAACGATAACGAGCCGATGAGTCACTGCCCATAAGGCTCTCAAACCCCTTTTGCACACCCGCAAAATCCTCAATATGCACCTGCAATAGAGTACGCTTTGCTGGATCAAGAGTAGTGCTCCAGAGTGTCTCAGGATTCATCTCACCAAGCCCTTTATATCTAACAATGCGAGGTTTTTTTGATCCGATATTTTTTAATGCTGTTTTGAGCTCTGCGTCTGAATAAGCCCAGATTACATCATCATCTTTTTGCGATCCCTTTGTTTTACCAGATGACTTACTATCTGTCTTTTTCCCCCGAGAAGAAGCAGCAACGCCATGAATACCATATAAAGGAGGTTTTCCTAGATACAGTCGTCCAGCTTCAATTAGCTCTCTCATTTGAGTAAAAAAGAATGCAAGCAACAGGGTTCCTATATGCATTCCATCTGCATCTGCATCAGTTAGAATAATAATTTTTCCATACCTAACTCTTGAAATCTGAAAATCCCTTCCAACCCCAGCACCAAGCGCAGCAATAATATTACCCAGCTCCTTATTTTCACCAATTTTTTTGTCGTTACTTGAAATCGTATTTAAAACCTTTCCCCTTAGGGGCAGAACAGCCTGGATTTTACGATCTCTCCCCTGCTTGGTACTACCACCAGCACTATCGCCCTCTACCAGAAAAAGCTCGGTATCCTGGGAAGAAGAAGAACTGCAATCAGCGAGCTTCCCGGGAAGTGTCATTCTCTGATTAAGTCCTACCTTTCTCTTTACCTGCTGCACAGCCGCCCGCGAAGCTGCTCTGGCGCGGGCTGCAAGAAAAACCCTTTCAACAATAGCCTGACTAACAGACGGTCTTTCATTAAAACTTTTTTCAAGCACCCTTAATGCAGACTCAACCAAGGGAGTAATTTCAGGATTATTTAATTTACTTTTGGTTTGCCCCTGAAACTGGGGCTGATGGGTCTCAGATGGCATCTTTATAGACAAAATACAAACCAGGCCCTCCCTGATGTCCTCCGCACCAAGCTTCAGCCCCTTGGGGAGAAGATCATGAACTGACAAGTAGTTTCTTACAGCTTTTACTATACCATTTTTAACACCCTGCTCATGAGTACCTCCATCTGAGGTATATATTCCATTTACATATGAATAAAACATTTCTCTGGTTTGCTCAGTCCAGACAAGAGCAACCGAGACCGGAATTGGCTGTGAAACCTCAAAAGTAAAGATTTCTCCAACAATCGACATCTTTTCCTTTTCAATCAGCTCTTCCAAATAGGCAGCAACACCCCTCTCATAACAAAAAGTATCTGCCGTCCCTGATTCTTCATCAACGAATTCGATCTCAAGTCCCGGATTAAGAAAAGCCTTTATCTTGATTTTTTCGCGAATATATTCTGGATCAAATTTCTTCAGGCGAAAGATAGTAAAATCAGGCTCGAAAAATATAGTTGTTCCGCTACCCTTTTTGTTGACCTTTGACTTTTTAACCGCACTCTTGGGAACACCATGAGAGTACTCTTGATAGTATTCAGAACCATCTCTAAGGACTGTTGCTCTAAGAACATTACTTAGTGCATTTACGACAGAACTACCAACTCCATGAAGTCCCCCTGAAGCAGTGTAATTCTTGCTTGAAAATTTACCCCCAGCATGAAGAGTTGTGAGAATGATTTCTAATGCAGATTTTTTGAACTTTGGATGTACATCTACAGGTATTCCCCTTCCATTATCCTGAACACTAACGCTGGTTGCTCCATGATGAAGAAGAACCTTTATAGTGGTAGCGTGCCCATTCATCGCCTCATCAACACTATTATCAAGTATTTCGAGAACTAATTGATGAAGCCCTTCAGTCGTATCAGTGCCGGCAATATACATCCCAGGCCTTCTTCTTACGGCCTCAAGACCCTCCAGAACCTCAATATCGGCAGCACTGTAGGTATCTTTTTTCACATCTTCCTTCTTTACTGCATTACTCATAATACTTTACTAACCTTACCAATTCTTGCCACTGGTATTTTGTCTCCCTTATTCCCTCTTTTACCAATAGTAAAAGATCGGACTGCAAGTTCCGTTTTTCCTTTTGAATGAAAAATTTCCAGCTGGTCTTCACGACCCTTAGTGCTTGCTCCAACTAATTCATCCCCTTTAGAGAGTTTAATCAAATGAACTCCCTTTGATCCAAGACCAAGTCTCGGAATTTCTGACTCCAGAACACAAAGGCAATATCCCGAATTGGTAACAAAAGCCACTATCTGTTTTTTTGAAACTGGCACAATCCCCGAAAATGTATCACCATCTCGAAGCCGTATAATTCGCTTACCTCCCTTTTTTATGGAAATGGTATCTTGAAGTTCGCCTATATATCCGACTCCTCCACTGGAATACACAAGAACCTCTCCAGATCTTACTCCACCACGATGAAGTAACGCGCAAACTACATTTTCACCATCAGCGCATTTAAAAATTTTCTGCATAGGTTCTCCATAACCAGAAGTAGAAGTAAGATTAAAAACTTCGACTGAATACGACATGCCCAAATTGGTATAAAGAGTAAGAATATCTCTTGAATTAGCTATACCAGAAAAAAGTATGCTATCCCCATCCCTAAGACGAGTACCGGCAGGATCATTTGAAGACTTTATTCTCTTTAACCAGGCGTCTTTGGTTACAATTACATATACTTCTTCGTCCTGAATCAGATCAACTTCAGAAACTTCGATGATTTCAAAATCTGAAACAATTCTTGACCTTCTTTTATCACCAAACTGCTTTTTAATTCTGCTTATATCATCTGTAACTTCTTTTCTTAATGCACTATCATTTGAAAGAATACGTAATATCTCGTGAACCCTTGCCTCTTTTTCAGCAAGCTCAGAAATTACTTCTTCAAGATGAGTTCGAGTAAGTTGATAAACCCTTAAATCAACTATAAACTCTGCCTGCTTCTGGGTAAGCGAAAACATCTTAACAAGTCTTGATACTGCATCGCCACGGGAGGAGCTTTTTCTTACCTCACGGATGACCTCCTCCAGTACATCCAGAACCAGAGAAACCCCTTTTAGAACATGAACTCTTTCCTCAAGGCTAAGTCGCTCAAATTCAAGCTTGTTCCGTATAACCTGAAGCCTGAACAAAACAAACTCTTCAAGCATACTTCTCAAACTAAGAAGCACTGGCCTGCCCATACCGGTACTACCCGAAGGCACCAAAGCTGTAAGGTTTACAGGAAAATTGCATTGAAGTTGCGTAGACTTGAAAAGGTAGGCAAGTATTTTCTCTTCCTCTGCTTCATGAGCAAGATCCAAAACAATTCTTATTTCCTCTGTTGACTCATCACGAACATCCTCGATCTGTGTTATCTTTTTGCTTATAATAACATCAGCCAGCTTCTCAACAAGGACAGACTTGTCTACACCATATGGAATAGAATCAAAAACAATTGATCTCCTTTCATTTCGCATACCTTTAGGCTTTGTAGTTTCAAGATGCCAAGTGGCCCTCATGCGTATAGCCCCTCGACCAGTTGAATACAGCTCTTTCATCTCCTGTTTGGAATTAAGTATTTCGCAAGCTGTAGGAAAATCTGGCCCTTTAATCAGCTGATGGATTTTGCTATCAGAAATATCCGGGTTTGAAACCAAAGCTTCCAGAGCATCACATAACTCTACCAGATTATGAGGTGGAATTGATGTGGCCATACCAACTGCTATACCAGTTGCGCCATTCATCAAAAGGTTTGGTATCCTACTTGGAAGGACTACGGGCTCCTCTGTTGTCTGATCAAAGTTTTCACGAAATGATACGGTATTTGAATCAATATCACCAAGTAGCTCAATTGCAAGCTCCCTCAGTTTTGCTTCTGTATATCTATAAGCCGCTGCTCCGTCCCCATCAAGAGAACCGAAGTTCCCCTGTCCATCCACTAATGGATATCTCAGACTAAAATCTTGAGCCATTCTAACCATTGCTTCATAACAAGCTGCATCTCCATGAGGATGATAGCGACCTAGAACCTCACCGACAACTGCTGCTGATTTTCGATAGTTTTTACCAGGAAGGAGCGATAGATTTTTAAGCATTGCATAAATTATTCTTCTCTGAACCGGCTTAAGCCCATCTCTCACATCGGGAATAGCGCGACTTGTTACAACGCTTAGGGCATAAGTCAGGTATCTGCTACGAGACTCTTCAATAATATCTACTATTTCTACGCTCACTAATTACACCTAATACCTTTAAATAGTTACCAATTAAATAAACAAAATAATAAACGAATCACAAACCCCTATGAGGGGAAATACTGGTCAAACAAATACCAGTAACCCAATAAGTGTCAAGAATGGAAATTATTTGCTATGGACTATTGGAAGTAAACCACATTAAACAAGAGAGGGAAATATATTGAAAAGTATCGAGTCAATACTTTTTTGATAAGATTCTTCCGAGAGCTCGTATAGAGTTTTTGAGCCAGAAAACCAATCTTTTCCTTTTTTGCTACCAAAAACAGGAAATACTCTTGATGAAATACCCGCAACAGGAACATCTTGATGCAAGGAATTATCAGACACCAAATTAGGTAACACTATATCCTCAGAAATTTTTTGAAATATTGAAAAACTGCTTTCTGAATCTACGCTGTTATTAAGAACTACGCTCCACTTTCTGAAATCAAATTCAAAAGGATCATCAGATTCTATAGACATTCGCCTGATAGTCTCAAAAGACCGTTTCAACCCGTAACCTGAAGCATCTACCACAAGAAGGACATGAGTGCTAAGAGCCAAAGCAGAAAGCGCAGCAATTCCCCAATCTCCACCGATGTCCAGAATTACCAGTTCAAACTCGGTAGCAAGAATATCAATTAATTTATCAAAAATTTCACTATCAGGAGAATCACTGGTCATACCGTGAAGATAATAACGATAGGCATCCAGATAATTTTCGAATTCTCCAATGACAAAAAGATTACCTTGTCCTCCAGGAGCAGCAACCAGAATTTCCTTTAATGAAGACAAACTGGCCTGACCCTTCTCGTACAATTGCCTGAGAGCAGCCTGATTCGAAATTCCGACTCCCGCCCATCGACTTATATCAGCGCTTACCACACCGAGGTCTACAATTGCAGTTGAAATTCTCTTTCGAGAAGCCGAATAACCTAAACTGACAGCAGTACTGCTTGCCCCCACCCCACCTCTAGTCTGAACTACAGTTACCACTCGACCCTGCGGCCCAAGAGCACCTCCCCTTCTGCCTCCATGAGCTGCATCCATTATTACCTGGGCAATTTGGGGCAAGTCTCCCAGCGCAACGACCCGAACAACGTTTCTCCTTCTGATATCAATGGCATCACTTACGTAATCTTCGCTACCCAAAAGCAAACACAATGGAACACGAGGAAATATACCTTCCAGACGTCTTGTCACATCTTCAATAGAATTTCTGGCGAAAGGCCCTATCACCAAAAGCTCAGGATTGAAGGATCCAAGATCAGCAAGAGTGTTTCCAAAAACAGTAACAGATTTTAAGGAAGTTCTGCGCGCAGCTTCTTCAACACGCCTGATGATATCGTTTCGAGCATTATCATCCTGCTCTACTACCAATATTTTCATATTGAATTTCCTATTCTATAGACTGTATGCAATCCCTTAAATCCTGTACTCGAAACGGTTTGGATATAAATCCATCAGCTCCCTGCAGCATTGCAAATTCACGCGCAGCTTCATCATCCTCCGCTGAGACAACTACAACTTTTAGGCCATTTCGTTGCTGCTTCATTTCGGCACAAAGCTGAAATCCGTCCATCAAGACCTCTCCATCTTCGTTTTGGAGCATAAGGTCAAGAAGAACAATAAATATATCTTCCTGCTCAATAATGTTTATTAATGAGCTATCAAAATTCTCGGCCAATACTGGTGTAAAACCAAGTTCTTTTACTACGTTAGCTATTACTGCTCGCTGTAGAGGAGAATCCTCTATAATTAATATTTTTGAATTCATCCCTGATCCCCTGCAAACTTATTCGCAATTAATTGCCGAAAATATTGATGCCATTTTCCCAGTATCCTCAATCAGACTCCAGACCCTTTCAGAGCGCAAACAATCAACAATTGTGGAAAAACAATTACCCCTATTATCCGCGGATAATTCCACAACCTTTGAAAGATAAGGTCCCTCAAGATCATCCTCAAGAAGAACACAAAGAGGGAAAACCTTGGCAAAGGATTCAGAATCAAGATAATACTCATTTGACAGCGAGGCAAATACTGCATCAAAAGATACACCCCGCCCCGTAGCATATACCTGCACAGGATATCGACTAAATGCTCTGGAAACAAATGAAAAAATATTCTTATCTATAACATCAACAAAAATATCTGTTATACCAAGTGACATGATGCTATTAATTTTTTCATCTATTCTTCCGGAAATGACCGCTCTTTCCAACTCCTCTCTGGAAATACCATGCATGTTAGCATGAGAGCATCTGACTTCTCCACTGTAATCAATCAGAAGTGGAATTCTTTGAGATGATAAAGTGGACATGAAAGCACCAAGCAAGCTGCTTTTACCAGTATCTCGTCCCCCCATAATAAACACACCACCTAGAGATTCTCTTGTTACCCTTGAGAGACTTCTTGCAAGATCCGGACTAATCATTTTTCTTCGAATCAAATCAAGAAGAGTAACACCCTGAAATGGTAACTTTTTGATAATCAACGAACCGGCTTTGTGCTGCTCATCAAAAACTGATTCAACAAAAAATTGAAAATCAGCCCTTCCTGCGTGAATAACAACTGAGGAACCACCCTCATAAAAGCGAGTACGCATACAGGCAATAAACAAGCGGGCCTCTTCTTCGCATGCAAAAATATTTGAGGAGCTGACTCGTCTTCCCAGTTTATGAATTCTGACCTGGGAACGATGGGTAAGAACCACCCTCTGTACTGAAGCATCAAGCATTAACTCGGCTATCGGACCAAAATCATTAAGCAAGCTGTAAAGTCGCCGGAAAAGTTGCTTCCTTAAACGCGCAGGAAAAACATCTTTACGTTTGAGGCTTGTAGATGAATCTATTGATATTTGAAGAGCGTTCCGTATCTCCTCCCTGACCTGGCATCCAATCAAGCGATCAGTTTTCTCAAATAAAACCTTGAGCATTTCTCTATAAAAAGTTAGCAACCCAAGTGACTCCAGCTCTTTAAGGCTATAATTGTCAGCCCAGCTCTTCTGCCTTAGAGCACTTGATTTTGCTAAAGCCTCGCTAGATAGTGGATTTCCATTAGATATCTTTTCATTATCTAAAATTATTATGCGCGTAGCATCTCTTAAAAGAGACTCCGAACAATTTACTGCACGCATTTTTTGGCGAAGACCCTGGTTTGAAGATGACCCACCCATCATAGAATATTAAACCTTCAAATTTCACGATTGCGAAAAACTTTCGTAGATAACTACTTAAATATTCGACATAAATCAGAAATCAGTTTAATAATAATAAAACCGCTGTCCAAAGCTCAGTCCTCCCAGGATGATCTTTGAAATTGTCCTGTCATACCAACATGTTGTATTAAACTGCGTTTCATTTTTGTTTTGTAATACCTAAACGGCTAAAAGTGCCAGCCACAAACAAGGAATTTGAAAATGAAAAAAATCACAATTTGCAAACAACATTTGAAAGCAATTAGATAACTCAATATACTGAACGTAGTATGGTTTTCCGTATTTGCATAGACGAACATAGGCGTTCAGTATATTGTGAGCCGGAGGCGAACCAGATATAAGTATACCCCTCGTTGAGATAGACTGAGGGTCGTTAGGCCCTTCAAGAAAGGAAACATAATGGTTTTAGAGCTTTTCTTGACACCCTTCGGGTGACTGACATTCTGGGCGTTCAGTATATGATTATCCACTCGGCCTGAGCTCGTCGCAGGCTGGTTCGCCTCCGGCTCACATACCCCAATTTGATTTTCCTTACGGAAAATCAAATCACGAGGGGTATATAATAAGTAAATTAAAGCAAACTCAAGACTCCATTAATTTAAAAAAAACATGAGCACAACAAACATTGACAAGAAGAAGGTCTTTGATGAATGGATCAAGGGTGATCATATCTTGCTTCACTTTGATTCCAGATTAAGTGAAGTTGTTGTTCCCGCAAACCTTAAGGATAATTATGCTCTTACATTAAAGCTTAGCATGTTGTTTCAGGGCGAGACAAAATGTGATGAAAATGAAATATCATCTTATCTCAAGTTTAGTGGAGAGTATTTTCAATGTATTATTCCCTGGAAGTCAATTTGGGGGATGACTTCAGAAGAAGGCACGCAAAAAATCTGGGAAAAAGATATTCCAAAAGAAATGTACCGGGAACTTCTTAAAAACAGCCTTAGAAATGTTGGTACAAAAATCAAGCACTCACTTGGTCTTAAAACTGATATCACAAAAAATAACGCCGAGAAATCCGGCGAAAAATCAAAAGATAACTCAGGCCCAAAACTTTTTGCCCTAAATGGGAAAAAAATCAGCGAAGAACAATTCGAAAACAAATCTGACAATCACCTGAATTTTGAAACTGCCAAATCAAAGAACAGACCCCGAGCGACAAACCCTGCCTCAGACAATATCGCTCCTGAGAATTTTATTAAGGACGGCAAAACCAACGATGTTATAACCAAAGACAATTCAAAAGCCCCGGAAACTCCAAATAAACCTAACCCAGGGCTGAAAAGAATAAAATAATTCCCCTTTGATACAAATATTTTTGGCATGCTCAATAAATTTATAGCAATAATTATAGCCTTTGGACTTTTGTTCCCATTTCCAAAATGGGCCGATCCTCTAATTAGTGAGCCGATTTCAAATCTTCTCCACCTTCCAATCGGATTCGTTGGAACAATAATTATCCTTGAATTTTTTGGTAAAAATAATGATAAGTTCAGAATTCAGCCTCCTGTAGCCGGAGCTTTAGCTCTTTCACTATCCCTCCTCTTTGAAGTGCTTCAACAGGCTACCGGAAGAAATGGCAGCTTTATTGATGTATTTATTTCCTTCTGGGGAATATTAGCTGCTGTTTTCTGGTTTGATCGCTCACCAAAACTGAAAATATGGCATTGGAAAGTCTTCATACCAGTGTTTTTAAGCTTAGTTATCGGATTAATTATTTCTATCCCACCCATTTTTGCGGGCTTCAAACTATACCAGGAAAGGGAACTTATGTTTCCTGTCCTACTTGCTCAAAACTCCTCACTTGCCGCTTTAACTTCACCAATTGAAAACTCAGACGCAAGACTCCAGAATAAAGGTGAGTGTATTATTGAAATTAAAAGTACCGCTGGAAAGTGGAGCGGAATCGAGCTTGAAGCTGGAGACAAAGACTGGTCTTCATATAAAATCCTTTCAGTCTACCTTGAAAATTTCAGCACAGATGGCCTTTTAATTCTTCTTAGAATCGATGATTCAGGAGATTCAAGCGAAAGCCATTCAAGATTTGGCAAATTCATACACCTTGAAAGTTTTGAGAAAAAAAATGTTTTAATACCTGTATCTAAAATAATTTCAGAAGTTAAGGGTCGAATATTCAATATAAATGAAGTAAGAAGAATAGTTATCGCTTCAGACAAGGATCAATCGGAAAGAAAGTACTGCGTAGGAGAAATCAGGCTAATTCCCTGAATCGGTATTATTATTTTTCAGCATTATTTTCTGTTAACATTTTTCACAGCCGAAAAAAGGAAAACACCCCCAAGTCCGGCTAGTAACAAGGTTTTAACTCTAAGAAGAAGCGCAACCGAAAGAGCTTGCGATGGACTTGCACCAATTTTAACAAGTAAAAAAACAAATGCTCCCTCCTGAATGCCTATTCCTCCGGGCGATAGTGGAATCATACTAACTATTAAAACAAGCGGAACTACTACAAAAAGATCAATAAAATTTACAGTCGACCATGAAATAACCTTTGCAGCAAAATAGGTATTTACAACTGTAAGGAAGTGAAAAAGAAATGACCATAAAAGGGCTGTCAAAAATAGTGAAAAACTTTTTTTTACATCGAAGTGGGATCTGACAACACCATCAAGAACATTAAATAATCGAAAGTGAATCAATTGGCTGCCTCTAAGCTTGTCCATTCCAAATGTTATCACCCGATTTCCAAAAGAAGTAAAAAACATAACTGAGGACGCCCCAACAACCACAAACATGGCAACTACAGGAATTACAAAATCAACGAGCAAGGGATAACTTAAAAAAAGTGCAATTATGGCAAGAATACTCATTGCTAGAAGACCTGAAAGCCTTTCAAGAAATGTCGCAACAAAAGCATCTTGCTGACTGCCCAAGTGACGACCAAGAGTAATACTTCGTGCAGCATCACCCCCTAAAGAAGATGGCAGGAAAAGATTGGCAAAATAAGATATCGTATAAAATCGCATCAACTGATACTGAGAAGGAATGCGGGACTTTTCACCTGAGATAAACAACCTCCACTTCATTGAGCTGGACCAAATCAGGGGATAAGTTATCATAATGAACAATACAAGAAAGGAATAATCTATATTACCCAAATCAAAGTCTAGGGTATCAACCTGACTTACATAATAAACAATCAACCCCAGTAGAAGAAGGGAGAGCAAGAATCTCAAAACAAGTCTTGATTTCATGTCAGAACCTTATCTATGGCAATTGCATACAGCGAAGCAAACTATAGTAAATGAAGAGAGTAGCTCTATTCCAACTCACATATGAATGCATGAAAGCATTGCTATCGGAGAGGCTACTAGCGAGCAAATGGACTCCTGTATTCAGCAGAATCACCCAGAATATTTTCAATCCACAGCAAGCGATTATACTTCTCGATTCTTTCTCCACGACACATTGAACCAGTTTTAATCTGGCCTGCATTAGTAGCAACTGCAAGATCAGATATCGTAGTATCGGCAGTTTCACCAGATCGATGGGAAATTACGGCAGTATAGGAGTTACCATGCGCCAGGGAAATTGCATTCAGGGTTTCTGTTAGAGATCCAATTTGATTAAGCTTTATAAGAATTGAATTTGCAACACCATCCCTGATTCCTCGATTAAGCATCTCGACATTAGTTACAAATAGATCATCTCCTACAATTTGAATTTTATCTCCCAGCTTTTGGGTCAGATACTCCCATCCATTCCAGTCATTTTCTCCTAGACCATCTTCAATGCTGACTATCGGATATGTAGATACCCATTCTGCATACAAATCAGAAAGCTCCTTGGAATTATATTTTTCTCCAGAACCCTTGGTAAAACGATAAAGTGCCCCACCAATTCCACCTTCTATGAGCATTTCACTTGCTGCGACATCAAGCGCAAGGGAAATCTGCTCTCCGGGCTTGTATCCAGCGCGCTCTATCGCCCTTAACAAGAAATCGAAAGCCAGCTCCGTTGATTCAAGTCTTGGTGCATATCCACCTTCATCGCCGACTCCGGTATCATAACCGTCATCTTTAAGAAGCGAACCCAATTCATGAAATGTTTCAGCAGATGCCCTTATTGCATCACTAAATCTGGAAAACCCGTGTGGAACAAGCATGAACTCCTGTATATCGAGGGAATTATTAGCATGAGCACCACCATTAATCACATTAACAAGTGGAACAGGAAGAAGGTTGCCTGCTTTTTTGTTCATTGAAAGAGACTGGAAAAGCTCAAGACCTCTTGACTGAGCGAACGCTCTTTGAGAAGCAAGACTGACACCAAGAATGGCGTTCGCTCCAAGCTTACCCTTGGAAGGAGTTCCATCAAGTGCAATAAGTTTATTATCAAGCCCGGCCTGATTCTCCGCATCAAATCCACGGATCTCCTCAGCGATTAAGGACACATTACGAACTGCATTTAATACTCCCTTACCCCGGTAGCAGCCAGCATCGCCATCACGAAGCTCTATTGCTTCATGCTCTCCGGTAGAAGCACCAGATGGAACACTGGAAAGACCAACGCTACCATCTTCGAGCTGCACCCGAACAGAAACGGTCGGATTACCTCGTGAATCAAGAACCTGAAGTGCGTGAATAGACTTTATTTTTGTGCTCATAATTTACAACTCCTGAAAATATTATCATGGAAATACAATCGCTTGCGAGTAAGGTCAAATCCCTAACCAGGATTATTCATTATTTAGTGCAGGGAAGTAATTTATTAATAATTGACAAAGAAGGTAAGCGCCCCTAGTCTTGATAAAGCTCGCATTATTTTCGGGTGATAGAAGAAAAATACGGTAAATCAATGCGCAATTTAACTCTCTGTCTGATATTTCTACTTGCTGCATTTTTTGCTCTTTTTGGCAGAAATGGCATACCTGATCTGATTGCATTCAGATCGCAAAAAAATGAACTGGAACAAATCCTTAAAGATATTAAAGGGAAAATAGAAACTGAAAAGAATTATCTCTTTGGACTTAGCACCAGTAATGAATATATGGAAAAGTTTTCCCGAGAGGAGTTTGGCCTGAGTCGGGATGGTGAGATAGTTTATGTTTTTGATCCGACAAAAATTTCACCAGACAGGGATATTAAGGACAGGAACATTCGAGACAGGGATACTAACGAAATACCGGATAACACTAATAAACTCACGAAAAACCCTCACAAATGATCAATCACAAATGTCCTCCTCAAATAATAAAAAATCAAGCTTCACTTCTAAAAATGCTTTAAATTCAACTACCAGGGAAAAATCAGAAAATACTACTTCAGCAACTGCCGGACAATTGCTTGAAAAACTCGTTAAAAGCAAAAAAATCAAGCAAAAAGCAGACTCTGTATCATTTTTACACCAGTGGTCTCTTATTGTAGGGGAAGAGATGGCAAAAGTATCCAGACCTGAAAAACTTAAAACAGGCGTACTTACTGTGCGCGTTATTGATGCAGCTTTTGCCCAAGAGTTAAGCATGAACTGCTTCTCCTATCTTGAAAAGCTGGCAAATCTAGGTTTTAGTGGAACGGTATCGGAAATAAAGTTTATATCGGGGAACAAAAGGGATTTCACGAATTTTTAGGTTTTTAGGCAAAATTTGGCAAAAGATATCTCCCTTGATAAAAGCGATACTTTCTTCCTGTAATCATTAATTTATATTAATTCAGATGAATACCAACCAATCACATCCTAAAAGCCCCGAAGAAACCAAGCAGCTTTCCTTGATTGATGAACTGGTTTGGCGAGGCTCTATTCACGACGCAAGTAATCAGGAGCTTCTGGCCCAATTTCTTGAAACATCATCAAGAACTTTATACTGTGGCTTTGATCCCACAGCAGACAGCCTACACGCAGGAAATCTCTTACCACTTACCGTATTCAAAAGACTAATTAATCGAGGCCACAAAATAATCGTTCTTCTTGGATCCGCAACCGGATTAATTGGGGATCCTTCAGGTAAAAGCCAGGAACGTGTTTTACTTGATGAGTCGATTCTTAAAAATAATGTCACAGCCCTTAAAACCCAGATCCGCTCCATTCTTGGCACCGAAAATTCAGACAAGATTATTTTTGTTCAAAATGGTGACTGGCTTTCCAGGCTCTCATTTATTGATGTGCTTAGAGATATCGGCAAACACATCACTGTAAATTACATGATTGCCAAGGACTCTGTAAAAACTAGGCTTTCTGAAAGGGAACAGGGAATAAGCTATACTGAATTCAGCTACATGCTTCTTCAGGCTTATGATTTTTTCCATTTATTTAATACCGAAGGCTGCAGCATACAAATAGGGGGATCGGATCAGTGGGGTAACATTACCGCGGGACTTGACTATATAAAGAAAGTTAAAGGCTCAAAAACTGAAGCCTTTGGCCTGACACTTCCACTTCTAACAACTTCAGAAGGTAAAAAATTCGGCAAAAGTGAAGCTGGTGCCATCTGGCTTGATCCCTCCAAAACATCAGCTTATGCATTTTATCAATTCTGGCTCAATATATCCGATGAGGAAATTGAGCGCTACCTCAAGCTTTTCAGCATGCGTTCACCTAAAGAAATTCTGGATATTCTGGAAGAGCATCGACAAGCTCCAGAAAAAAGAACAGCACAAAAAAAACTTGCGGAAGAACTGACATCATCTCTTCACGGCGAAAATGAGCTGAAAGCTGTAATAGAAGCTACAAACGCCCTGTTTACACTTAAACCAGAGTCATTAACTGGACAGATTCTTGTCACTCTGCAAGATGAAATACCCACGACAAGATTGAAAGACAACTCTCTATCCTTACCTATGAGTTTGCAAGAAGTGCTTGTCACTTGCAAAGCAAGTACATCAAAAACGGCCGCAAGAAAACTGATAGAAAGTGGCGGAGTGTATGTTAATCATCAGCGGGTAGAAGATGCAGGTGCCACACTTGAAGAACAACAGTTTCTTGAAGGGAAAGCTGCTCTACTAAGAACTGGCAAGAAACATTATTTTCTGATCTTGAAATAATAAATGACGAAATATATCAAGCGATCAATAATACCACCTGATATTTCAATTCTTTCGGCTTTACTAATACTTATCTTGATCCTGATCACAACATCAAGCAATGCTAAAGCCCAGTTCTCTGCCGATGACATACTTATTCTTGCGAACTCAAAAAGTGAATCTAGCCTTGAAATTGCGAATTATTATGCAAAAAAAAGAAACATTCCAGCTGACAGCATTGTCTCGCTTGATTGTTCAACCGAAGAGCATATTTCAAGAGAAGAATTTAACTCCACAATTCTCTTCCCATTAAAGAAATTAATATCTGAAAAAACAAACCTTCAGAAAAAAAGAATTATTGTTCTTACTCACGGAGTTCCTCTGGGAATTAACGACACTTACGTTGAAAAAGAAAAATCAGAACCACTCAAGCAGGAACTTGGAAAACAGGCTCAGATCCTCAAGAACCGATACCAAATGGAACTTGGAACTCTTGAAAAAATTTCAAAACAGACGAGAAGATTTTCGAACCCCTTGGGCTTCACCTCCGATCAAATGCCAAGTCCGATTATTACTCAGGAATTGATTAAATATATAGAAGAAATACACAGGGCACTTTCCAGTAGTTCTCAATCTGACAAAGCAACTCTTTCAAGAGATCTGAGATCCGTTATAGAAAGATTATTTGGACTACGAGGTGTACTATCTACACTTATAAAACCAGACTCAAGCCCTGATCCGGACAAAGATCCTGCAATTGTTAGCATAAGAAATGAATTAATTGAAATAAGCAAAACTTCTCTCCCTGACTCAGAAAGCAGTTTAGTAAAGCATCTTGCACTACTTGAGCGTGGTGGAGGAATCATAGGAGTCATTAGTCAAATACCCTTACTTGCCGATAGTCTATTTTCCGAGCAAAGTGGCGCTAGTGTTGATAGCGAATTATCTGTTTTACATATAATGCCTGGGGGAGCACCTATCAGCTTTCGTTTACCAAATCCCCTTTTTATGGAAAGCAAAGATTCAAAAGGACTTCAAAGTGCTCCTCTTGTAACCTTCCCACTTTTACTTACTTCAAGGCTGGATGGACCAGGTGTTAATACAGTAAAAAAAATCATTGATAACACTCTTACGGCTGATAACCTAGATAATCTTAAAGGAACATTTCTCATTGATGCTCGTGGGCTTTCATGGGAGCAAAGAGATGAATATGCCACTTGGGACAGGGACATTACCACTCTTGCCAGAGTTGCAAAAACCGGAAGTCGATTTAAAATTGATTTCGACGGACGTCCTGAGATTGCAGGAGAGACAAAAAACATTGCATTATATATTGGATGGTATCAGGTGAGAAAATATGAAAATGTTTATTCATTTAAACCAGGAGCCGTCGGCTATCATATTGCGTCAAGTGAAGCTATCAGCGTCAGAAACCCGGATGAAACCGGTTGGGTAAAAAACCTACTTGAACGTGGAGTTGTTTCAACTATTGGTGCAGTAAATGAACCGTATCTTGATTCATTTCCAAAACCTACAAGATTTTTTGACCTGCTTCTTTCAGGCAAGTACCAGTTAATTGAAGTTTATGCTTTAAGTTCTCCTTATATTAGCTGGAGGCTTGTACTTTTTGGCGACCCGCTATACCAGCCAATTAGCGAACATTCAGCAAAAGACGAACTTGGCTACCGCGCAAGGCAAATTGAAAAATTACCCGAAAGACCTTCAAGATTTCTGCCCTCTGCTCATAGTTTAATCAACTCCAACTCTGGTTCGACAACTGAATCAAATGGAAACGGGACTACCCCCCCTGCTTTACTTGTGAGATAATTTTTTGGCTTTTAAAGAGAACTTTTGGACAATAAAGAAAAATTCAGAAACTGCTAAACTGTGAAAGAGCATCACTCATTGTTTTAAAATATTATCTGGGCCTGTTACGAAACAGGCCCCAAATTATACTTGACTACCGTAAACAACCCACTGCAAAGGCGAAAAAGCCCTTTTTCGTCAAAATTTCATTTTTTTTGCATCAAGTTGATGTTGAGCCTTCATAACTCAAGAGATGTTTTCAAAAGGCGGTTTCTGATGCGTATCGGTGCCTTATGAAGGTTTGGTCTTTTTTGGGAGATAAAAATGAAAACATATGCATGGTTAACGATGAGCCTGATTGGCGCAAGTATTTGTTTTTGGCTTTTCTTTAAGTCCTTTCACATGAATTTTCTACTCGCAGCTGCATTCTTTTTAGCAGGAGCAGCATTTCAGGCTAACGCTATCAGACTTAAACGGCGTTATGCCTGGGCTCGTTTCTTATTCATGAAAGACTAGTTGTTTTAAAAGGCTTGCGGGATTGCCTAAAATATCCCGCTAAATTAACAAAATCTCCCATTATTCTATCCTCAAAATCGATCCCCACTTAAATCTTAATCCTATATAGCAATTATCAGTTACATCAAATAATTAAAATTTCATTTTTTGACAGAAAAATCTTTTCTATTTTTTCGATAACGAAATGTAACCATACTGGAGCACCTAACAGAATCACTTCAGAAGAAAACCCGATCAAATAAGAATACTATTCCGGCGATCCCCTTATGAAACAATCCCAACCCCTTCGTATAGACTACCCTGAAGGGACTGGTTCGTTTATTACGAGAAGATTCAGAAACTCTCAGCTCTGTTATGCAAATAACCCAAAACTGGAAAAGC
>DAOLCO010000038.1:0-30532 GCA_035327825.1 Oligoflexia bacterium | reverse complement strand
AGAATAATTATCTAATTAAGAAAAATAGAAAGCGAATGGTTGAAAGTCCTGCTAATGTTATTCTCTAATACACGGTTGATAAAATTACACAAAGAACTTGTAACACTATGATTTATTTCAGGATCAAGGTGTTTCAGGGACAACTAAATTAGCATGTTAACTCACCAGCTTGATCAATTCTTTTTATTTGCTAAATTGACAACATGTGGTTTTTAAATCTCTCAGGTTTTAAAAAAGGAGGATATCCAATGACATGCTTCTCGATCACCTGCCTGAATGCTAGGGGAATGGAGCTTAACCACAAGATTGAAGCTTCAGGCAAAGAGCACGCTCTTTCGATCCTTGTTCTGAACACCCTTAGTCAGGATCTGGAAATTCCCGAAGAAGTCGGAAAGAAAATCCAGAATTGCCTTGTTGAGGCTTTGAAGTTACTGGGGGAGCAAGGAGCATATGTCACGAGAATTTGCGAATGCTCTCCCGAAGAAAATGAAGAGGCCCTTTCGGTCGTTAATGCTTCAGGGAACTACCAAGAGCAAGAACGTCGGAAAAGAACCAGGGAAGAAGCAGAGGCGACGTTGAGAAAATTCTTTGGTGGAAGACATGGATAACCGACACGGATAGTCTTATAACAATCGACAAGAGGTTAACACTGTGTGCCCTTACAAAAGGGCACTTTTTTCTATAAATTATTCAGGATTTTTTACTCTCGTCACTGCTACCTGAACTCTCATCATCAAGAGACTTCACATCCTTAATTGATTTACGGAAATTCTTTATTCCCTCACCCAAACCACTACCAATCTCAGGTAGCTTTCCAACCCCAAACATTATGATGACAATGACAAGAATAACACCTAATTCCCAGGGCCCTAAACCAAACATAATAGCTCCAATATGAAATTCAATTTAAAAGGATCATACCGGAATTTTTTCAAGTCTTCCAGTTAATAGATTTTTATAAAAAATCGTCACTAATCCTACAAATGTAGTGCTTCTTTTTTACCCTACAGGGTCAGAAGCAAGACTTGGAAATTTTTTTAATGGATCAATCAATTTGCCATTTTCGCGCCATTCAAAATGAAGATGAGGACCAGTAGCTGAGCCAGTACTTCCAACTCTGCCTATTAGAGTACCTGCATCAACTTTTGTACCAACTCCAAGTAATATCTCGGAAAGATGCCCATAAAGAGAATACTCACCACTTGAATGCTCAACAGTTACAATCTTCCCATAACCAGGAAGTGTCCCGGCAAACACAACGCGACCTGCCATAATTGCCCTTACGTGACTCTTTTCAGGAGCAGCAAGATCAACTCCACCATGATGTTTTACAATTTTCTTAATTGGATGTAACCGAGAGCCATACTTGCTTGAAAGCTTGGGAAATAATAATGGAAAAATAATAGTAGAACTTGCACTTGTAATAGACTCAGTTGCCTCTGCCAGACGAAACCCAACTGCAAAAGGAAAGATTCCCAGCAGCATAAACAGCAATAACATTATACCAGTCCTAACCCGCATATGTCCTTCATTTCATCCGTGAAGCAAAATCATTCTGCTTCTTTAGTTCCCTTTACCTGACTATCCATCGCCTTCATCAACTGCTCAATTGCAAGAGCCTCTGGAGAATTCACATCTATTTCCACACCCTTTCCCTGAGCGCCTGCCTTTTCAGCAACCTGGGCATTAGGATCCTTTGCGCCGGCCCTTCTCACTGGCTTTGAAGGAATATCAACAGGAATCATATCATCAGAAGGCATCGGCCTTCCTGCTTTCACCTGATCATCTCTCCCCCTTACATTATTCATGAAGGGAAGTGGAGGCTTTCTAGGCACAGGGGGAATCGCACTAACATCCCCAGATCCTCTTTGCACAACTCTTCCATAATTTGAGTGAATATAAGCACGACCTCCAGTTGGAGCAGTAACCCGATACCATTCTCCCTCCCTTGCCTCTACAAGTAATTTTGCCCCTGACTGAATATCCATCAGTGAAGAGTGATTTAGACCCGGCCCCGCTCTCAGGCTAACCTTATTACCAGTAACTTCAAGAATCGTAACATCAGACGACCCTACCTGCTGCCGACCAGAAGCATCATCAGCCCTGGAAGAACTTCCCGGCTTTACCGGTGAAGCAGTATTAACTTTTTCATTTACTGAAACAGCTCTACCAGAAGACGATCCCGGATCAAGAAGTTCTTCAGCACTTTTTCTGATAAGTAATTCATTTTTCAATGCAAGGATATCTCTCTCAAAATCAGGAATCTTTGATACGAGCTCCTGGCTTTTTTCAAGATGAACAAGACATTCTCTGGCTTCATTTTCTTTTTGCTCAAGATCGGATTTTAGCTTTCCAACTTCACCAGAACTTTTTTCACCAATATCCCTGCTTTGATTACGGGCACTTTCAAGCTCAGCCTTGACAGCACTCAATTCACTTTCAAGAAGTTCGTACTTTTTCTGGATATCGGAATATTCTTTGCTTTTATCTTCAAGGTTTTTTTGTAACTCTTTCTTCGCTGAGGTTATTTTATCGATCTCACTCTTTAGCAGAGCTAGTTCCTCTTTATAAAAATTCTGTGGTTCAAAAGTTACCTTGGCTTCTATCTGTTTCTTTTCTTTCTGACTGTCAGAATCCTCTTTATTGCAAACTCCATCAGATGACTGAAGACAAAATTTCTGGAGCTTTTGATACTTGTCTCTTAACTCTTTTGTGTACTGAATAAGTACTTCGCGGTGTTCCTTTAAAAGCCTGCTTTCCTCTATTACTTCTGCAAGCCTGCTATTATCCTTACTTGTTAATTGCTCTCCCTTATCATTTTTTAAAGTAGGACGCCTGACAAATACAAGGCCCTTGCCCTTTTGGGCCTCAGTACTCAAAACAGAAGATTCTGCCTCAACTGAAACCGAACTAGCAGATATAGGTTTTGCTTCTGAAATTAAAGGAGAAAAAAGAAAACATACAACAAACAAGCAGCCAAACGGGCCATTAACCCGTAAAATTTGAACTATCTCTCTAAAGAAAGAATTTTCCATTTCACCAAAGCAATCCAAGTGGCTGTAATTACTACAACAAAGTGATCCTAACCCATTAAAAAGATTAGTCTCTCTTCATAACCCCTTGTCGGGTACTTAGGCCCGATTGCTTCAGTTCAGCCATTCTTTTGCTTTGCTCTGAATTGATCAAAAGCTGAATGGCCCTGGGATTTGCAACCCCCTCCATAACCACCTCGGTATCCTGGGTCATGGCACTACCTATTGCCACAGTACCAATACCAAGCATGCGCTCCCAGATTGTCTGTTTAGGCTCCACTCCGCGAATATCTTCCCAACGAAGTCTTGGCTGCCGAAGAGTAAGAGAAACAAGCCCAACCTGAGCCTCAATTCCGGTTTCATCAATAATGTACTTGGCATTATAAATATTTATAAGAGTTCTACCTAGAAAGAACGCCGGCACAAGAACTGCATAGGGTAGATGAAGCATATACTTTGTGGAGGAAGTGGAAAAAAGCTCGCCAGGAATTATAAAATAATCGGGCATGTACCTTGAAATCCAGATAGCAATAATGGAAGAAACCGAAAACCATAGCAAATTAAAAAGCTGAGAGCGCCATGTTGGGAAAAAATAATATCTTGTAAGCTGAGTAGGATCCTCAGCCCCTTCAATCTCAGCACCTAGATCTCTTGCTTTTGCAACCGATTCAGCTCCTCCAAAAACTTCATCAAGAGGATATTCAGATGAAGAAACTCCATCACGTATTGACTCGAACTGAATATCATCGAAACCCGTATCATCCAGTTTCATAGTAGAAAATCCCTTTCTTATGAAAATCCTGTTTTCTGAAGCAGAAATTAAACTAACTTATCTTGCTGACTTCCTGAGCCTTTCCTGAATTGCATCAAGAGGATCAACTTTTCTTTTTTCATAACGATTCATTGTTCTCTCCTCACGAGAGCTCCTCTTGATCTCTCTACCCTCAAGTAATCGGGATCTGTCAATTGGATCCTCATAAGCCTGATCAGCTTCATCATCAGTAAAGATACGGCCCTTCATATGTCCAGAATTCTCACGAATTCTTCTTTCAGCTGAGGACTCATGACCTAATACCTTTCCGGGATCATTTGTTGAAGAAGAAGGAAAAAGAATCCCTCCATTCTCATCCCCTGCATCTACACCACCAAATGCGCCTCCTCTTGTATTAGATGGTAGCTGAGTGTCAATTTTACCACCAGCAAGAATATATACAAAGAAAAACACTCCAACCAGAGCCATTGAGGTCATATTTCTTTTGGTAAATGCAGGAGCACAGACCAAAAAGCCCAATACTTTTTTTGCATGTCCACCATTAACGCTCATTTTTTGTCTCTCCTTTCACTTCACTTGGAACTGCCCTGCAAGGACGCCAGCGACCTTGCTTAACCATACGCACTGCAGTTGATGCAGGCACATACCATTGCTTCTCAGAATCAAGCCCAGGGCCATTATCTTGAAACTCCACTATGGGCTCTTCCCAGCAATATCTTACTACGCCAGGAGGTACAGGCTGCGCGGACTCGTAACCAACATAGACAGTCTGCGGCATTGGCTTCTCCGAAAAATGACTGCTAGTGCAAGACACACCACCAAAAACCAAAAATGCAGGCAAAACAAGAAAACAAAAAACCACTTTCCCTATACCTGAACAAGTATCCCTGAAACTTATTTTATCATTTCCAGATGACATAAACAGCCCCCTAATCCCTCTCTCGATAGACACCATCCGCATCAGGATATTGAGCCCTTTGATACTTTTCCTTCCTGACTTCAACAACTGTTCGATGTGGCGGGCGGTAATAAACACCTTTTTTGTCAATTGCTCCAGGAACCTCCACATCCTGATACATGGCCTCTGCCCAAGGGCCATGCACTGTTCCTGGAACTGGTTCGCGTTCAAGTTCATTTCCATACTGATGAAGCACCACAGTTCTTGAAACCGGAGCCGAACTCCAGAAATTCGCACAAGCTGAAAGAGAACAAAGAATTATTGCAATTGATAGTTTTTTTATCTTCATTCTGGCCTCTATGCCGTTTTTAAACCTGATTTCAAATTTAGTGCCCTTCCACCACTCATAGGTATTGCATTATCTGACTCTTCCTTCATTCTCTGATAATACTCCTCTAGCATTTTCCTTCTCTTCATCAAATCTTTCGCACCAAATGGCGCTATTTCAACTGCCCTCTTGAGGGCAGCAACAAAATCTCCATCACTCTCCTCAAGAAGAGCAGAGAACAACTGATTATCGTCTCCGTTATTGGTTGAAACCCAATAAAACGAAGGCTCAGCCGGAAGCACCATCGCCGCCTCTCCAATATCTGACAAGAGGAAGAACTGGGACTCTACCCCTTTTATGGTATGTAATCGCGTAATAGTCTCAGCCTGCTGTGGATTCAGGTTAAATGCCTGTGCTGTAACATGAAATTTTGAGGGATCCTGGCGTAAAAATATCTTGTGGGAACTATTCTGAACAATAGCCTGACCACCTTCTCCCGCATAGAAGTCCTCACCTGACTGACTTGCCGCAATAACAATCCCCTTTCTCTTTCTATATAACCTGAATGCAGCCTCAACTACTCCAGCTGCAGTTTTGCCAATAAGATCATGTGCTTCGTCAAATACAAGGAGCTTTCTAGTATCAAGCTCATGTGGGGTATTCATTACTTCATCCGCCCAGATCATGGCAACTTTAAGAAATACCCGCTGAAGATCGGGATTTCTGCTAAGACCCTTAAGATCAAATACAATAAAACGCTCCTTTAATTCCAGCCTGCCTGCACGGTCAAAGAATCTGGCATACGTTCCATCACCATAATACTCTCGCATAAGAATTGCCAGCTCTTGACGCATATGAAAGTGTTGCTCAGTTTCACTTGGACGAGGTGGTTCTTTTAAAACCTTTACAACATCTCTAAGCAGAAACTCGCGCTCTCTATCACCATGACGATACCGATAATGCGACTCAAGTAAACACTCTATTAATTCATTTCTCTGGATACGCGAAAGGGTCTTATCCTTTTCGCAGGCCATATCAGCAATAATATCAACACATATATCAAACAAATCCTTGAACTCTTCATTTGTTCGATCCGGATCCATTTCACCGAGTCTTGCGAGAAAGTTCATCGCTGGAGCACGAGCTGGTGTTGCCTGATAAATCCTTCCACCAAACAACTTTGCAACTCGCTCGAAACCACATGGAAGGTTGGGCATGCCCTTGTCAAAAATAAAGGTTATAGGCTCACGCGCCTCTTTGCTGCCATCTGGCTTTTCAGCATAATGGCCACGATTAAGAGTAATCAGCAAAAAGCATAGAAGGTAACTTTTACCTGCACCGGAAACACCACTAACAATTACGTTTGGTGCAACGTTAGAATCAAACAAATCAAATGAAACAAGCTCACGATTCCAAAGACTTGGTAGCACAAAAAGTGAATTCTCACTCCCCGACCAGTTACCCCATACAGGAAATAACCTGACTGCTCTTGATGAGGTAACCATAGATGTCCATCCCGGACCATCGGTTGTGGGATCATAGGCTCCTGGAAGTGCGTTAAGAAATACACCCAAATCACTTATCATGTGTGCCATCGCCCTTGCACCGTTAAGAGCAGGGAACATGGCAAGAACTTCACTTGAAGCTCTCCTTGCCTCATCAATATTATTGGTAATCTGCATATGATGAACACCAACTCGAACTACCTGAGATCGATTAGAATAAAGCTCTTCTCTTGCTTTTCTGATCGTATTAATTTGATGAAGGACTTTCTGGTTAGCACGTCCCCTTGCCCCTATCTCTCTTAATCCCAGAGTCTGATCAAGACGATCAAGCCGTTTCATCTGCTCTTCCTGACTGTCCTTGGAATATGTCACTGTAAAAACAGATTCCATTGGCAAACTCTGCACAGGAACTGTCATTAGAGGGAGCGCCTGCTTTGGCGGCTTAACCATACTTATGGTGTGATAAACTCTGCCATCCTTCAGGATAAATCCATCTTCAGGATGATAAACCATGGTATCAGAAATCTGATTGGACAGAATGTCGTCCGGATCATACTGAGGTACAGCGCAAGCATTAAAACGCCCACGCTTGAATTTTCCCCCTTTTACGCTTCTCCTGTTTAAAAGTGGATAAAGCAAATTAATCAGGCCCTGACCGTCAATGCGACTGGGGTAAAGACCAAGATCAGAAAGTCTGGCCACCTTTCCTTCTACTTCTCCACGAAACTTTTCCACATAGCGCTTATACTCCTCAATCCGGTCACTGTTATATTCCGGATTTCTTGGGCCGCCAAGAAGGGTTCTAAATGTATCTGACAAATTATCAAAAGGATTCTGATCCTTCCATGGAGGATCATATCTGAAACAAACAACAAGACGAAGTCGCTTGCAACGTCTCTCGTACTGTTCTGATTTTGACATGTTTTTTATAAGACGCACCCACCTTCTTGCCATCCATCCTGCGACACCAGAAAGTGGATAATCATATAGACACTCATCAAGAATATCCTGAATATCAAATGTAGTTATCCAGCTAAACTGTACGCTGATCCGGTTATCCATGGAGTCAACAAGCTCCTGAATACCAGCACAAGTCTGAAACGCTGCGGCATCTGAAATTGAGGTAAGTAGAACTGGCTTAAGGTACCACATTGACCAGATTGAAGCATCGCCATGCACAAACACCTGATGCTCCGAGTCCCATTTAACATAGGGAAGCAATTTGTTAAATGTTGCTTCATCCTGATAGAGTCTTTGCTTTGTTAAGCGTGTTATGCTCATTTTAAAACCCTAAACCCAATAAATAATTTTTCCTTCCCCACTCTCACCCACTTCTCCACAAGTTACCTAAAGTTTTTATTACAGGTAACCACTCAAGGAAGTTTCAATTGGGTATCCTTGTCAGCAAGCTTTATCATTCTGCGATCATGATCCAGCCTTAGTGGAACATTTGATTGCTTTCTGATTTCCGCTAGCACCTCTTCTACGCTCCCCTCCATGTGAATCGATATCTTTCCTTTAGAGGCTATACCAGGATACTCCCAACGATACCCCATAGTCTGGGCAATAGCCTCAACTGCTTCATCTAAAGAAACATCCTTTAATTCCACAAAGATATCCGGATGTAATAAGGGCGCGTCATCTCTTGATTTAGGACGAACCGGGGCAGGCAAATGGCTCCACATAAGCCTACTATAAACCGGCTCAGGGGGAGCCTGTCGATAAGCTGGCTGATAGTAAACCACCCGATACGTTGGGGTAGAGCTGCATCCGGAAAATAATAAAATTAAAAGAAGAAGACTCAGAATGCTCATTCTGATGAAAGACTGACAAAATGTTATCTTGCCTTTAAATATCCCGATTTTCATAAGAAGCCACCCCCAATGTCTTTAGACTGCACCACTTCTTTGCTTCCCATAAATTTTCTTACCTGGTCTCTTTATAAACCCACGGAGTTGTACTCCCACCTGACCCTGTTCCAAGTGACCCTGAAGCTCCGGCGGAATAACCACCAGTAGAAAGATCCAACTGCCGCTCGATTTCAAACGCATCTGTTACAGCTGGACGATCTGGTAAAACTCTCAAGTAATAATAATGAGCTGGAATCAGATCTCCTACAGCATTCAAGTGATCAGGGATCCACATCAGCCTTACTTCAGCAGGTTGAATCACAGGATAAGTTGGCTCTGGTGGTAGGGCCTTACGATAAGTACCCATTACCTCAAGTGCATGCCTTGCTGCTTCAGCGCTCTTTGCACCTCCTCCACCACCCATAATTGCACCAGTATTTCTCTCACCACCATACTCTGCCGGAATCTTGTTTCCATCGGCGTACGGATTAAGATTATCAGCAACAGAACCTGCAGCAGCACATGCACTCATGCCTGCAAGGCAAAGAATCGAAGCTCCAATAAAAATTCTCTTTAAACCATTTTTCATGATGCACCTATTCATCACTTCAATCACACCCCCCTTAAAAACCCCTTACTAATCAATTCCAGAATAAGACGCTGTATATATTGTATCTTCATCAAGCACCGCTACCTCAGCAGGCTTTGAAAATATTGCAACCGCTTCTCTTCCAGATAAAACTTCCACAACAGGGACAAGTGCTTCATAGCGTCTAAGTAGCACCTGCCCAAGGCGATTTGAAGCATCAGTTACGGCAGAAGCTGCAGCAAATTCAAGATCCTGACTCTGCAATGTAAACCCAGGCTGATCAAATCTGTTATTCCCAAAAAATACTCGGGTATTTCTTTGAAGCTGTTGCCCCATGGCGGCAACGCCACTGATTACCGCAGTCGCAAGAATCAAACGTCCGAGCTTGTCTTCAAGACGACCCTGCATCCCCCTGATCCCATCTTCCCCAATGATCCATCCATCAACATCTATCACAGAACGCCTGCCAGATGGATGCCGAAGAGATAACTGAGTAAGCCTAAAAAGAGCTCTAGAATCGGACTCACTTCCCTGAGCTGCGGCTATAAGCCTGCCTTCACCCAGATCAAGAGCAGATCCATCTGGTCCAGTAATAGCTCCGCCGAGCTTGAACACTACAGGATATGGAGTACCGTCTGTAGGTGCATTAACTCCGGTAAGAAGCTCAACTGGAACAGAATCACCTGGAGCTATTACACTGACCCTAAGAGGTCTAGGCTCCGGGGGACGACCGACAGCATCCTTTTCATCAAACCACTCCGGAACAATATCATCCGGCCCTTCGACCTGAGGAGGAGGTTGAATTGCAACATCGCTATTACCCCTGTTAACTGCCGAAGCCAGCTGATCAAGATCTCTCTGCACCTGCTCAACTGTATCCATCAAAGTTTCGAAAATACCCGAAGTCTTTTGTCTGAAATTCTCTGCATCCTTTTCGGTACGATTGATTTGAGCCGAAAGCTCGGCTGATTGCTTTTTCTGACTTTCTATATCGTTCTTGAATGCAATTATAAGATCTGTAAACTGCTCTTCTGCGCTCATACCCTGTTTGGTAGCATTTCCAACCGGCTTTGGTCTTATGGGACGCGAGCCTTTCTGATCGCTACTTAAAAGAAGAAACAACACAACAACAACAAGAAAAGCAAGACCAGCCATGATCCGCTTATCACTTTTGACTATTGTTTTTAAATCCTCAAGCTTTTGATTCATTTTGCCTCTTCGCTTTCCTCTTCAACCACCAAAACCAGTTTTTTATGTCCTATCGTCTTAACGATTTGGTAACTATGTATAACTTTGCCTTGTGTGCATTTGCCACACTTTGCTCTGCCGTTTCAGGTCTTGGTGCAAGTTCCCACCTTTCTGCTAGAACAGCCCTTGTACCATCAAGCCTGAAAGCTGCCGGATTAATTTTATGTGTAGTATCCAGCAGATTCTCAACCTCTATCACGTACCCCCAAAGCGAAGTACCAAGAAACATTTCTTTTACTTTTGCACTTACTGTTCCGTCATGAAGCACTGATTCTCCGGAATAAGTATTGGAACGCGAATAGCCTGGAATACCTCCTCGCTTGCCAAATTCAGAAATAAGAATCATTTCCCGCATCAAACCTGGTACGATACTTGGAGGAGCGTAGCCCTGAATTGGGAACCTCTCATCGCTAACTCCTGCGCCATCTCCCAGATAATCTTCTCTTAAGTCCTTTAACTGAATAAATTCATCACGTCCGTTGTCATCATCTGCAGGAAGTATTCTCAGAGCATACGAACGTTTGTCATCAAGATGGACAAGGAGAGCCTCTCCCTCATAAGGGATCTCAGGCTGTGCAAATACAACAAGAAAATTACCCTGACGCTCTAATGCGAGACTACTATGTTTTTTTCGAAAACCACCCGCAATTTTAGAAGGAAAGTTTATCTGACTTGGCTCACCCGGCGTAACATATACAGGCACTTCCTTTCCTGTGTAGTTAACGTCACGTGCGAAAGCATCTTTACTCAAACAAAAGATACCAGCAACAAACAGAACCGCCACTCCAATTTTCTGATAATATGACTCATTCAACATATACATACTTCCCTAAATTTCCCGCTACTACTCGGGAGCTACCCCATCACTTCGTCACTTTTCGCACACCAGCCCAAAACTATTTTCCTGAAGCTCTTGCTTGCCTTGCCTTAGTTGTATTCACTGCGTGATCCTCTCCTTTAATTACCTTCTCTCCTGCACGTCTTAAGTGAATATCAGTAATTACAATCCCATACTCGTTATGAACATTTCTTGGAATTGTGGTCATTTTCACATAATAAGCCAACTCATCTGGAGCAAGCGGCTGATTTCCAATAAGTTTTTGTCTAAGACCAGGAATCCGGACCACCACAGTGTCATGCTCAGGGAAACGTTCGACCTTGATTAACCTGGGGTTTATAAAAAACATTTGTGACCTCTTGGTCTCAAGAACGGCATTGAGTTCGGTTGTCAGCATAGTTGATTCGAACTCACTTAAAGCTGGCTCCCAAAGATAACGCCGGGCAGTCCTGAACTGTCTTTCTACTACTGCAGGCTGATAAGTAGAAATCAGGTTAACTACCTCACGAGCTACGTTTATAAACTGACTATCAGGAAGTTGCTTTACGGAATAGAATCCTGGTTGAGGGTGCTCAGGAACCTCTATTATAGTATCGGCAAAGAAAAACATTGATAATGCTGCGGCTATTGCAAGTGCAGTACCTGGCACCTGTATAAGAGAAAGCGCACGCCAGAAAAAAGCCTGCTCTCTATACCCTTCCCAAAGACGAATAGTATCGCTTCCTGCGCGACCTGCTACCCGCTCCAACTCCTGTATGTCTTTTTTGACCTGCATACCCTTCATCACATCTGCCTCCTAAAACCTCATCCAGCTAAAATAATCAATCATGAGACACTCCGCTTCTCTGGAGCTTCTGAATACTGTCTCTCAAAAGTTTTAAACATTTGTCCAAGTCCTAACTGCTCAAACTTGCTTCCCTTGGGAATCTCCCTCAGAGGAGAACTGCTCCAAATTGGTTGTAATTTTGATGGAGCAGGAATCCCGGGAGGAGGAAAATGAAAAAAAGTACAAACTGCATTTCTTACGCCACGCTCCTGATCAGGAAAACTTTTTCTCATTGACGCAAGAGTAACTGCCGTCATTATCCCTCCAAGAAGCATAAAGGGCATAGCCCTTGCTACTGAATCTGCAAAAAGGCTAATGAGCATAAACACTGCCAGAGCAGAACCCCACTCCATTGCATTAGCTCCCATGAATGACCAGTTTTCATCCAAGCCCTGCAACACTTCTCCATCATCGTATCTCATATCTGAATTCCCTACCTGTTAGTCTGTAAGCTACTATTTATCTCTAAGTCGTTTTGATATTGATTCTTCGAGACGCCTTGTTAGCTCCTCATCTTCAGTAAGCTGCCTCTCTGCTACTTCTGGAGAAATATTTCCAACCTCATCATCATTAATAATCCCGGGGAGTGCTGTAAAACTTGCCCTATCAGCAGCATTTCCCTTTGGGGCAGATGAACCGGTTTCATTTGCACCACTGGGCGAACTTCCTGTGGCCTGAACAAAATCTTCTTCGTCATCATATTCCTGTTCATCATCATCATAAACAGGCTGTGTTGCCTTTGAGTCACCAACTGCGTCAATTAATTTGCTATCAACAGAAGGTTTTTCTGATTTTTCTTTTAAATCCTGGGTTTTTCCCGAAGTATCAGGCATAAGCTCATCAGGGAAAACAACCTGACCTTTTCCTTTTTCTACTACCATCTTTCCTTCACTAGCAGACGATTTTTTTTCAACAGGAATTTCCGGTAGATTAAATTCTTCAGGCATTGAAATCTTACCACTTCCAGCCTTTGCTACTGCAACAGGCTCTTCTTTTGAACCAACTCCTTCATAAAATCGGGCACGAGCTTCCTGACGCTCACGCATACGTTCCCTTTCGCCATAATCACTTCTTGACCGGGCTGGCTCAGTTACTGGAGGAAGTTCGTCTCTCTCACGTTTAACTAGGCGAGGAGGAGCTCTGAACACAGCACCTTCGCGTGTTACTCGTGGTCGCGGATCAATAACCCGATTCAATTGCTCGGTAAGGGAGACAACTCTAAGTCGCCAGTCCTCTGAATCTATTAACAAATCAGGCCTTGCGTACTTTCTTGATTCTTCAAATTCAGCAAGAGCCTCTACTAAAAGAGCCCTAGCCCGTGACATATGTGCCCTTGCAATTGTAGCACGCTCTTTGCTTGCGTACTTGCTATCTGCAATTACATTCCCAGATGAAACAAAAGAAAGACAAATTCCAATTATAAAAAATGTTTTTTTCGCATGACTAATCAAGCCTGCCCTCTTTGGTCTGCAAACCAGACTTTCACACCCTGCATTAATAGCTCCTGGGAGCACCTCTCCACCTAACAACCCGTTTCCAATTCTCATAGTGTCACACCCAAAAATTTGCATACTGTAAAGGAAGTACCTTACTCCACTCTACCTTTAGTTATTTCAGGTATTTTATCAGGTGTGCTTCTCTTTTTTTTAGAGAAAAGCTACTAATGACAACCAAAGTCCAGTCACTTACGATTTTTCGTGAAGGGATCGAACCAATCTTCCAGAATAAGAACCTGATATCACTTATGAAAGTAACTATAATAGGGGCGGGACTAGCAGGGAGTGAAGCGGCCTATCAGATTTCAAAAAGGGGCATTCCTGTCGATATTTTTGACATGCGCCCCCAGAAATTGACCAGAGCCCACAAAACAGGACTCTGTGCCGAGCTTGTCTGCTCTAACTCATTCAGGGGAGCAGATCTCTCAAATGCCGTAGGACTTTTAAAAGAAGAGCTTAGAATCCTAGGCTCCCTTATTATGGAGGCAGCAGACCATACAAGATTACCAGCGGGTGGTGCTCTTGCCGTAGATCGCGACAAATTCAGCTCATATATAGATGATAAAATTCGAAATAATCCTCTTATAAACTTCCATACAAAAGAATTATCAAAACTACCAGATGCAAACCCTGATAAGGGTGAGCTTGTACTTGTTGCTACAGGTCCTCTTACTGGAAAGGAACTTGCAGAAGACTTGCAAAGATTAACTGGATCGTCTCATCTGGCATTTTACGACGCAATAAGCCCAATCATCCTATCTTCCTCAATTGATCATTCTGTTGCTTTTAAACAATCAAGATACGATAAAGGAGACAGCGCTGATTATCTGAACCTGCCTCTTTCAAAGGAAGAATATTACACCTTTGTTGAATCAGTTAAAAATTCTGAAAAATTTAGCGGTCACGAAGAAGTCGAATCTGATAGTGATTATTCAGCCAAAGAAACACTTCGTCCATTTGAAGGCTGTATGCCAATTGAAGATATGGTCTTACGTGGCCCTGAAACACTGCGCTTTGGACCACTTAAACCAGTTGGCCTGACTGACCCAAGAACAGGGAAAAGACCTTATGCTGTTATTCAGTTAAGACAGGATGATACTGCAGGATCACTATGGAGCATGGTAGGCTTTCAAACCAGGATGAAACATCCAGAACAACTTCGGATATTCAGAACCATTCCGGGACTAGAAGAGGCAGAGTTTGTAAGACTTGGTTCTGTTCACCGGAACACTTTTATTGATTCTCCCAGATGTCTTGATTCAACTCTTCAGTTCAGAAACAGGAAAGGATTATTTTTTGCCGGACAAATCACAGGAACAGAAGGATATGTCGAGTCAACTGCCGGGGGTCTTCTGGCAGGTATAAACATAGCAAGATCTGCAAAGAATTTACCTTTGATCAGCGTATCAACAGATACAGCCCTTGGCTCTCTTGTCACTTATATTAGTGATCCTTCAAGAAAATACTTCCAGCCAATGAATATAAGCTTTGGTCTTATGCCTTCATATATTGATGCTCCAATTCCCGAGGGGCAAAAAAAGTTAAAAGACAAGAAACAAAAACGGCTTCAGGTTGCATCTAAAGCTATGAAAGAGATGAATTGTCTTAAAATTCAACTAACAGAGGAAGACGAGGGGCATCTAACTCTTTGATATTATTAGATATTTTTCGTTACAAAGCTGTTACATTTCTTTTACCAAACTTCGACTACCTTCTTACACCCCGATGACAACTTTCCTTTAGCCTTCGAGTACTATCCCAACACGTGTGGGGATGAACTCTGCTGCTACTCCACTGAGAAATAAACAAAAAACCGGGAGAATAAGGATTATGGCTGCTAAATCAAAGGACATTGAAACAATATCTGACGAAGTACTAATCAAAAAAATCGCCAAAGGCTGCGAACAAAGCTTTGCTGAAGTTATTGCACGGTATGAAACAAAAGTTCTTAACCTTGCTATGCGCCTAACCAGAAATGCAGAAGATGCGGAAGAAGTTCTTGGAGATGTATTTATAACTGTTTACAGAAAAATAGGCAGTTTCGAAGGTAAAGCCAAATTTTCAAGCTGGCTATACAGAATTACTGTAAATGCTGCATTCATGAAACTAAGAAAAAACAAACAGGAAAAAGCTATCTCGCTTGATGAAATGATAAGCTCAATTGAAAACCAGCCAATCACTCAACCAACTGCATTTGGAGCACGCGCTGATTCACTTGCTATAGATAATGAAGTCAGAACAGCCCTTGAAGGAGCCATCGGGAAACTTCCAGAGGATTATCGGGCTGTTTTTGTTCTAAGAGACATTGATGGACTCTCCAACAAAGAGGTTAGCGACATCCTTGACCTCAGTATTCCTGCCGTAAAATCAAGGCTACACAGGTCAAGAATTATGCTTAGAAAACGGCTTCGCGGATTTTATGAAGATTTCGCACTTGAGACTCGAAAAAAGAAACAATCTCGTGCATCCCTTAGACACGCTGCGTAATCTAAAGGGTATAAAAGTTTTTTTAGGTTATTTAAGGTTATTCCGGTTAACTGGTTGGGGTCAGCAGCCCCCAACCAGTTTTTTTATTTTTCCTCTCCTACTTGCAAAGCATTACTTTGACCTGTAAAAAAACAATTAAACAATTATAATTGCACTCATTAAAAAATCATATGCCAAGTCTAAAGCCTGGGAGCAAAGCTCCGTCTTTTTCACTAGAAAACCAAAACGGTGAAATCCTTTCATTAAAAGACATTGAAGAAGATTATATCGCTCTGTTTTTTTATCCCAAGGACAACACCCCTGGCTGCACCATTGAAGCTCAGGGTTTTACAGCTCTTAAAAAGAAATTTGAAAAGGCTAAAACTTTGCCAATAGGAATTTCCGGTGGAACAACTAAGACAAAGCAGAAGTTCTGCGAAAAAGCCGGTCTTGATGTTACCCTCCTATCGGATGAAGATGGCAGTATTGGCGAAAAATATGGGGTATATGGCGAAAAGAAATTTATGGGACGAACCTATCTTGGTTACCAAAGGCACAGTTTTCTAATTGGTCAAGACAGAAAAATCATCAAAATTTACGACTCAGTAAAACCAGAAACACATCCAGAAGAAATCCTAAAGGATATTCTCTCAATAAAAAAGTAGTTTATTGGTATTTTTTATCAAGAAAACTCCCAGTTTCGACGATGTTCAATCCAGTCATGTAGACAGGAATTTGAACAGGGTGGGTTTTCGTATGAGGTCGGAGAGGCGGGGCTTTTATAACAATCACAAGTTTTCAATAACGGATGTAGATCCGGATTTTTGTAACAATCCGGAACCTGATCAGAAAAGTAACCGGAAATCTCATTCTATCTGGTTTAAAACACTGCTACAGCAGCTTGTCGTGTCTGAAAGCAGTTCGAATACTACTGAAAACAATGATGCCAAAATAGACAATATCAAAAAAGAAAGTCAATATTGTTATCAGAGCAGCAGGGAATTTATTTCGGAGCTAGCCTGGAAAATCAGTAATGAGGAAGTTTAACCTTAACAACATACTCTAGGGAGTGTTGCGAAATGGCTTTTTTAAAAATCGGGCCTTCAAGATTGAAGAAATAGACCTTAGTTAGACTTTTTTGTTTTACTCCTTGTATCTGGTATTTCTAGGGCCATCCTTGGCCCTAGAAATACATTGCATTTTCGGATCGACGTTCCGAAAATGTGAACGCCATCCAGGCGTTCAGGCCTGTTTTGCAACAGGCCCCTCTAATCCATCATATGTGATCGTTTCTCAGTAAGACGACTTCTTAACTTGGCACGCACAACATCATCAATCTGTCTTACACCAAATTTGGCCGCATGAACTTCGCTAACCATCTCTTCTATTTCATCAGGTTCAAGGTGAACCTTAATTCCTCGCTCCGCAAGATTCCAAAGAGCATTATCAACTCTCTGGGTCAAAATCTCCCTTATGGTATCCGAAGATAAGGGTTTAAAAATAAATATGTCATTAATTCGTCCAATTAACTCGTTACGAAATGCGCCCGTTGCAAGGACAGCCTCTTTAATTTCTTGTGGGCTTTTTCTTTCCAGATTTGCAACATCAGACAAAAGGTTAGATGTAAGTACAATTATTGTCTGAGTCATATCAACCTTTGTATTTGTTGATCCATCAACAATATAACCTTCATCAAAAACAGGAAGAAAAGCGTCCCAAATCTTGGAATCTGCCTTTTCAACCTCATCAAGAAGTACCACCGACCTTGGTTTTCTAAGCACTGCGCGTGTTAACTGCCCCCCCTGGTCAGAACCTACATACCCCGGAGGAGGTCCATAGAACCGGTTAGCCTGATGAGGATCTGAAAATTGCCCCATATCAAACCGGATAAGCGCATCTTCACTTCCAAATGCAGCGATAGAAAGTGCCCGGGCAGTTTCAGTCTTGCCAACACCGGTTGGACCAATAAATAACATCACAGAAAAAGGCGCTCTTGCCTTCCCTACCCTTATATTAGCTCGAGTTAATCTCGCTATTTCCTTTACAGGTTCTATAACATGATCCTGACCATGAATTTGTTCAAATGCACGAAGCGAAGCAGTCATTGGTTTTTTCATACTGAATGCGCGTTGTCTTTTAGGCGCATCTTTATCAGAACCCGATCTTTCCTTCCCTTCTCCATCTATCGTAATAGCAAGAGAAACAACGATCGACAACAAAAGTACAAGAAACTGGACAGGTCCAAGAACTTCCTGAAAAGCCTGAACGATTCCAGTAGTAAAATTTCCTGTGTACCAGATACCAAAAAATGCGGCCAATGGAATTCCAATTCTAAGCTTAAGATGTATTCCTTCAGCTTCAGTTAAAGATAATGCTATTTGGGTGACAAGAACTACTACTGCAAATGATGACAGTGGATACAAATTAACCCAGGAATCTCCTCCAAAACGAAGAATCAGGAAGTGCCCAAGGAAAAGAAGCACTGAGTACCATGCCAGTGCAAATAATCTCTCGATCAATTTTTCAGAAAAGCTGCTATTCATAAAATTAAAATTGCAAATTTAAAGAGAAAGATTTCAAGCATTCTCAACCTGCTGGGACGGAGCAACCTGACTAGCCTTCATATGAAGAGTGTAGTCCAGGTATGCAAATGTTGCCTGTATATTATCTGAATTACTATAAACATAGGCAAGGAAAAAGTCTGTTATACTGGCTTTTCTTGTTGCAATTTCCTGAGCAACCTTCAGTACAAGTGGAGCTCTCAGTTTGTTCTCCTGCTCAAATGCTTCCCACCATTTTCTTGCGTCTCCAGTGGTATTTCCCCAGTCAAGCTCTTGTTCTTTAAGTTCTTCAAGAGCTGCCCAAATAGACTCTTCAGAAAATGGATCGATAAAAGTTCCATCACTTCTTTGTTTAGCCCCCTCATCGGTTTTTTTTGTAACCTCTGGCAATTCTTCTTTATAATCTATTGGAGACTGCCTCAGTTTGGGTTCTTTTGAAGGATCGTTAAACTCGTTAATACGATCTCTCATATCTGATATTTTGTAATATGGAGTAAGGTGCCCCTGAAAAACTGGTGTTTCAGGAAGAAAAAAGGTCGCCTGATTTCCCGGTGGCCTTCCTATTTCTCCTGGAGTAAGAACAGCTCTTTGCTGTAACTGTTCATTACTTCCCACGTTTCGGCTTGCAAAGTTTTCTGTAATCTTTCTGTTTTGACCTTTTGAGGAGGTACGATAACGAATTGTCATAATACCAGACTCTTTAGAGGCCCACTCAGAGTCCATATAGTCAAGTGATGGCATAAATATTTTTGTACTAAAACCGGATATTACAGATTCCCAATCTTCCCCATAGTTACCCTTGATCTGACCAATTGACTGAATTGCAGCAACCACACTCACATTTCTGGATCGAAGGGTATTTAACTTCACATGAATATCCGGCAATCGACCAAGAGAACTTGCAAACTCGTCAATTACAAGCCCGACTGGTCGAGGAAGAGTTTGCCCCGGGCATTCTTCTGCATACTTGGTAAGGTATCTTAAAAGCTCTACTACAATAACGTTTGCAAGGGGTCTTAGCATTTTAAGCTCAGATTCCCGAAGTTCTACAACAAATAAAGTAGGCTCCGTTATTATACTTTGAATATCGATCTCATCCCTAAAAGTCGTTGCTCTTATAGCCTGTAAATCCCAGGCCTGAAGTCTCATGCTGAGTTCTGACATGATTGTATCAGCGTTTTGAGACCCGGAACGAGCAAGTTCAACAAAGGCTCTAGCTGTCCGGATTGATTCAGGATGCAGCTCAAGCCAATCACACATATAGTGCATACCTTTACTGAAAATTTCATGAATTCTTGGCATTGAAAGAATTTCATTTGGATCATGAAGAAGACCAACCATTACAGCGTTAAGCACCTGAAGGGCACTATTTCGAAAAAACGGGCTATCCTGTTTTGATGATGGTTCATCTGTTGCCATAATTACAGAGTTGGCAATAAGCTTGCAATCAGTATCGCTTTCTACCTTTGCAAGAATATTCCAGCTAAGACTTCTTATGGTATCAAGGGGATTAAACAGAACTATTTTCTTGTGTGGATTATATTTCTGGGTCATTCCAGCAAGCTTGTGCCACATTTCCTGTTTTGAATCGATTACTATTGTCGACCTGTCAGGGCACAAACAATCGTTATAAAGAATTGGCAGAACAAGTTTGGTTGTCTTCCCACTTCCGGTTTTTGCAATAATAAGCATGTGACGATTTCGCTCGCCACTTGGTATAACAATATGACCTTCCTTTACTACCTGACCTGAGCTTCCTCTAAGATCAGAAACTGGAAGTATAGTATCATATTTACCTGCTCCCTTTAGCCACTTCTTTATTTGAGCTGCCGTAGCAAGATCAGATGATCCAAGTTCATTTGTAAGTGATCTTTTTGGACGAATCCAGTCTGAGGATTTTCGAAAAAATGCACCAATATCAAATCCACCAAATAAATCCGGAAAAGTTCTTAGCAAAATTATTCCAAGAACAAGGACAGCACATACAATTCCGATTATTGTGACATTATCAAGTGAGAGAAAACCATCTCCATCCTCTACTTCATATGTATCAAGACCTGCTCGAGTCTTTCCTGCATCCTTTATGCGGTGCTCCAGAGAATCAAGTGCTCCTGATGAATAAACCGATGAAGAGTCTGAACTCTTCTCATTATCTGACGAAATAGTATCAAGTCCGATAAGCAGTAAAACACAAAGAAGGCCAAAGAAAAGATAGCCAATAAGGGCACTCTTCGCACCCTTTCGACTTACCTGCCAATATATAAGAATCAGAAGGAGAATTACCCCCCCCACCAAACCAATGGATTCCATACAAAACCACCTTTTCTCTTGAGGAAAACCAAGCGAAATTACGCTTTATCCCCATTAAAGAATTTCCCCCTTCAGAATCAGAGCCCAAAATGCAGGTTAACGCCCTGAAAATACTAAATATCTAAAAATACCACTCAAACTGTTATGTTGAGTAATCGCCTAAATGAGTCATTTTACTTCAAATTAAATGACACGCTTTACAAGAAAGTGAGCATATCAGTTTCAGGTAAGGAGTTTTGTAATCATAATTAAGGCCCTATGAGCATTCAGCAACAAAACATTGAGACAGAGAGGAGCACTTTAAGTAGCACTACTGCAGTTGGAATGGGTGTTACAGCTAGGGGAATTGCATCAGGAAACTCCCTTTTAGTGGCTCAGGGCATTCTTACCGGAGCCTATAAAGCAATAGAACATCTAACAAAAGAGCAGAAAAATTTTCTGTCAAAATTAGAGCGAGAACCTGAGTTAAAATCAGGGCTTTATACTTCAATGGCTCATGTGATCAGCATGACTGCACTTGGTGCATTCTCTCAATTTTTTACTCTAGGGGATACACCTGCCGCAAAAGAGATCCTCCTTGCTGCAAGAGAAAAAGTAAATGCTGCAACCAGCTGATTTTAATTTCTCTTTTTGACTCCTTGGCCCTTGCAAATATTATTCTAAAAAAGTACCCTTATTACGCTTTTTTGTTGGGCTTTGCGTAGGAGTTTCAGCACAAATCTTTAGCAATATTAAATAAAGTTTAAAGTTCTAATTTCAAATGACCAATTCCAGCTTCACACTTTCTTCAATTAACCTGGACCAGAAACAAATTCAAAATTTAAGAGAAGAAACATTAAACAGATTTAATGCCTTCAAAAGCAAATCGCTTTCTCTGGACATGACAAGAGGAAAACCTGGACCAGATCAGCTTGCTCTTTCAAACTCTCTTGACGGAATACTTTCGGGGAATTTTATATCTCCTTCAAAAACTGACGCAAGAAACTACGGTGGCCTGGATGGGCTTTCTGAGCTAAAATCCCTTTTTGCACCTGTTCTTGAGGTAAAACCTGAGGACATGCTGATTGGCGGAAACAGCAGTCTCACTCTCATGTATCAGTACATGGATCATGCCTATCATCATGGGACAAGAGGAAAGGCAAGTGCCTGGATAAATATTGAAGGAGGACCTTCGTTTCTCTGTCCAGTACCTGGATACGACAGACATTTTGCCATTTGTGAATTTCTCGGCATTCGAATGATCAATGTTCCTCTTAATGAAGACGGAATTGACCTCAAGACCATTGAAGATTTACTGAAAAGGGATAAAACGATTTGTGGAATATGGTGTGTACCAAAATACTCAAATCCTTCTGGCATAACTTATAGCAAAGAAAATATAAACGAACTTGTTTCTCTTGTAAAACTTGCGAGGCCTGAATTTCGAGTCATGTGGGACAATGCATATGCGATTCATGATCTTGAAGAAAACGGCAAATCTCTTCCTCCTGTGCTATCGCTATCAGAACAGCAAGGCACTTCTGACAAATTCGTTTTATTTGGTTCAACATCAAAAATTAGTTTCGCAGGGGCAGGGGTTGCTTTCTCTGCGATGAACAATGAAAATCTGAAATCATTTCAGCATTATCTTTCATTTCAAACAATTGGCCCTGATAAAGTGAATCAACTTCGTCACCTTCATTTTTTTAAAACCTTTGATGGCCTGATTTCTCACATGAAAGGTCACAGGGAACTACTTAAACCCAAATTTGATACAGTTTTAAACGGGCTTGATGCTGGCTTGAATAATATTTTGCCGAACCATGAAAGCAGCAATATTAAAGACAATTCTTTATCTGAAAGTATTTTTGCTAAATGGACAAAACCAAAGGGTGGATATTTTATTTCACTTGATACCCTGCCCGGTGTTGCCTCAGAAACAATCAGGCTTGCCAGTGAACTTGGTGTAAAAATAACACCCGCAGGATCTACTTACCCTTATGGAAAAGACCCGGAAGATAAAAATATACGCCTAGCACCAAGCTTTCCATCCATAGATGACCTAAAAATCGCCACAGAGGCTTTTACCACAGCACTTATACTGGCTACGGTTAATAAATTATCTTAACTAGATTCTGGTTTATTTAGCCAACTTTGCATATTTGGCTCTAAGATCAGTGAAAAGTTCACATGCCTTGGAAGGATCAGTTGAAAGCATTAGTGCATAACCTTTCGTGTCTTCATTAAACTTTCTGAATATATTCGGAGAATGCTTCCCTGCATTAACATCTGCCTGAAGATCAGCATGAAGAGCCATTTGCATTTTTGCAGCATCTGCTACAGAGCATGTACCACTTCCCTTACCTCCATTCCTCTCAAGATCCTCCATGGTTATCATATCCTTAAGCTCATTATCCAGATCCAGCTCATGTTCTTTTGCGACTTTATCAGCAAGCTCGCAGGCTTCTTGATATTTTTCATCGCCAATTAACTGGCCCATGGCAGCAGAGTCCGCTGAAATACGATTTGCAAGCCTGGTTCCGGCATCTCCACCAATGGCAACTAGTCGGCCCTGTACTTTTCCTAGAGCAAGCATCTTGTTATTGGCACCATTATAATCACAAGGCAGTGGGGTTGGAACAGCTTCTTTAATCGCAACTTTGACATCAGATTTTTCAGTTGCCTTATTTCCTTCTTCGGAATTTATACACGCTGACAATAGTAAACAAACGGCCAATATAATAAGATGTCTGACTGGATTAAAGTTTATAGTCATGATAGCGATATTCCTGAGTTAAGTTAATGATGTACCCGAAGTACGAATCGAAGTAGATACAATAAACTCCAAAGGCTGTAAATTAATTCTAATGAAGATTTCTGATTTTATATCTTTACCAGATTCTGAAGTTTTTGGAGGGCCAGAAATTCTCACTCAAGGAAGGGTATTACCACCTCCCCTTAAAGCACTCTATGCGGACTATCATGGAGATTGGCATAAAGCGCATGAATATGCTTCAAGTGAAGAATCAATCGAGGCGGCCTGGGTTCATGCCTACCTTCACAGAAAAGAAGGCGATTTATCAAACGCCAGATATTGGTACAGAGTAGCAGAAAAGACCGTATTCAAGGGGACCCTGGAAGAAGAGTGGAAAGATATTGTCTTAAAACTGCTTTCCAATTAAGAATAATGTCAAATATTATTGAAATTTAGGAGGACTTATTTATATGAAGAATCATTTACGACAATTATCGACCTTAATTTCCGGAACAGTTTGCTCTACTATTTTGTTTACTGCTTTAGTTTTCACCTCATCAGCTTCTTTTGCCTCACCTGAGCAGGAAAAGATCTTTCTTGATACATACAAAAAAGCTTTCGAAGGAAAAGACGAAGCAACTTTAAACGGCCTTCTTTATACTAAAGACGCAGATCCAGAGGTTCTTGAATTTTATAAATTGATGATAACAGGAGAAATGGGAAGTAAAATTGACAGTATCGAACTTCGTCCTCTTACACCAGATGAGGTTAAGGAAGCCAGCTCCACCATGCCTTCCATGAGTGGTGAAGATTTAAAACTTCCAGTTACCCCATCAAAAAAACTTGTAATCAAAATAAAAACCTCTGATTCAAATGGGAACTCATCAAGCTCAAGCGAATCGTTTGTCGCTGAAGTTGATGGAAAATTTTTGATCCCGGTTCCTGCTAAAGTTAAATAGATATCTATGCTCATTATCAGGGGGTGCCATTAACCCGCATTATTCATGATCCTCCTACTGCGAGCGCCGATTGCCTAATTTTACCGGCACGTTGCACCTTTTTTCGACCTCAATGTGCTTCAGCACACTGTCGCCCGAAAAAATGCACAAAGCACCAGTAAAATCAGACACTCAACGCTCTCGTAACGTAGTCTCATGAATAATGCGGGTTAAGGTCCCCGAATGCATTGCAAACCAAGTTTCCTGTTACATGATAGGGATGTCTCCTGGCAGGCCGAACTGATGCCTCAAAATGGTATTTCGCTCTTCATCATAAATAAACCACTCTCCAGTATGTGGACGAAATACAACCCTGTTAGATTTTGTTATACACCAGTCAGTAATTCTGTGCCTGCAACCCGGAATATCTCCCAGAGATCCAAAGCGACGTACTTTGGTCTTACCTTCATCATTTATAGAGTACCAATTAAGAGTATTATCTTTTTCCACACGAACAACCACGCGATCATCTGCAAAAGCATTAGAAAGATTACAAGCTAGAGGGGTATCCCCTGGCATTCCCCAAGGTAAGGATTTACGGGAGGAATCCACCGGGTCAAAAATATTCCAGAATCGTACTGGCTGCCATACACTTCCATACTGATCAGTATAATCCAGATTTCGAGTTATTTTGAACTGGCCAATTATTGGATCAAGCCCAGGTCCACCAATAGTAGCAGTTCTGATACTTCCGGGAATACTATGAAATGCCGCCTCACGATTATAACCCCCAGATGACAACAAGGAATAGAAAGTACCGTTCGATGGTCTGTAAACAGTCAGATCTGCCAAACCATCACTATCCAGATGAGCAACAAAAGGCACATCTCCTGGAAGCCCCCACTGAATACTTCGAATTATCGAAAATCCCTCACCCGAAGCCCTATAATACCAGGTTCCATTTGATGGTCTCCAGACGAATAAATCACCTTTTTTATCGCCATCAATATCACCTGTAAGTGGAATATCTCCGGGAAGTCCCAACTGATAACTTATATGCTTGGAGTAATCATATCCATGAGAGGAAGGCAGGATAAACCATTGTCCGGTGCTTGGTCGCCAAACTATAAGATCACTCCTTAGGTGAGTATCTACATTAGAATATATACTATCCCATCTTGCTCTTTCACCAGTGCACAAAACTGCTGAAGGAGTAGGCTCCGGGTTAGCAGTTGGAGGAGTGGGGCTTGGTATTATGGTAGGAGTTGGAGTAGGAGAAGGACTAGGTCTAGGCGTAGGCACTACATGAAGATTAAGTGCGTTGAATGCATCCAAAGTACCGCCAGACTGAACAAGACCATTTAAAGTTGGCAAGCGTCTAGTTGTACTTATAATATTATGTTTAACATTAAACGCCGTCAACGAAGGTTTAAATGAAAAGAGCAGTGCAGCGACTCCACTAACAAATGGGGCCGCCATTGAGGTACCACTCTTAAATTGATAGTTCGGGCTTTGCAAAGGGCGATTATATATATCTGTACTTAAAATATCTTCTCCTGGAGCAGCTAAATGTACTTTTATTGGACTATAATTAGAAAAGCTTGCAAGATTGCCGTGCCTGTTTATCGCTGCAACTGAAATAATATTATTAATATTGTAATCAGAGGGATAATGCGGAATTAAAACATTATCTCTTCGTTCATTTCCCGCAGCAGCAACAAATAGAATGTCATTATCATTTAGTTCCCTAATTACTCTTTCAAGAGCAAATGAGTATTGATTCCCACCCCATGAATTATTAAGAACTCGGAGATTTACTCCCCGTTTTTTCATTTTAAGAGCATATTCCAGACCATCAATAGCTGAAAACAAACTTGAATTTCCATTGTCATCAAATATCTTAATCGGCATTATTTTAGATCGCCAGCTTACACCAGCAACTCCAATACGAAGATTTGTTTCAGCTGCCAAAATTCCAGCAACATGGGTTCCGTGTCCATTACCATCTGCAACATTGCCATTTCCTGATCTTGCATTGTAGCCAAATATATCATCAACAACTCCATTTGAATCAGAATCAGCACCATTCTCTCTTTCCAGTGGATTTCTCCACATATTCAGTTCAAGATCATAATGGTTAAACATCACCCCTGTATCTACAACCCCAATCACAACATCAGAAGATCCAGTGGATATCTCCCAAGCCGCAACTGCATTAATATCGATACCGGGAGAACCACCTTCCTGGCCAACATTATGCAAACCCCATTGATGAGAGAAAAGGGGATCAACCGGTACTCTATTTAAGTAAATCCTGTAATTTGGTTCAAAAAATTCAAAGATTTCTCCATCCAATAATTCGCTAATCAGATCACTATCCAGGTCTTCAAACTCAACTCCCTCGAGAACCTGAATCTTTGTTTGATCAAACTCATGAGAAGGTTGAAGATCAAGTACAGATGCAATGATATGAGTATGAACAGGAGATAAATGCTTATTGAACTTTGCCAAATATTTATCATCATCAATATCAAAAGGCCTGGCTGAAACTGGAGAATTAAAAATTAGCAGAGCCAGAATTGTATAAAAAGAGTTCCGCCACAAACACAAATTCCAGTTTGTTAGTCTGAAACTAATAAAATTTTCAATAATAATGATCGATGTACTACTCATAGCTAATTCCCAGTCATAATGGACATAAATGAAGGAAGCCCTAAGAAATATCCAGAAATGGCACTTCTCTATCCGTTATCGCAAATATGAAGCTTTTTTTCCCTTACCGGAAAAACTTCCAAATACTTCTTTGATATAGAGTCGTTAGTGCGTATAAAAGAGATTACTTTTGTCCCTCACAAAGCAAATAGCTAAGTCATGGACACCTGGAATTGGTGGTAATATTTTTATTCTATTAACTAAGATGGATAGGGAACGTAGATGATCGTTAAGTTATGCGATTATATTGATGCTTTAACTTCCCTAATCATACAAGTCATCAAGCATCAAAATCACATCTTCAAGCGCTTATTTATATTTTGCCCAATACACTTACCCTGAGATAATCCTTCTTCGTTTCCCATTGGATAATGAATTCCTCCAAATAGTCGTGAATTCGCAGCTTCTGATGCAGCATCACGAAATGATGAAAATCGCCTGGGAGTAAATCCTAATGATTGATTTGTGGTATCAGTAAAACTTCTATTACCAAATTCCTTCGAAATTACCTCAGCCGAAGCCCCCGAAACAGTAGAATGACCTGATGTATATTCAGGAAAAGGTGGGGTACCAATTAAAGAAGTCCATTCTGAGTCAATAATTTTTCGAATATATGTGTGTGGGCGTAAAAGAAAATACTTGTACTTGGTGTGCCAGCATGAAATAAATGAGTCTCCCACAGCAATACCAACTTTAGCATACAACTTGACAGCCTTTTCAATGCTCACATTATCTACATCAACCATAATAGATGCGATATTTATCCAATGACCTGGGGGAGTACCAGTCTGGCCTGGATTATCAGCCCAAAAACGTGCTATTTGTCTTTCATCTTCAGTTAAAGTTTTTGAAGTATTGTAAACAGCCAAAGCTTCCGAGAAGAAATTTGAACTTGGTGATTCTGAATATTCCACTGGAGGTTTTGGAGAGCATTCATTAACACTTACCACAAATGTCCTTAAACCACCCCAGCCTGGCTCTAGGGGATTTAAAACAGGCCCAGTTGGAACCCAACATGAATCACAGACTGGTGAAGTAAACTGATTATTGTTACGAGCAAGAAATCCGTCAGCATCTGCCCAGCGAATCAATGCGCCAGCAAGACTTCTAGCATAGGCAAAAGATGGGTTATTCCTGTTCGAAACAAGATGGGGCGAAACACTTTCGTTCTCAAGGGCATTTATCCGATGAAGAGCCTGATCTCTACCGGCAAAAAGATGTCTTGCAACTTCAGCGACGGTAACTGACACAACCAGAGACCAGTCATAACTCTGCAAAGAATTTGGTTTAGGCAGATTACTTAAACCATTGAGCTGACCTTCAAGAGAAATCATATCTTTTGAAGAATGAACAACTGATTCATAAAGAGCGATAGATGAATAAGCATAAGTTCGAGAAGCAACAGGAGGCGAAAATCCTTCCTGTCTGACAAGATCATAGATCAAAGTCATCCAATCTCTCGCAATCTTTGCACTAACATCAGATGAACCTTGATCATTCTTACTGGAAGAAGATCCACAGGCGGTAACAATCATTAGAAACACAAGATTTATAACAAGAAGACCGTGATTAAAAAAAATTCTTTTCATAGCCGGTTAAGTAATTATTTAAAATTAATTTTCACGAGATTGAACTATACTTACATCTAAAGACCTTATGGTAAAGATATAATTTGTTTGACAATAACCATTCGTACAAAATGCAAAAAGTCTTAAATTTAATCTTAAGTGTCTATACTTAAAATGTATTTAGTACTACTACGTTGAGTGTATCAGAAACAATCTGGTGAAAATTTGAAAGAAGGTTCATACTACTCAATCACCTTCTTTCTTTCTGCAACCCATGAGTACTCCATGTTCTTTTCCCCAGCATTAACTTTTGTTTTTCCTTCTAGCTGATTATTAGCCTGATTCAGTCGTACTGATGAATGAACTGTGTCGTTTGTGCCAGCCAAATGAAAATCAATCCCGCTGTCACTTTGCTTTCCATATACAGGTACAACATTAATAAAACTCATCTTTTCATTTCGAACTTTTACTGAAGTCTCGGCAAATGAATATCCAGCAACAACTCCATCAGTATTTCGAAGAATTAGTGTCCCTCCAATCGAAGTTCCATCAGCAAGAACACCAATCCAGTCCCAAGATCCATCTATGTCGATATTAATTTTACTAACATCTGCGACACTTACCACATTGTCAAGGCTTGAATTATTTTTCAGAGAGTTGATACTATCAGCAAAATTTGTTCTGGAATTATTATGCTTCAGAACATTTGCAGCGACTGTATTAGAAAGTAGTTGCTGGGCATTGTTCGCTACCTTTCCGTACCAATCAACCAAGGATCCTGAAACCTTTCCACCTTCTACCTCTCTATCGTAACCCAGCTCGAGAACCATATTTCCGAAAACGTCTGCTTTAGAATTTTTATAATATAGAGTATTGATTCCAATCTTTTCCAACGATAAAACCTCTCCAGCCTCAGAGATACCATTCCTGTTTTTATCAAACCATGCTCCAAGGTTCTTTAGTTCTTCACCAGAAATTTTTCCATCAAAATTAGTATCCAAAGTCGCAAGAGCTTTAAATCCATGCTCCCATCTCGATTCCTGTAAAGAACCAGAAGCTAGTGATGCAAGCCTGTTACCTCCAAACGTCCAGTTACCAAAAAGTTGACTTGCGTCTGTTATAACCCCAGTGTGACTAGGATCAAAAACCAGTAAAGGTGCCGAGGAGGATGCCTTCCATTCAGATACACACCCCGGACAACCTACTGGATCAAGAGAAAAATTAACTATAGTACTATCCTCAACATAGTAAGATGGATCAAGAATAATAGAAATTGGAGAGCCTGCATAATCAAGCCTTGCCACAAGACACTGTTGCACAAGATCAAGATCATCAATAACAACGCTATTACAATTCTGATCCATAAACAGGTGGCCAAGAATTACCTGCTCCCGACTGGTGCCTAGGTATTTACCCGTTTGGCTATATTGTGGTCGTTCCTCCCAGACAACCCTTCTGCTTCCTTGCACAGGAGAAGGAAATTTGAATCCATAAAAGCCCTGATCAGTATTTCCCCTGAAAAATGCAGCAACACAATCATCGTAAAAGACACCCGTCTGTCCTCTGCCATTTCGCATTCGCTTTGATGGCTCACATGCAGACAAAGCTTGATCCAAGAGCCTGTTTAGACAGCGACCCTCAACAGAACTTCTTCCAAGAGCCCTTACTTCACTCCAACCAATATCAGAAATACCCCATGACCGCTCAGTGGTAATATCCACAGAAAACAATCCTGGAGGACAGCCCGGAGTTGGAGTAGGCGGCGGTGGTGGTGGTGGCGGCGGAGGTGGCGGAGGAGGAGGTGGTGGTGGTGGTGGCGGAGGAGGAGGGGGAGGTGGCGGTGGCGGAGGTGTTTGGCAGT
>DAOLCO010000037.1:0-32003 GCA_035327825.1 Oligoflexia bacterium | reverse complement strand
TACTTATCGCAAAATATTGGGACAGGAATCAGGGAGTGGTGAAAAAAATAGGGTGGTACTTAATAGTGCATCTTGCGATTCTTTGGGGTTTGTTTCCAATTTTTACTTTGCAGTCGCTTTCATCTTTAGGAGCGTTTATGTCAGCGTGCTTAAGTCAGCTTCTTGCTCTTCTGGTAATTACTCCTTTTGCGCTTTCTAATAAAACATTTTCGAGTATATTTAAGTTGCGGGTGATGAAGTATGTTCTGCTTTCATGTATTTTAACTGGCGTGATTTTTTATTCGCTTGTGTTTATTGCCGTAAAACACCTAGATCCTGTGACTATAAGTATTCTATTGCTATTTGAATTACCTGCTACTTATATTGTGCTGGTACTTTTTGGTAAGGAAAAAGTTCGAATGATTCAGCTTGTAGGGTCAATATTGGTTCTTATTGCCTCAGTTATGGTTGTTTATAAGGAAGGTTTAGCTATTCATAGTATGAGCATTCTTGTTATTATTGCTGTATTTTTTGCACCTATGGGAAATTATTACAATAAGGTTTCAAGAGAGTATGTTTCAGCAACTGTATTTCTCTGTGTACGGGGTGTGCTTTCCGCATTATTTATCTTTGTACTTGCTATTTTTTTTGAGGGTCTTCCGACAAAGGGCGATATTTATTCATCTCTGTATTTTATTATTCCTAATGGAATACTTGTTTTTGGTCTTTCAAAAATTCTATGGGTTGAGGGTATTTATCGAATATCGATAGGCAAGGCAATTTCTCTGAACTCTACTTTCCCATTAGTTACTATGTTGGGAAGTTATCTGCTTTTGGGCATTGTTCCAACAAATATTCAGTACTATGCTTTGGTTCCTGGCTTTCTAGGTGTTTACTTGCTGACCAGAAATAATTCAGGATGAATTTTATCGTAAGCGAATTTCAAAAGCACTTGGATTCTAAATCATGAATAATGAGGGTTAAGTCCAAAGAGCTATTTTAATTCCTTTGCCTTCTGCTATGGCTCTGTTGGCAAGTGCATATGCAACAGGTATATCCGTAATGATCATGCCACTACTGAATGCAAATACCCTATCAGTTTCAAGTGTTCTTCCGGGTTTTTTCCCAATTATGATATCAGGTAGTTCTGCATCTACTTTAATTGATTCGTTTGAACCTGCTAATCTTTTGCCTGTTACTCCTAATTGTCCCTCGTTTGTGGCAATATTATAATCCGCTTCTGACATTGCGCCAGATTCAACGCCTTTGCTAGCTACTGAAATAATGAGTCCTCCGGGCTTTAGCCAATTAGTTTGAATTTTAGGATGAGATGCTCTACCTGATGCTACTACTACAATATCAGATTTACTAACCGCTGATGGGACATCTTTTACTAATTCAATCTCTCTATCGGGAAAATGGTGGGCAAATTTCTCGATGCTTGCGGAAATTCCATCGTGATGTGTGCCAAATAGACGAAATTTTTTAAGATGAGGTAGGGCAGTTAGTACATAAGGTAATGTGTTGATACTCTGAGCCCCGGTACCTATCATTAGAATGCTTTCTGAAAATTTAGATGCTGAATATTTCGCTATAATTGCTGTGGTTGCTGGAGTGCGGTAGCCCCCAACTTTATGACAGTCCATAAAGACGTTTGGTAGTCCTGTTTTGTCATTATACAAGCTAATGGTGGTATAGTACCTTTCCGCACTGTCTGTGCCTTGCCTATAAGAGGTCTTATAGCCGACTTGTTCAATATTTCCGTCAAATCCAAGCATAGAAAAAGAAACTGCATCACGACTAATGTTGGGAAGTGGCATCATTAGTTTAGTGGGACAAGGTGACTTACCATGTGCATATGATACATAAGCCTTTTCAACAAAATCAATAACATCTGCAGGTTCTAACTCAATATCTGCCAGATCGGATCTTGTTAGAATAGTTATGTGAGGTTTTGAAGAGTCAAGATTTTTCATAAATGTTTAGTTTTGATTATGCAGGAAAAGAGGAATAATTTGCAGTTATGTCCCCTAAGTTTTTATTATAAAGATTATCAAACCATTTTGCGCTGTAAGCTTTAAACCATTTTTGAAGAAGAACTTCGTATTCATTCCTGTTAGGGCTTCCAATTGATCTTAGTTTTTTATCAATTTTGGAAAATACCTCATCGCATTCATGAACAAAGTGAAGTATCTCCTTTCTTTCCCCTTGCTCAAAAAGCTTCAAGGAACGGGAAAATGGGATTTCTCCTATGATTTGGTCTTCTGGTATATTTTCTAGAATGAATTTCCTGTCTTTTTCGTTTCTAATTTTATTTACCAAGACAAATATGGGACCTCGTCTCACTCCTTCAGTAGCAATGAGGTAGTCTTTAAAAACTTGAGTTGATTTTAGAGTTGGCTCAACTACGACTATGTGCATATCGTATGCAATAATTAGACTGGTTGCTACTGGATCCGTTCCAGCGGTTGTGTCAAATACGATAGTATCTTCAAGGTTATCTTTGATTCGATGAGCAATTAGTTGTGATCCAAAAAGTTTTCCATGATAACATGCTTTGCCTATGTCTGCTTCTGAATAGGTTCCAGCGGTGAATATAGCCAAATTATCCTTGAATATGGAAAACTTTTTAATTACTGGATCGTTGTTCGAGCAGGAAATTAATTTGGACGATGAAGCAACAGGAAGGCAACCGATGATTGGCCTTTCACCTATATTCTCAATTAGCTCTGGTCTGTCAGGTTCCAGGAAGTCAAATATTTCTTTAACTCTAGGTATGAGTTCTGATCCGCTAACATCAATATCAAGAGCGTCGCCAAGGTGTTTGTTAATGTCAACATCAAAAGCGATTGTAAATTTGTTTTTGTTCATACTCCAGCGAATAAAAGAAGAAGCTATGGATGTTTTTCCTGAACCTCCCTTCCCTATAAAAGCAATTTTCATTATTCTACCCCTTCTAAATATGGCAACAGGTCAATTCCTGAATAGCTATTCCAGTATCCAGTGCATTCTTTTTTATAAATTAAAGCTAACTCATTGAGTTGTTTCTGTCTGAATTTAAAGCAATCAGCACCAACATTAATTATATTTTTAAAAAGTTCTTCCATATTCATCGACTTTTGACTTAGTATTTCATGTTCATCACTTTCGGAATAACCCAAGCCTTCTATGTGGGCAATGCTTCCAGTAATTTTGTAGTTCAAATTCTGACTTATAAATTTAATATCATCTTCTGAATCGATTTTGTTGGCGATAAAGAGTACAGAAATTTTTGCCTTTTGTGAAAGTTCTAGAAAGTCTTTCGCTACTGATACGCTCTTTGTTGTTGGCTCAACGGAAAAAATACAAAGATCATATGCTCGAACTAAAGATGTAGCTAGATGATCGATCCCTGCAGTGGCATCAGTCATTACAATGTCAAATTCAGAATCATTGATTCTATGAACGAAGAGCTCTAGAGCATTTTGTTTAAAATGATAACAATCTCCACCACTGTGAACCTCTCCATAGTTGCCTAATTTTAAATGCCACCAACTATGGTCTTTTGATTTCCAGGTGAATTTTCTTAATATTAAATTGTTTTCATCTAGTGAGATCAGATTTGACCATTGACTAGGGGGCAGGCTGCCACAACCTGGAATGATTTGAGTTTTTATAAAATAGGGATGTTCTCCCTCTAGGGCTTTAAAAAGTTCAGGATAATCATTGCTCAGGTATAAATCATTTTCGGGAACCCTCAGGGCCATTCCAAGGTGAATATTCACATCTCCATCAATAGTGAGAAGCTTGGAGCCATTCCTGATGCAATGCATAGCAAACATGCTTGATAATGTTGTTTTTCCGCTACCGCCTTTCCCTAGAAAAATTAGTCTCATTGCTTTGTTATCAATATAATTAAGGTTTAACTTGTAATTTAATGTTTAAATAAGTTCATTTAGATAGGGACTTAAGTTTGTCTTCATAGCTTAGAAGCATGGTGAAAATTATCACTTCGCATTAGATTACAGGAACTTATCTACCAAAAAGTAGCTTATTCAAATAAGTTGTTATATTGCATGGAGTGTCTTCATCTGCTTGCTATACAAAGCATAAGCCTGTATATAGCGTAAAATATTAGTTAATGCAAATTTAAATTGGCTATGTATGGAGAATATATCATATCAAGACTGTGTTGGATCAAAAGACTTACCTATAGAGACAAATCCCGAATATTTATCGAGGGCGTTAGCGTACAAAAATAACGTATTTAAAGGGGAAGATGGTTTGTCTGACTTTCTAAATCCTGAAATTTTTCAGCAAACTCCCTTGGTCGAGTTGCCAAATAGTCTCAATCCTTACCTTGATAGAGGTGTGCATGTTTTTGCAAAAATGCTTAGTTTGACTCCGCTCATGAATATCAAATCAGTCCCATCGTTCCATATGATTGATCAGGCTTATAAGGAGGGAAATCTTGATAATGTAGAAGAGCTAATAGAGAGTTCTTCTGGAAATACTGCTTTAGGTTTGTCGGTCTTTGCTCGTCATTACGGAATACAAAATACAAGAGTAATTGTTGATGATACTATCTCCCCTTGCCTTCTTAAAAATCTTCTTTTGTTCGGACTAAAGGTTCAGATTCATCCAACTGATTCGAATTCTATTTCGAAGCTTGATTCAAGCCGAGTTGATTTGGCAAGAAAAGAGGGTAGAAAACAAGGAAAATTTAACCCAGATCAGTATGACAATAAGCATAATCCAGCAGCACATTTCAAATACACTGCAAAAGAATTGTTGAATCAGCTAGATGGTAACATTCAAGTTTTTTCAACAGGTTTGGGAACTGCTGGTACGATGGTTGGAATTTCTAAGGCGCTAAGACTCGCCCTACCTAAAATCAAGTGTGTGGGTACAGTAAGGGCACCCAATACTTATGTGCCTGGACCGAGAACCTTAGAGTTACTGAAGGAGGTTTCTTATAAGTGGGAAGATTCTATAGATTCATTACAAGATGCAACGCCAAATGAATCTTATACAATGTCACTTAAGCTTTTAAGAAGTGGGATTATGGGCGGTCCCAGCTCTGGCTTGAATTTGGCGGGCAGTTTTAAATATCTTGATGATTGTATTGCAAATCGAACGCTTGATTCTTTAAGAAATTCTGAAGATAAAATTAATTTAGTTTTTCTAGTTTGTGATTCTCCATTTTTGCATGTAGATAAATATTTCAAACATGTTTCCAAAGATTTTTTTCTGCCAGTGGAAAACGGTAATCTTCTAAAAGAATCATGTTCCGCAATTCCTACTGTTACCCTAGATCCAAGTATAGTTTCTATGCCTGCTGTAACAAGAGGCATTTTGAATGTTGATTGCGGAAATTTCACAAGCGAGATGTCGCAATAAATAAAAATAATCTTGATATTCTTAGCTAAATCAAGGGTGGTTAGTTAAATAGTGCTCACTGAAAGCAAGTATATAGTGACCACGTTTGAGTTTTCCCTTTTTTCGCTACTATCGCCCGTGTGTCACTATGCTGCTCCCCACCCATTATTTTTACTGGGAGGAGCTTTAATACGAATATACTGAAACCTGGATAAATAGGGCTTTGCGGAGCAAAGTCAAGGCTAAAAAGGGACTGGCAAGGATTCGTTCGCCCTAGTATGATTAAAAATAAAATACGGAAATCCAAACTGGTTTCAGTATATACCCCATAGGATTTAATTTTCAGTAAAGGAAATTAAATTGGGATATGCAAGCCGGAGGCGAGCTCCCTGTATATTTTGGGGGCGCATATAATGAGCACAAATATTAGCAGCCACCCACAGTATGACAAGAAATGTCATATAATCTTTAATGTTTCCTTTCTTGAAGGGACTAACGTCCCTCAGCCAATTTTATGTGGGGTATATGTATATCTGGCTACGCCTGAAGGCTTCGCGTATACTGAACAGGACGACAGTCTCTTGTAAAAACGAAAATTCTAATTCTGTTCAGTATATGTTAGAAAATCCTACTATCAGATTTGATCCAATACTTGCTCCTTGGATAAAAACTCTTTTAAGGATGCCTGATTATGCAGGCAAAATTGTTGAGCGATACGGCTCACCTCTTCATATTATAAATGAAGAAATGTTCCACTTGAATATCGCTATGTTTCAATCTTCTCTTGGATTAATTAAGTCAAAGATTTTTTATGCGAGAAAAGCCAACAAGCTGTCATATTTTGTTAAGAAAGCAATAGACTCAGGCTGTGGTGTTGATTGTGCCAGTCTTTTTGAGGTTAAAGATAGCTTTGAAAATGGAGCAAGCCCAGAAAATTTGTTTGTTACGGCAGCGATAAAGAATAATGAACTTTTAGAGTATTGCATAACTTCAGATATTTGTATCTCATTAGATAACTTGGATGAATTAGAACAATGTGAAGAGATAGCAAAAAGAAACAACAAAATAGCAAAAGTAGCCATACGGATTTGTGATTTTCCATTGTCACCAAAATATAGCAGGTTTGGTTTCTCATATAATGGTATAGTGAATTTAATTGAACGTGTAGAAGCAAGTTTCGGACTAGGTCTTGAGGGCTTACATTTTCATTTAAATGGTTACTCACTTGAGGAGCGAACAAGTGCGTTAGATTGCTGTTTGAGTCTTGCAGCGTTAATTAACAGTAAAGGAGGGCTAATAAAATTTGTCGATATTGGAGGAGGAATTCCTGTAACATATTTATCTGAAGGAAATTCAATAAAAGATTTTAAGGAAGAATTATGCAAAGCTCTAAAGAATGAAAGAACACCATTAACTTTCAATAACAATGGCCTAGGCTTATATATCGATTCTGCAAAAAAGATTTATGGTGATTTAAATTTATACCCTTTTTATCACTCGTGTCCCAAAAATATGTTCATAGATGATTTATTAGAATCAAAAGCTAATACTGGAAGGACACTTGCTAGTGAAATAATTTTTCAAAATATCGAACTGCGCTTGGAATTAGGAAGAAGTCTTTTAGATCAATGTGGATGTACTTTGGCTAGAGTGGCATTTAGAAAGCAAAATTCAGCTGGTGATTGGCTAATTGGTCTTGAAATGAATTTCACCAACATGTTAACTTCAAGTAATGAGTACTTGGTTGATCCAATACTTTTTTCTAATAGCGATATTGATACAGGCAATTTTGATTGTTTTTTTGTTGGAAACTTCTGTTTAGAGAGAGATTTTATATTTAAGAGAAAAATCAGCCTGTCAAGAAAGCCAAATATTGGTGATATAATTCTTATTCCAAATACTGCAGGATATTTCATGCATTTTCACGAAACTGAGGGTCATGAAATGAGATTGCCTAATAATATTAAATTAACATCTAATGGTTATAACTTGTTTACTGATGAGATATAAAATATCCGATAAAGTACCTCTGCTAGTCTCGTAATATTTATTAAAAGCCCTTTCTTTGTGAACAATTATAGACTCTTATGACTAATTAATTCTGTTGCGACATATTATTAATTTAGGATCATAACAATTTAGCTGGGTCCGGACTTTATAAATTCTGTGATATAAATAGATACTGGACGAGCTGAGTAGTGTTGGGAAGCGGATGGGACAATTATTATCTGATATAAAACTTATTGTATCCACAGATAAGCGCATTTGGGCGTGTGGAGTTTTTATTGGGCTCGTTCTAGTTACCTGGGTGCTTACGGATTCCTGGAGACCTCCCCCTGAAATTGTTGAGCAGAAATACGTTCGACTCGTGTCGGAAGAAAGGAGCGACAAGCTAGCGCCACTTCTTCAGGGATTATCGGAGGGACTTGGTGAAGTTGGCAAGACCAATAATAATCTAAAAGCCGATTTGGGACGGGTTTCCCAGAATATCGAATCAAGACAGGAAGAAATCAACTGGAAGATGGATACACTCGTCGGCAGATTATCTACAATGACCGAAACAATTGATTCAATCACTAAAAAAGTGGGTGAGAAGCAAGTAGAAGACTCTATTCGTGAAAAAAGAATGGAGAACAGGTCTCGTGGCGCGAAAAGACGTTAGTTAGGTTATTTTTCAGATCTTTGTTTGTTAACTGTGAAAATCTAAGCTATGATCCCTACTGCAGACATTCTTATTGTCGCTTAGCTCATGTCGGTATATTGTTCTTGTTAGAAATAAGTTTTATTTAAAAGCAAAATTAAATATATGATCCAGTATTTTTACATACTTCATGTTTTTTCTATTATTGCTCTATTTGCTTCATGTGCCGCATCGGCTGCTAATCCTGCCCCTGATCGAAGAAAGCAGATGTTGATGTTCTCGGGAATATTCAGTCTTCTTGCTGTGCTTAGTGGGTTTGGTATAGCCGGAATTGGAAAGTTTGGATTTACTCTTTGGGTATGGGTAAAGATTGTATGTTGGTTGGTTCTATCGGTTCTGGTTGGCGTTTTCTTCAGAAGACCTGATAAGTCGGGATTAGTACTCGGTGCTGCAACTTTTTCAGTTCTGATTGCTTTAGCAAGTGTTTATCTAAAATTCTAATCAGTTTTATTCTCGCTTCTCTCAAGAATCCTTCTTAAAACAGTTCTGTCCATTTGAAGTGCTTTTGAGGCCTGCGCTTGATTACCATTATTTTCAGAAAGAGCCTTTTTCACTAATTCTTCTTCATAAGATTTAACCATGCTTCTGAAGTCGCCTGAGGTTCTATTGGTCGTGGTGCTTTTATTGTCAGATATGTTTTGATCTTTAATCTTTATATCCTGCAGTTCAATGCTTCTGTTGCCTCTATAGCTTGCCCGAAATGCAGCTCCTTCAACAACTGCCTGAAGCTCTCTTATGTTGCCTGGCCAGGCATATTCAATAAGTTGTCTAATGGCGGCATCTTCAAAGCGAATTACTTCAAGGTTTTCCCGGTCGACAATGTTTTCAAGAAATTTAAGGGCAAGACTCGGGATATCTTCTTTTCTGCTCCTAAGAGGCGGCAGGTCAATCCTGAAATGGGCTATTCGGTGATAGAAATCCAGTCTTAGAGTTTCGTCTTTTAATAGATTTTCCGGAATTTTATTTGTAGCAGAAATAAGCCTGAAATCACTTTTTTCAAGGCGGGAACTTCCTACTCTTCTAAAGGTTTTTTCCTGTATGACTTCAAGGAGTATGACTTGTACTTCTTTCGGAATCGAGTCAATTTCGTCAATAAACAGGGTGCCACCATCAGATTCTGCTATAAGACCTTTTTTGTCATCGTTAGCTCCGGTAAAGGCTCCTCTGGCATGACCAAAGAGTTCACTTGCGACAAGGTCCGGGTTGGCAAAGTTAGGTTGATATCTGATAAAGGGCTTTTTGTTTCTTTTGCCCAGAGAATGAATTATTCTGGCAATAAAACCTTTTCCAGTGCCGGTTTCTCCAGTTAGTAGTGTAGGTTGGGAATGAGAAGCAGAAAAATCAATTTCATCCGCAATGCTCTTCATGACAAGGCTCTTTTCTCCACCGATCAGGGTCAGGGATTTTCTTCCTGTATCAAGTTCTTTTTTTATTTCTTCGTGTGTGCGTTTTAGTTTGCAAACATTTATTCCGTCTAATACCAATGATAGTAAAAGGTCAGGGTCTCCTGGTTTTTCATGGAAACTTAGTGCGCCCCGTTGAAGAGCGTTAATACCAAATTTTGATGCACTGTGAGATGTTAGTACCAGAATTCTTGATGAAGGGTCTTTCCTGTGAAATTGATCAAGGAGCGAAAGCCCACTTTCTGGTCCCTGATCAATGTCTATCGTAAGATCAAGAATCACTACTTCAGGTTTATGCAGACTAAAAGCCTCTAATGCATCATTTTCGGTATGAGAAAGAATAAAAGAGCATTCATCAGCGTCCTTATCAATTAAGCGTCTTTGTAGTGCTGCCGAAAGTGATCTTGCAAGCTCAGGCTCGTCATCAACAATCAGGACATTTGAAGGCATAGGGTTTAATAATGAATTATTTTGGAGTTAATTTCCGCTGTCATTGTGATAAATAAATAGATATATCAGAGAATGCCCATTAATGCTTTTAAATCTTCTGATGGTTCCCAAGGAGGATCAAAAACAACCTCAACTTCAACTTCTTTTACCGCAGGAAGAGTACTTAGCTTGTCCTTTATCTCTCCGACAAGTTGAGGCCCTGCAGGGCAAGCCATCGAAGTAAATGTCATTCTGATGTGGATATCTGTTTCTTTAATATCTATGTGATAAATAAGTCCAAGTGTCCAGATATCAATATATAATTCCGGATCAATTATGCTTTTAATCAGCTCAATTACTTCAGATTTGGAAATAATCGATTCTGATCCTTCCATAGAGGATTCGCCAAGAAGCGAATCAATCTGTTCAGAATCATTATTGTTAGGTGGATTGCCGTTCACTATATTTACAAGCTAATTATAGGGTTATTTCGTAATTTTTGTTTGCCATTTTTCCCAGTGTAGTTATAGCATAAACATGTGCTTTCACCAAAATCAGACTATTTCTAAAAATTCGGGGATTTTATGTCATTTTATTCCGAAGAGCATCTTCTTTTTCAAAATTCTATAGATGCTTTTTGTCAAAAAGAAATAACTCCTTACATAAAAGATTGGGAAGAAAAGAAATTTTTCCCATCCAGTATTTTTAAGGTACTTGCAAGGGAGGGTTACCTTGGGATTCTTGTTGATGAAAAGTGGGGTGGGATGGGGCTTGATTATATTTATGCAAGCGCCTGGTGTGAGGCATTTGGCAAAGTTCCCTCCCTTGGTTTTACTACCGCTGTAAATATGCATTCTCTTGTAATTACTCCAACTTTATCAAGACTTGGAAGTAAGGAAGCCTGTGAAAGATGGATTAAGGAAGCTGTTTCCGGGAATGCTATCGGAGCATATGCATTTACCGAGCCTAATGCCGGAAGTGATATGAGTGGTATCAGGACCAGAGCAAAAAAGGATGGAAATGATTTTATTCTTGAAGGCAGCAAGATATTTATCACTAATGGCAAGAGAGCAGATTTTGTTCTTGTTCTTGCAAAAACCGATCCGGATGCAGGTTATAAGGGATTTACTACTTTTGTAGTTGATACCACGCTCCCCGGTTTTAGTGTTTCAAGAAGTCTTGATAAAATTGGATGGCATTGCTCGGATACGGCGGAGCTTGTTTTTGATGGAGTAAGAGTTCCTTCGTCTTGCGTGCTTGGGGATGTTGGAATGGGCTGGAAGCAGGCAATGGCATCTTTAGAGTGGGAACGACTGATGTTGTCTTTTCTTTCAATTAGTGGAGCAAGTAAGTGCCTTGCTGAGACATTAAAGTATGTTGAAGATAGAAAAGTATTTGGTCGAACTGTTGGATCATTTCCTGTTAACAGGGAGTTGCTTATTTCTTTTAAAAGTCAGCTTGAGTCTGCAAGGTCACTAGCATGGGATTCGGCCAGACGTTTACAGGAGGGACTTTCGTGTCGTCTTGAGGTCAGTGCTTTAAAGGCATATGTGTGCGAACGGGCATTTCAAATTGCTCATCATTGTTTGCAGCTTCATGGTGGTTATGGTTACACTACAGAATTTTTACCCGAGCGCTGGCTAAGGGATTTGCGGTTAAATACCATTGGAGGGGGAACTACGCAGATAATGCAGCGTGTTATTATGAAGGAGTTGTGGAAATGAGTAAGGAAATTCTGGCTGAAAGAGTAGCTGCAAGGGTCGTATCTGGTCAGACTATTGGTCTTGGTACTGCATCAACTGCAGAGGCAATACTTAATGCAATTGGAAAGCGCATAAAGGAAGAAGGTCTTATCGTGTCTGGCGTTTCTACTTCTTTGGTTACAACTAGAATAGCTTCGCGCCTTGGCATTGTTGTTCATGATATTGCAAGTGGTGTCCCTCTTGACTGGGCTTTTGATGGCGCTGATGAGGTTGATCCGTATTTACGACTAATAAAGGGTCGAGGTGGGGCCTTGTTAAAGGAAAAGATAGTTGCAAGAAGAAGTCCTCATCTTGTTATTGCTCTAACATCAGAAAAAAAGGTTTCAAGGCTTGGTGAGAAGTATCCGGTTCCTGTTGAGGTCTTACCTCAAAGTGTTTCTTATGTTGAGAGTGAATTAATAAAGCTGGGAGCTGAGCAGGTTTTGCCAAGGACTGGTTCCAACTTTTATGGTCCTCTTTTTACTGAAAGTGGAAATCTTCTTCTTGATGCATCGTTTTCGGAAATTAAGAGTAATTTGGGTTCTCAAATAAAGTCTATTACTGGTGTTGTTGAGCATGGAATATTTGAAAATTTTTCTTCTCTTGAGGTATTATGTGCTGACTCGTCCGGCAATGTTGAAGTTCTTAAGAAATGAAAAAAGGCAGACAATCTCTAAAAACTCCATTTTCTGAAATTACAAATCCCGGGAAAAAAATTAAAGACTGGTATGGTCTCCCTTTTGCGAAAGTTTTTTCCAATGAGCTTGATCTTCCTTCGGCATTTCTTTCCTCATACAAAAAAAAATATAATGACCTTGAGTTAAAGGGCAGGGTTCAGCTTTTATCCGAGCTCACAGATTTCCATCTTACTGGCACTTATCCTGAGAAGCTTGAGAGACTTAAAGTTTTATTTGGTCCTGAGTGGCCTTATGAAGAAGGCATGTTGGGGTATGGGTTTCATCTTTATCCGGTGTCTCAGTTTGCAGAGATGTATGGAGCACGGGATGTTCGTGCTACTATTTCTTTTGCTGAGGAATTGACCAAGCGGTTTACTTCAGAGTTTGTTATGAGAACTGTTGCAAATCATTCTCCTGATATTGCAATGCGCGCGGTAAAAAAATGGACTAAGGATAGAAATTTTCATGTAAGAAGGCTTGCTTCTGAAGGTATGCGTGCGAGGCTTCCCTGGGGTAAGTCTGTGCAGTGGATTACCGAAAACCCTGAGAAAACAATTCCTGTATTCAGTTATTTAAGAAATGATTCATCATTATATGTAAGACGCTCAGTTGCTAATGCAATGGGAGATATCGTTAAATTAAATGAAGATCTTGCAATGGAAACTTTTCAAAAGTGGTTATCAGAAAAGAATACCAAAGAGAATCTATGGGTCATATCACATGCAATTAGACATCCTGTTAAGAAAAAGAGAAGAAAATTTGTTTTACTTAGGAAAGAGATTGAAGGGTTGAAGAGACAGTTTTAGGTTGTTTGAAAGGCCTTAATTAGCTTATGTTTCATTTGAAACCACTTTAATAAGGTATTATAGGTCAAAAGAAATATTTATTAATACATATTCAAAGCTTGCAGACTTTTTATTTATTTTTGATAATTATAATGGTGATGCGAGGCTGATTCTTACTAAAGAAAAAAACAGTAAACCAAAAGTTTTTAAAGGTAAGTTGGTAGATAATATCTTTGGAGCTAATAAATTTTGATGGACGAGATTTACAAGCAACACATAAAAGATCCACAAATTCTCGACCTTCTTCGGCGTCTTAAAGAAATGCCAGAGCGTCTTGAGCGTCTAAAGCTAGAATATTATAAGAGAAAGGAGTTTGTAAGAAAAGTTTTTGAAAAAGCTGTAAAGGAGGCTTTCGGTGAAAATGGGGACATGTGAAAACGAAACCATATACATTGGTATCAGGCACCAATGGTTTCCGACATTCAGGACTCTGAATTTAATAGCGAGAAAAATAAAAATGCGGCAGAGTGATAAAAAAAAGAACCACGCTGCCGCGGGTCGAAAAACAAGCAACCTTTTACATTGAGCTCTTTAGGTCGAGCTCTGGGCGTTCAGAAATTTAGCTAATGCATTAAGCACTTCAAAAAATGCTTTTTGCTGCTGTTCTGAAACGCAACTTTCGCCATTAATCAGATCCTGATTAATCGAACTTGAGATTCTCTCCCAATCCTCGATTAATTCGGGAATTTCCTTCTCGAATTCTATTGAGAGAATCCAGGAAAGAAGAGATCTATTCTCTTCTAAATTCAGGATTCCTCCAACAAATTGGGCGAAGGTGGCATTCTCATTTGGAACTGAAATACTAACGCCCCTCACCTGATACAGTTGCCCCGTGTCAGGAGGATAACTATCTTCAAAAGTTAAGACAGTTATCCGAACAGAAAGCTCATTTTCCTCCAAAATCGCCTTGATCGCACATCCTACAGCGATCTTTTCAATTTCTGACCCTAAGGGAAGATATACAAGGACATCATTCCCAAAGGGTAAATTTCCTTTCTTCAAGGTAATTACCTTTCAAAAAAAGAGAAATGAAAAAAAAACGAAAAAACCTCATGTTTTTCCGACGCAAGAACAGGCAGTAAATCCAGCTCTTGCAAAGGAAAAACTCACTAAGTATATCTTAAATTCGCAGAGAAGGAAACATGACAGAAAATGAAAAGAACAATATTATTAGGTAAATTTTTTAAGTTATAAAAAAATAATAGTTCAAGTAATATGCTAAAATTAAAGAAGTTTGGGCAAGAAACCATAAGCCTTAATTTCCCCGATAACGGCAAAGCCGAAATCGGGGAGAGCTTATAAAAAATTCACTTACTTAACGCACTCTGGAACCAACATGTCCCACTCGGCTCTGAGCTCTTCGATCAATTCAGCATTCTCAGGATCGTTTCTCTCGATTTCAGGCCACTCGCGACGCAGATAATTTTTAAACATCTCGTTTCGCTCTGGGACGTGAAAGAAAAACTCTTCGCCATCTCCGAAACCGTTTCCGAAAATAATATTTTTGGCCATGGGCCGGTCTCCCTTAAAAAGGATTAATTAGAGATCTGCCTGGAAAACCATTTCCCAAACTTCTCCAGTGTGGCGCTCTTACGTATAAAGCCCGACAGGTGGAGAAATTATTGTTAAATTCTGTATCCTATGATTAAGACTAAGAAAGACCTGTCTATTACCTCATTCTCATTATGAGGGTGATTTTGAAAATGTGACTGATAAAAAGAAAAATTTTAACTAATGATTATCAAAAGCTAGGCTGATATAAGAATCTGAAAAGACAGTGTTTTTTTGATGAATTGAATTCAAAAAAATAAAGAGGCGGGAATGAAATTTTTCTGCCTCTTACTTGATGACACTGATTACTTGATGACACTGATTATACCCTTTAGTTTCCGATTGCTTAGTTTATTTTTCCCTATCTTTTGTTTATACTTCATCTTTTTCCACAATTTCCATTGCATTAGATTTTTTAAGGACGGGAGCCACCAAATATTATGTTTTAGCATCTCGCTGTCGAATTAGAGGCAGGGGATCTGTATATATCTGGGCACTATATTCTGTTTTGGTTGTAATTTTCATTGGGTTTTGTTGGTTATGATGCGTATTGGCGGTTCGTATTTTTTTGTAATTCTTTTATCTCTTTTTCTATGTCTATTTCTTGCCTATCCGAACCCGGATAGTGAAATCTCTGGTGGAAGCGGTGATAATGCTCTTCAAGGAGTTCTTCTTCCAGCCCTTGGCACATGGAATGGTTTTCTTGGTCATGTAGTAGTGCTTGAGTGTATGAACCAGAAAGGAGTTATCTCAAATCTTAGTCTTCGGGTAAAAGATTATACAGATGAAATTATAGGAGAAGAAGAGTTCAGTATTCCGGGTTTTGGAAAGAAGCATATAATGCTTAACAGGTTTGACCTTGAGAATAAATACGGAACCTTTGAGCTAAGAAAGCTTGCATCAAATGATAATCCTTCCATATCCTGTAACACTCTAACCTATCGTTACAATGCGTTAAATGAGATTGAGTATGTAACTAGCTCATCCCTGAACTCGGTCCTCAGGGGTAAGAGCTACGGAGTCTATAACTCAATTAACCCTGATGCGAGCGCAAGCGCCCCTGTCTATAACTGGCTTACTATCTATAACCCCGGAGATGTCCCTTTTAGTGGCAAAGTTTATGTCAAGGATCATGGGGGAAACGAAGTATGGGTAATAGGGGTGGATGAGATAGCCCCTGGCATTAGACAGGACTTTGGCCTGGGTCATATCTGGGGTCAGGTGGTGGGTACATATGAAATAGTGCCGGATAATCCACTTATGTTCTATGGGGCATTTTTAAACCGCTACTCTGAGGTCTCATCGGGAAGGTTTAATTTTAGCATACATATACCTGGATCAGCAGGGACAAAGGACACTGGTATGATAGGAGCATCAAGCATGGGTCCTGCTTGGAACTGGGCAGAAATAGCTAATGTATCCAGTGAAGAAGTGAAGGTCAGTCTTGAAGTCTTTAACCGACATGGTGAACTTATACATGAGAGGCAGATAGAGATCATGCCATATTCCCAGCACCATGAGTTTATGAACGCTCACATAGGGGAGAGCAATGTGGGTTTTTTTCGTGTAAAGAGCGATAAGAAAGTGCTGGTGCAGAGTTTTTACTATGGGCACGGATCAGAATATTCCGGACAGATAGCATGGGCGTATAACTCCAGAGGCGGGGATGGATTTTACAAGAGTGCTTCACTCGGAGTGAATACGAACCTTAATGCAGCAAACTGGTTAAAGGTATTTGCAGCAGACGATAATGCTCTTAGTGTTACAATGAGTGTATTTGATGAATCTGGAAATGAAGTTGAAACTACAAATGGGGGAATATTAGACGTTTCCGGCTCAACAGATATACCACTTCATGAATATGTGGGCGATAACTTTTCCGGCTCAGTATATCTTAAAGTGCCTGGAGAGGGAATGTTTAGGGCTGAGCTTGTAAGAGTTTTGATGACACAACATGGTAGCACAAGATCAATACCAGGGATCGAAACTATGATAGCTATGGTACCTCCAGCATATCAGGTAAATAATACAGGAGGAAATGGTAAGAATGTTAATGACCCAATTAATAATAATGAAGAATTAGATCTTATACGAGAAGAAATAAAAAAATGTACCATCCAATTCAATCAAAGCAATCAATCATGTGAAAAAATGCATAGAGAATTTTGCGAATCTTCACCTAATGATCCGATTTGCGAAAATGTAACACATGAAAGTATCAATATTTCTCAATACAATATTTCCCCTAACAATAAAGAATTGGCAAGCAGCAATACAATTGCCTTAAAAAGATTGGTTTCGCCTTCTCAACATGGAGGCACCTCTTCTTATACTGGAAAAATAAAATTTAATCAGACAGGCATTTATTATTTTAATGATATAATACCTCTACGTAACGGAATAGAATTTGATTTGGCTGGGAATACAGTGCATTTTGAAAAAGAGGCGGCGCCAGCAGACAGAGGAAGTGGATTTTTTACTTCACTTGGAGATTTCAAAATTCAGAACGGTACTATTGTTGTTATTTATAACAACCCTCAAGGCATTCTTCATGCTGGATCTGCAATTAAAATAGGTTGCAGAAATAGTGACGGTAGCCATTATTTTCCTGCGGTATTTGAGAAAAATCTCGAAAAGCCAATGAAAAATTTTGTGGTGAGGAATATAAAAATTATATCAAATAATAGTGGCGATCGTGCCACAGGAATAAGTCTACGTGGTGGTCTTTCTAATGTATTGTTCGAAAATGTAACCATAGATGGTGTAAATTCTTTGCGAACTGGAATTTATTACGAATTTGGGTTTGCTGAAAGACAGAACGAAAGGCCGCCTGGGCATTTTGTTTCAAGGTCTACGCATGCTCATGATATGTGGTTTAAAGACATAAAAATTGAAAATCTGGATTCAACTTTAGGAGGTATAGGTCTAGGTATTACCGGAGGGTATGATATTTTTATTGATGGCTTGGAGGTTAACTCTGCGCATGTAGGCTTTCATGGCAGTCAGGGTGAAGCCGCATACTACAACCCTTATGAAGCAATTCCCCCCAAAGAACTCAGAAACTATGTTCTAAAAAATGTAAAGATGACAAATATTACTAATACAGCATTTAATTTTGCTGGAGCTGGTACATTTCAACATAGTTACCTTAGAAATTATCTACCAGAGTCTGAAATTACTCCAGAGAATCAATCAGATCATTTGAACTATATTATAGATGGATTTGACATAAGTGGAGTTGGAAATGGCAGTGGTATTTATACTTCTGCAAGGAGTCTAATTGCAAAAAACGGAAAGGTTTCTGGATTTAAATGGGGCATTTTGGGAAATAACGATTGTACAAGTATAAATATTTCTTCTATTGATTATTCTAATAATATAGAAAGTATAAATTTACTTTACAATCAGGGAGTTTGGCCAGAGCCACGATATAAATCAGGTTATATAAAAAATACAATTCACATTGAAAACTCATCTCATGCAATTGTTTTAGGAAATACAGATTATTTTCTGATAGAAAATAATCATTTTGGATTATCTGGAGGAGGCTTTGCGGTAAATCTTCTTAATAATTCAAGAAATGTTTATGTATATTCCAACCATAATGATAATCCGGAAAGTCGGATTGCTTATCGATCAGTTTCCGATGATTTTAATTATTTCTATGATAATACCGGAAACACCAGACGTATCGGGTTATGGAATGAATAGAAGTTATCTCTAAATCCCCTCAATAATTTTCTCCATACCCTTTGGGCGCCAATGGTCAAGTGAGTGTAGAAGCGTTCCAGTTGATGTAAGGAAAGAGAGATTCTCGTTTATTATCTGAAGTAATTCGGGCCAGTCTGCTCTAACGGCAATACTGGTATCTGCAAGATCAAGGTAAGTATCAGGTGTGGTAAACAGGGCCTTAATATCTCTTTTGTATTCCTTTTCCCAAAGAAGTGCATCAACGGCATTACACATAAAGAGATGAGCAGGTTGCGAAACTCCCTTCATAATAGTTCGGTCAAGTGCCTCTTCTACTGAGCGACAAAGTATAAGATCTTTGTCTGACTTCTTGAATCTGGTCGTGCAAAGCAAATGCGCTCTTGAATTTTTAACTACCGCTATTTTATAATTGTCAGATAAGAGGTCTTCTGGTTTTTTAGGAGGCGGTACCGTGTCAAGACTGTTGACAGGCCTTAATCTGTAAACAATCGACATTGCTATTCTGTATAAAGGATTGCTGAACAAGGTTCCGCTTGGCAGATTTGGGGCCTCTACTATGGGCCCAAATATATCAAGCTCCCCTTTTTGAAACAGCGAAGGGTACTCCGCATACTCTATAAATCTTTCCTCAACTTTTGTTTGTAGAGACATGCCAAGCATTCTTACTATTTCAGGAAAAAACCCCTTAAACTCTCCATGAATATCGCGGTCCTTTGACTCAAAGAGCCAGATTTTAAATGGATTATAGCCAACTCTTAGCGGTCTTCCCATTAGCAGGTCTTTTACTGTTCTAGGTCTTACTTCCTTACTGATAGCACTCTGTACTGCGGTGAGTAGTCCATCCATGTCAATTTTAACAGAAACAAAGGAATCATTTTCCCTGGCATCCTTACTTAAATGAACTTGTTTTTTATATGGCCAGGGATCATGTATCCCGGCAGCTTTAAAAATTAGTGAGGGGTCTTTCAGGTCAAAATTAAGCGCAAGAAGTATTAATGCAGATTTGCCTGGGACTCTCCCATACTTTCCAATCTGGCTTATGTAAGCACCACTTAATCCGCATCTTCTTCCAAGCTCTTCATATCCACCGTTATTAGCCTGATCCCAGGTTTCAAAGTTGGAATTAAAAAGCATCTTTAGCTCTCTGGAAGTTTTAAATTGTATGTCCTGTTTCACTGTATCTCTTGAAAGTAAGGCATTAATATCTAAAAAACATTATCTACATATTATAAGATTATAATAAATATTAATAATAATATACAAGAAAATACTGATTATCAACAAGTTAACCTATATTTAATCAGAAATAAAACATACTATATAAAATAATAATCAAAAATTGCAAAACCCTCATGCTTTCTTTACTTCCGTTGTTAGTGTTTAAGTTGAGTTGTTGAGAGTCGATTTTGTGCTTTCAAAATTGAATATGGGTAGAAGGGTTTCCCTCCGGGGTCTGATCCCCAGACGGTGGAGGGTGTAAAACGGTTTTACATACTTACGCCGTTCCTTTTGTTAAGGAGCGAAAACATGTTGTGGTTTATTGCTTTTCTTCTGTTTCGATTCTTCGGTATCAGCCTTCAGTGGTTATCGCCAAAGGAAGCTGAAAAGCGTTTCCTAAAGTATTTTCTTGAGGATGAGGGTTTTCTCAGATTGTTCTCCGAACGACTTCTTAAGAGCATGTCAATTGAAAGAGCTGATATTATGCCACTCATTAGGGAATATGCCCGGTATATGGCATTAAAGGTAAGTGCGAAGGATTGTTTTGAAGTTCCAAGCGAGCTGGTTGATGAGGTATGGCATACCCATCTTCTGTTTAATCACCATTATGAGAGAACATGTGTAAGGGCGTTTGGTTTTGTTGTTTTCCACGTTCCTGGTGACAAGGAAATGGAAGTTGGAAAGTATGAGACTAAATTTAACGAAACTCGCCTGAGATATCTTGGTAATTTTGGAACTCCGCCAGAGAAATTCTGGGGTATTATTCCAAAAGAACTGATTCCCAAGGCGAGTCCAAAAAATTTAGGCAGGAAATCTCTGGCATCTTCCAGTTCTGGTTCCGACGATGGAACTTCAATGATAGCTGCCAGTGTATTACTGACAACTTCAAGTGATTCTCCTTCGTCCAGCTCTGGTTGTGCCTCGTCCTGGTGTGGAGGTTCTTCGGGCTCCAGTTCGTCTTCTTGCGGAGGAGCTTCTTCTTGTGGTGGAGGCTCAGGATGCGGAGGTGGTGGTTGCGGTGGTTGAAGATGAAAATTGTTTTAAATCAGGGCAGAAGCAAAAATTGCTTCTGCCCTGTGCAAGGTTAATCATCTCACCGTCACAATTTTGGGCATTGATTAAATAAGGTTTTACTTTAGGAGGCTGAAATGACAAACAGGGAGTTTTCTTTTGATAAGATTAAAGCATTTCTTGCCGGCATATTAAGTATAACAATTAGCACTATGTTCAACCACTTGAACTGCTCAGGATCAGCAAACTCGAGATTCCATCAAATGATGAGGTTAGAGAGTTTTTAAGTGCACTTTAAGCTTAAAGGCAGGAAGGATCTTGCCCATTTATAGATTACAAAAAAACATACGAGATCATGTATTATTGTATTTAAGAGAGAAAGTATCATCAAAGCGTCCTTCAAGGATTTCTCCCTTCATTTCTTCTATGCTCTCTTCAATGCTTATTTTAGTAGTAAAACCAAGTGCCTGTTCAATTTTTCTTGAGCTTAATTTGTAACTTGTAAGATCAGGTTCTCCTGGTAAAACTTCCACTTTGGTTTTTGGAATAAGGGTTTTTACCATATTGGCAAGATGGTTAAGGCTCAGGTTCTGATCTTTTGCTGATACATTAAAGACTTCACCACTTACCAGATTTTCATGAGCTTTAAGGCAGGAGAGAAAAGCCTCAGCAACATCCTGCACATGAATAAAGGCACGCATTTGCTCTCCCCCAATAAGTGAAATCTTGCCTTTAATCAGGGCATCCCGAACAATTCCATTAAGTGATAAATCAAATCGCATGCGAGGAGAAAGTCCATGGCATGTGCCCAGCCTTAGAGCAGTAGGGTGAAACTGCCCCTTCTTTTTTTCGCTGATTATTCGCTCTTCCATTCTAAGCTTTAATCGGGCATAGAGTGTTACGGGATCTGGAAGAGTAGTTTCATAAAATACTCCAGATTTAGCTCCGTAAACACTGTTTGTTGACGCGTAAATAAAGCGGGGAGTCCCATGCTCAATTGCAGCGTCAAGAACAACAGTAGAGGCAAGAAAATTTATTGCTCGCATAGTGCCGGGGGGTACTTCTTTGACCCGATGACCCACCATAGCAGCAAGTAATATTACAGCATCTGCGCCTTTTATTACTGCAGATACTGCAAGTGTATCACAAATAGACCCTTCAACGATTTTTAAATTTGGATGCGATAGCCTGGATAGTCCTTCGCTTCCAAAACAAAAATTATCGAATACTATCACTCGATAACCTTCTTTGAGAAGAAGTCCTACTAATGGACAACCAATATATCCAGCTCCCCCAACTACAACTACCTGTTCAACTTTGCTCACGTAAGTATACCGATTATTTATTTCCTGGAAATAGAATACCCGGAGGGGCTATCTTTTACAGTATAGCCAAGACTCTCAATTTTGTCTCGTAAAGAGTCAGATTCGGTGAAATTTTTATTTTTTCTTGCCTGATCACGGAGACTTGCGAGTTTAATTATTTCTTCGGGAATATCATCTTTTGCATTAACCTCAAGAAGATTAAGGCCAAGAACCCTGTCAAATTCCTCTATAAGGTTTAATTTTCCCATCGGTGATATGGTGTTATCTCCGAGAAGCTCATAGGTTCGCGCAAGGGCCTGGGGAAAGTTCAGATCATTTCTTATTGAATATTCAAACCTCTCTCTGTGATTAAATAAAAGAGAGTTGTCGTTAGAGTCTACTTTGACTTTGTTTTTTGATTCTGAGCGAAGACTGTCAATCCGGTTCTTTAATTTTTTCAGAGACTGACTTGCTCCTTCTATGCTTTCCCAGCTCCATGAAAGTTCATTTCTGTAGTGTGATCCAAGGCACAGATATCTGTAGCTTAAAGGGTCAAATCCTTTTTCCTTAAGAAGTGAGAGAGTAAGGAACTCGCCTTTTGATTTAGACATTTTGCCGCCGCTTTCTACAAGAAATCCTCCATGCATCCATATGGAAGCAAAATTTTTGCCTGTAGCGCACTCGCTCTGAGCAATTTCATTGGTGTGATGAACTGGTATGTGATCAATGCCACCGCAATGAATATCAAATGATTCGCCAAGATACTCTATCGCCATGGCACTGCACTCAATATGCCATCCTGGATAACCTTTTCCCCATGGGGAATCCCATATAAGCTCCTGATTCTCAAATTTAGAATTGGTGAACCAGAGAGCAAAGTCAAGTGGATTTCTTTTTAATGAGTCAATTTCGATTCTGGCACCTGCTTTAAGTTGTTGTGTAAGCTCATTAAGGTTTCTGCCAGTAAGCTTCCCGTATTCTTCATAACGAGAGACATCAAAATAGACATTTCCTCCGTTATGGTAGGCGTATCCCTTGTCCATAAGTTGGGAAATGAGTTTTATCATTTGACTTATATGATCACTTGCCTTGCATATAATATCTGGTCTGGTGATATTCAGATCCTTGCAGTCTGATAGGAATATGTTTGTGTAGTACTCTGCGATCTCAAAAGAGCGCTTACCTTCCCGTTTCGTTGCAAGGAGCATTTTGTCTTCGCCCTCATCGGCATCAGAAGTTAAATGACCTACGTCTGTTATATTCATTACATGCTTGACGTTAAGACTTGAGTACCTGAGCGTTCTTACCAGGAGATCTTCAAAAAGATATGTGCGAAGATTGCCGATGTGCTGATAGTTATAGACTGTGGGCCCGCAGCAATAAATTTTAACAACACCATCTGTAAGTGGCGATAGAGGTACGATAGAGCGCTCCATCGTGTTGAAGAGAGAGACGGTGCTAGGGGCAGATTCGTTAACAGAATTATTCATATAGTCCTGGATACTTCCCAGCTTTTCGGACACTAACCTGCTTTACAGGCTTGCTTTACAGGGTTATTCCGGGTTGTTCCCATGTTCCTTTATAAAGGCCTCATAATCTGCCTTGATAATTGCCGCAGCTTCTTCTGGAGTGTCTACCAACTCGACAAAGTGCATATCTCCGGGACTGATAAGTCCATGAACAACAAGAGATTCTTCCATCCATTTTATAAGTCCTTCCCAGAATTTTTTATCTACAAGTATAAAAGGGCGATTGGGCATATGTCCTACCTGAATCAGTTGCCAGGTAAAATAAAGCTCAAGTAAAGTTCCAATTCCACCGCGCATTACAACAACTGCATTGGATAGTCTCATAAAATCATCAAGGCGTGAGGAAAACCGGCGATGATGATGTTTTATGTCAAGGTGTTCACTGGCCTCTTCTTCGAATTTGTTTAATTCAATAGTAAGTCCAAATGACTTGCTCTTGGTTCCCGCTTTTTTCTTCCCTTCCAGGACTCCTTTATTGGCTGCTTCCATAAGTCCTGGGCCACCACCTGTAAGAACATCAAGTCCGAGTTCTCCAAGACATTCCCCCAACCTGTTTGTAATCTGGTACATTGAATCATCAGGTTTAATTCTTGCACTTCCAAATATACATACTCGATAAAACTCACTTGTATATTCAGCCAGCTCTAGTTCAAGAACACGCACCCGATCCCTAAGTGCTCCAAGCCTCTCATTAAGGCGAGCGCGCCTTGCTTTTTTTATATCTTTAGACATGATTTCTCGTAATTATTTATGCGGAAATTGATTTTTTATGATTGAGAGTAGAAACTGAAGTTGATGAATCGTCAAGTGCCAGATTTTGATCAACGGTTTGCAAGTTATGGCTTGTGATTGTTTTATCACTAGTCAGGTCTAAAATATTGTTTAATTTATCAGATATGGTGATATTGGAGGATCGTTCAAAAATAGTTAATCTTTCATTTAACAATGCTCTCCAGGCGTCCCATCCAGGCGCATTTTCCCTTTCTTTGAGAAGTTCCAGCATGTCTTTCTCTGAGTCTTCAGGTAAAGATTCAATCAAGTGCTGAAGAAGTTCAACTGTAAGTTCCAGTGCGTTTAATGAGGAGTCAATTAGAATAGAGGAATCTTTTTTCAGGTACTCTTCCGCGGTATTTCTGTTAATTGATTTAATACGAAGAGCTGCTGCCTCAAGGGCTCTTAAAAGCTCCCTTGCTGCAAGCTGAAGCTCACAAACCTCCTGAACACGCAGTGGTTTTTTTCTTAGCCTTGCATTATGGTGTGGGTGAAAGAATCTATAGAGATCCATATTAAATACCCCTACTTTTAGTCTTTTTAGACCAAAAATACTTTTTACGCACCGAAAAAAGTAATAATTGAAACCTTAAGTGAAAATAAGTGTTTTATTTTTGATGAATGGTAAGCAATTTGTCTGATTTGAGTTAACTAACAGCTATTCTGATTATAATGTTCTAAAAGGTCTATCTGCTCCACTTGATTGAGCAACCAATCAGAGGAACTTCGGGGTCTTTAACTGGAGAACCACTTAAAATGGAATTTATGGCGAGTTCCAGAGTAGATTGAGTATTGTTCTCCGATTTAGCTATTTTCTCATTATCATTGGAATTTTCAACCACTGGGCCATGATACTGGAGAATCATGTTTTTGTCGAAGGCAAAAATCTCAGGAGTCGCTTCGGCGCCAAAAGCTTCAGCCATAACCTGTGATTCATCATGCAGGTATGGGTAGGGAAAGTCCTTAAGCTTCATGTTTTCAAAGCTGTCTTCCGGGAAAGCATTTCCATCATTGCTACACACAGCTAGAATTCTTACACCAAGTGAATGATAACGATGATGAATTGCATCAAGAAGTCCCTCATACATTTTAGCATAAGGGCAGTGGTTGCTTGTAAAGACAATCACAAGGCAATTTGAACCAGTGTAGTTAGTCAGGGAATGTATCAGTCCATCTGTTCCCGTTAGACAGAAATAAGGTGCCTGGTCGCCAATTTTTAACCTGTCCATTTTACCTGTTTCTGTCCCATGAGATTCGGGTTTGTTAGAGTTAGCAAAGCTATATGAACTCATTAGTGATACCTGTACTTTTTAAATACACAAAAAAAGTTTTAGTTTTTGGTTATAAAAACTGCTAGTAAAAAAATATATAAAATCTGCATTTCGGAAATTTACCAAAAACCTAAAAGACAAAAGCCAAGTATTAAGCAGGTTTATAGCTTAATGCTCTCATATACATTACATGGTCTTTGACCTGAGTTTCGTCACATCCTTAATGGTCAAACAGATCCAAAATTTAAAGTATCATTACAAGCCCCACCCCTAGAGCTCTCCCCCCTTTACGGACAAACTGTATTGAAAAAGATATCTACAGTACACTTGAGGGTTATCGGTAAACTTCGCCTCCTCTCTTAATGCTCATTGACGAATGTTGCAAGTATTCCATGCATTCTTATAGTCGTTTTATGCCAAGTTTGTTCGAATTTAGACAGGTACTTGTGAAGGCTGTTTTGTTTCGCTAATAATCAATATAATTTCGTTAGTAACCGAATGATTATTCTACTCCCTTAAGGACACTGCAATGGCTTACTCAATTTCTACTTCCCCGCTTACGGATGAACGTGCCGAGCTTCTGATCAAGGCATCAAATACAATTAGATTTCTTTCAGCGGATGGAGTTGAGAAAGCCAAGTCAGGTCACCCGGGGATGCCAATGGGAATGGCTGAGCTTGCGAGTGTTCTTTGGCTTCGGTACCTCAAGCACTTGCCATCTAAATCAGACTGGATTGCAAGAGATCGTTTTGTACTTTCAAATGGCCATGGCTCAATGCTTCTTTACTCAATGCTTCATTTATCCGGGTACAAGTTAACTCTTGATGACCTTAAGCAGTTTAGGCAGTGGGAAAGTAAAACTCCCGGACATCCTGAGTCTTACATGACGGATGGGGTCGAAACTACAACTGGCCCACTTGGTCAGGGTATTGGAAATGCTGTTGGTATTGCTCTTGCCCAGAAACTTATGTCGGCAAGATACGGCGATAATACCTTTAATCCTGTTGATCATCGGGTATGGTGTTTTTGCGGTGATGGATGTTTGATGGAAGGAGTAAGCAGTGAAGCCTCTTCAGTAGCCGGACACCTGGGCCTTGATAATCTTATAATTGTTTATGATGACAATAATATCAGCATTGCTGGAAGAACTGATCTTGCCTTTACCGAGGATGTAGAAAAACGCTATCAGGCTTATGGATTTCATACATTAAGGGTTGATGGGCATGATGTAAGGGCAATTGATAAAGTATATTCCGAAGCTTTGAGTCTTACAGGTAAGCCAGTTCTCATTCTTGCCAAAACCATAATTGGAAAGGGGAGTCCTAATAAGTGTGATAGCTATGGCGTTCATGGCGCTCCACTTGGAAAGGATGAGTTGGAGTTGAGCAAGAAGGGTCTTGATTGGCCTGCCCAGCCAATGTTTTTCGTTCCCGATGAAGTCAGATCATTATTTGCAAGTCGGGCAGAGGAGCTTTCTAAAGAATATGAAAACTGGAATGAAAAATATCTAACCTGGCTAAAAACTGACAGCAAAAGAGCTGAAACTTTCGAAGCTCAACTTCAACGAAAATTACCAACGGATCTTGAAAAAACTCTTGTAAACAGTTTACCTGAAGGTGATGCGCAAGTTGCAACCAGAAAACTCTCCGAGACTGTGCTTCAGGCAGCTTCAAACGCAGTTCCTTCGCTTATTGGAGGTTCTGCTGATCTCGAGCCATCGACTCTTACTTTAATTAAAGGTAGCAGTGATGTTTTGAAGGGTTCATTTGAAGGTAAAAATATCCGTTTTGGAGTGAGGGAGCATGGCATGGGTGCCATAATGAATGGCCTCTCGTACTATGGAGGTTTTATCCCTTATGGTTCTACCTTTTTTTGTTTTCTTGATTATATGAAACCTACCCTAAGACTCGCCGCATTATGTCATCTTCAGGGTTTGTTTATATACACTCATGATAGTATTTTTCTTGGAGAGGATGGTCCAACCCATCAACCGATTGAGCATCTGCAAATGACCAGAAGCATGCCTAATGTGCTTACACTTCGTCCTGCTGATGGTCTTGAAACTGCTATTTGTTATGCAATTGCTCTTGAGAAAAAAGATGGCCCAAGTGCAATTATTCTTACTCGCCAGAATCTTCCTCAACTGCCGGGCGAGCAAGGAGAGCGTATCAAGGGAATAAGAAGAGGTGCTTACACCGTTTACGAGAATGATGCAGGAACCCCTGATCTTGTCTTTGTTGCAACTGGGAGTGAAGTCTCACTTGCTCTTGATGTTGCAAAAGAAATTACTGGCAAAAAGGTTCGAGTTGTATCAATGCCCTGTTATGAATTGTTTAAAGCCGAAAGTGAGCAGTATAGAAAAAGTATTATCCCTGATAATTCAAAGAAGGTTACTATTGAGGCTGCCATTACTCATGGCTGGCGCGATATGGTAGATGGTAATTCTCGTGATACTCTTGTTATTGGTATGGAGTCTTATGGAGCCTCGGCCCCTGCTGAAATACTTGCAGAAAAGTTTGGTTTCACAAAAGATTCAGTGCTTAAAAGGGTCAGGGAATTTGCTGGTCTCTAATGTATTATCGTTCTTTTCTTTTAAGAGCGCTTTATCTCGTCCCTAAGCGATTTTTAAATTTGAGGAAATTTGCCTGGGCACTTTATTGGCATTTCTTCTGGTGGTTGGAAAGAATAGAAGAGAAGAGATTTTCCAAAGAGGCCCCAGACAGCAAAATTAGTGGATCAGAAAGGGCAGTTCTGACAGAAACTGTTTTTGGTATAGATGTCTCTCCTCCTGAATCAATTCTTGAGCCAGGTTTTGGTTATGGACAAAACCTGGGTCTTCTTCGTTCGCTTTTACCTGATTCAAAAATCGTTGGTCTTGAAAAGGATTTTTTCAGAATTGAATCAGTTCGGGATAGTTTAATTTTCGATACAAAGGAAAGCAATCTTGAACTTGTGGCTGGTGATATTGTTCATCTGCCATTTCAGGATTCAAGCTTTGAACTGGTTTTATGTTCGGCGGTCTTGTTATATTTATCTGAAGAAGGTGCTCTAAAAGCCATTAAGGAGATGTATAGAGTATCTTCAAGGAGGATTATACTGTTAGAGCAGCACCGTTCTGGTGAGAAGGAAGATTTCTTTAGCCCTGAGAATAAATTTACCTGTTTTTCATATTATATTCGTGATTATCTTGATTTGATAAGTAAAGCCAAGCCTGAGGCAATTAGTCAAACTGTTTTCAAATCTGTCCCGGCTCCCCGCTGGCTAAGTGAAAAGTGGATGGAGTACGCTACTGTAATTGAGATAGTTAAGGATTAGCGGGTTCGTTGTAATAAATAAATATTTATAATAGATCTGTTTCTCAAGGAGTAATTCTCCTTTTAATTTTCATTGGTTTTACCAAAAGAGAGGTTTTTGTGTTGTGGCAAGGAGTAGATGTACCCTTCGATGATTTTGGATCATCGTTGTTAGGAGTTCTTGGAGTAGGTTTCAGCAGTTCTCCATCGGACGTTTCAATTGTCATTGTTGGAGGAGGGCTTGCCGGTTTAGTTGCTGCTTTTGAGGCTAAATCACTTGGATTTAATGTCCGGATACTTGAAGGTCGTGCTCATAGAAATGGTGGAAGAATACAGACAAAGAAAGACTTCGTTCCAGGGGTCTGGGCTGAGGCTGGGCCTGAGTTTATAAGTCCATCTCATTTTTTTCTCAGGTGGTATCTTGAAAAATTCGGTCTTCAGCTTATTAATTCTGAAGGTATGGAGCAATCTCCATTTACGCCGATACTTTCTGATTCCAGAATTAACAAGAAAGAAATATCGCAGCAGTCTATATTATTTAAAAAGATATTGCAGGATAGATCTGAAAGTTTATCCATTAATAAAACGATTCTGACTCCTGAACTTGAAGCTGTTGATGGCAAAACTTTGTGGTCGTTAATTGAGAAATGTGATTTTTCGGTTGATGTGATGAAGTACCTTGAAACTCATCTTGAGTTTGAGAATGGTATTAATCCAAGAAAGATCGGATTACTCCCCTATCTTATGCTTATAAGAAGTCATGGGGACGGATTCTTTGAAAACCTTGAGAAATTCAGACTTTCTGGAGGTCTTTATCAATTAATTTCTGCTTTTGAGAACGAGTTGTCTGAGGTGATACTTAAGAAGGCCAGGGTTCTGAAAATTACTTCCAGGCAAAGATTTTCGGTTCATATGGATGTAAAATCTGTTGCTCAGTTGGGGTCAAGTTATGATTGTGACGCAGTAATTATAACTGTTCCTCCAAGGCTTTGGAGAGGAGGGGAGTTGTTTGATCTTTCGCTACCTTCTGAGCTTGTTCCACAAATGGGCGATTCTATAAAAGTATTAATTCGTGTCCCCTATGAAATATCTATTCCTACAGGAATTTTGCCTGGTGCTTTTCTTGAAAGAGATGCTCTTGTTCAGGCAATCTGGGAAAGTGGCATTGGTGAAAACTCAAAGAACCGAATTATGACCGTTATGTGCGGTGGCAGTGCGGCTGAGAGGCTTTCAAGAATGAATCAAAGGGAAGCTGCCAGTTTGATTTTGGCTGAGATTTCCAGGTATCTGCCTTCTGTTCAGTCAATTGATTTTCATGGAAATTTTTATTTTAAGGACTGGGGTAGAAAGATACTTACTGGTTGTGGATATGGATGTCCGGCACCTTATGAGCTTACGGATTTCAGGCCCGAGTTAATGGGGCTGCTGCCAGAGAATCTTTATCTTTGCGGTGAATGGAATTCCGTTGAGATGTGGGGGTACATGGAGGGAGCAATCAGGAGTGCACTAACGGCAGTTTTGAAAATTTGCCAAATGCAGGGAGCGACAATTCCCGATAGCTTGCATGACGAAATGGTTTATTAGTTTCAAGCAGGTTGCCCAAAATGGTAGCCTGCATTTTATCTGTTATGTTTGTTTTTCTTTGGTTATGAGCACTTATTTATTAATTTGGTTTGCCTGCCCTTTCACATCAATTTAATGAATGTTTTCCTTGTATGAGAAGATAGCATTTGAACTTAAAAAATATAGGGATTGAGTTTTCGTTTTTTTGAGTTTTATTTTGAATCTTGATACGTTCCTGGTGGGTAAAATCATTTAGTAGTTGGGGGTATTATGAGTTTCATTAATATGAAGTGTATATTTCAAAGCATAAGATATTTTATTTTAGGTTTGATTACAGTTTTTTTTGTTCCTTTTGAATCCATGGCAACACCGGTATCACTTAGTTTGTCAACGTCTCCTATATTTATTCCAGCAAACTCAAAATAGCCCATGTATTATTGGTGACCCTTCCTGTAATAATCCGGCGTTATTTCCTACAACAGTTATTCCTCCGAATACCCCTGCTTCTTCTTTATCTTCCCCTGAGTACACGGTGGAACTTATAAGATCTATTGTTGGTGATGTTTTTTATGTTGGCATTGATCTACAAGAGCCTGATGATGAGTACTTACTGGAATATTTTAATCTTGTAATAGACGACAAGATAGAATTTGAACTTGCCCAGGCTACAACATTGTTTGTTCAGAATCATGGAACTGGATTTTCTGACTATGTTTTACTTCTGTTTGATCTTTCTGCCTTTAAGGGAGATTCAAAAGCGGTATTTAATCTTGTTTACAGCGATGCTCAGGCCGCAAGAGAGCAGTTTTTTCTCGCTGCTGCAGGAGCTCCGATACCTGAGCCAGCTTCTATGGGCTTGTTACTATCAGGTTTATCAGCGGCCTTAATCAGAAGACGCAAGATGAATAGAGCTTGATTCCTCTTTTTATCTTTATTGCCAGAGTCACCTTAATTTTTACATTATGTTTACAAGGTGATTCTGGCCTTTAGGTCAAGTTTTATTTTTTTTGATAATACATTAGAAAACTCACCTAGTATGTACTTTGAAGAGATTATGGTGTGAGATAGCACGAAATGCTCTAAGAGCTCTGAAGATGTTCCTCTTTTGATAAGCGCTGTAACAAGAACATTAGTGTCAAGCACTAACCTCATGAGATAATTTCAAATACATCCTCATCCGTAAAAACTCCAAGGGCTTCGGCTTTTCGAATCATTCTGCCTCTTAGGCCCCGAAATCTTCTAAGTAATAAGTAGTCTCTCAAAGATTCCCTAAGAATATCGCTTCTTGAAATTCCCTCTTCCTTGGTCAGTTGATCAAGTTCATTTTTTAGGTCTTCGGGTACGCTTATTGTAATTGTTTTTCTTGCCATGCAATTAATTCTGTTACAGAGGCAGTATGCCAGTCAATTTAATTAAGAATAATAACTTTAGGGGCTGACATAAATTAGCGCCGCATTATTACATGATCCTCCTACTGCGAGTGGCGATTGCTTAATTTTTCCGGCATCTTGGTCCATTTTTTGACCACGATGGGAACCGTTACTATGAACGCCTAAGGCCCCCCGAAATCACCATTATCGTTAATAACTTAGCCCCCGTACGGAGCGAGTGCCGTCCGTCTTGATTGCTTCGCCGTGCACCGGTTAT
>DAOLCO010000036.1:0-32166 GCA_035327825.1 Oligoflexia bacterium | reverse complement strand
AGGATCTTGCAAAAAGAAAAAGTAAAAATACTACAGATCAAAAAATAGGTAGCAATTCTTTCCTCTTGAATTCAGGGGAAATGGATCCAATAGTGAAGGGTTACGAAAGTAGTTAAAAGGATACCAAGTAGCTATAAAAACGTACTAATTTACTTTAAGTATCTTAAAATGGAAATTTACACCAGGCTCTGAGGCTATGAAATATGGGGCTATGAAATATGGCTATGAAATATGGGGATTTTTGGTACGGGGTTACAGTTTTTAAAAATAGCCACTTAAGTTGTTTTGGTAACTTTTTCTGGCTCTTTGCCCTTCTGTAAAATCAGAAACCCCCTTTTCTGATTTTACAGAAGGGTGGTAGACTGTTTGTATGCCACATGAAAGAGATCGACATATAAAAGAGCTGTTAATCAAGTCACTGAAATATAGCCCGATTGTAGGGATACTGGGGCATCGACAAGTTGGTAAGACCACTTTGTCATCAGCTCTTTCATCTACATATTTTACCCTGGATCTGAAACAGATACTTGATACCATTCAAGATAATCCAATGCAGTTTTTGGAGAATAATCGTGGTAAACCTTTAGTCATTGACGAGTGCCAATTGGCAGCAGAGTTATTTCCTGCTCTAAAAGAATTTGTTCGTGTAAATAAAAAACCAGGTCAGATCCTGCTCACTGGCTCTGTCAGATTCACAAGCAGAAAAGTTATTACAGAGTCACTGACGGGAAGAATAATTAACTGGGAACTTCTTCCTATGAACTATTCTGAGCTCAACAGTCTGCCTCTGTCTGACAAGCTTGTCAGGTTTCTGGGAGCAAAAAGTATTGAAGTAGATATAAATAAAAAACCTCTCAATCTGAATAGGGAGATCATTAGATATTTAAAATGTGGTGGCTTGCCAGGTATCTTTTCTTTAAGAGATGAAGCTATCCGGTTTCAGAAATTTGAAACCCAGTTGCAAGCAATGATAGAGCGGGATCTTAAATTGATTCTTGATACAAGCCTGTCTTTCAGGACTATTCTGTTACTGGTTAAATACTTTGTCGACCGGCAGGGAGTTCCTCTTAATTATGCTGATGCTAGCAGAAGTACCAGAATATCAATCCCCACTATCAAGAAGCTACTGTATGCTTTTGAGGCAATGTTTCTTGTCAGAGTATATGATTCAGAGGGAGGACAGAAAGCGCCAGTTTTGTATTTTGAAGATCAGGGTGAAGCAAGTCATCTAATGGTGCAGGCACGGACAGAATTTCAGGAAGTAGAGCATTATTTTTATGCAAATTTCAGATCTCAATGGATGTATCGACCAGAACTAAGTATCAGGATGACTCAATACCGTACTCGTTCAGGTGCGGTAGTACCTTTTGTTTTAAGAGATAAAAAAAATGTTTTAGGGATACTACCAATTGCAGATGAAAACCCTTCATTTGCAGTCTTTGGCAGTGCAAGAAGTTTTTTAAGTGAGAATCCGCATGCCAAGGTACTATATGTGCATGGTGGTACTACAGACAAGATTTTAAACTCAAGAGAGCGTATAATTTCTATGGGAGCATTGATGTAGGGATGGGCACAAGATTTCTCAATATAGAGCTCGAAGTTAAATCAAAAAATGATTTGAAAATACTGAAAGAGGGTTTAGGTGAGTGCTTCGTTTCGGGTTTTTGTGGCAAGATGAAAGATTCAGATTTTTATTTTCTTTCAGGTAGTATGGTTTCTAAAGTTTGGGATATGGGCTTAATTTAGCCTTGATACTTCGTCAAGAAATACGTCTGTATTGCTGCTTGACTCCTTTTTTCTGAACCATATTGCATGCATACTATCAATATTATGATTTGAAAGGTTTTCCAGTTTGCACAGGGTGTAGGAATCAGAAAATGAAATATCACTTTCGGGAAAAATGCCTTTAGCATTTTCCTTATTAAATGAAATTCCCCTATATGCAATTCTGATTAGATCAGCATTTGAATTCTCGAGGAAAATAGGAACAAGAAAATTGCTGCCTTCAACAAGCAGCCTTGAGATTTTTTCCTCTGATAAAACCTTATAAATAAAAGGCAGTGATGCCATCTCACCAGAGTAGTAGTGGATCTTGATATTTTGGGGAAGGATTTTCATTTCACTGGAAAGTTTTTCTGAAGCTATAACAATAACCTTTCGCTCAAAATTATTTTCCTGCTTAATGCTTTTTTGAAATAATTTGTAAGTGTTAAAATTTTCTGGAGTTTTAGTCCCTCCCCACAAGATAACAGGAACAGGATCAGGAGTTTCCCAGGTCTTAAGGCGATTAATCCTGTCTTCATTCTGGTAGATAAGAAGTGAAGGGTTGTCTTTTCTGAAAGTCTCACCACCAATTAATATTGCATCAGATCGGGCTCGGAGTAAACTGACTGCGGATCTGTCTATTGAATTAGAAATAACACTTCTCTCTTCTTTGCCATCGTCAAGAAATCCGTTTAAAGACAAGGCAATTTTTAGTACTGTGAGCACGTTAGTTATCTCGGTGTTCGTGTATTAGGTTCTCTGGATTTTCAGGATCAGAGGTTTCAGGATTAGAGGTTTCAGGATCAGGTTCTGGTTTCTTGCACTTATGAACGCAATACTCGTTTGTACAGTCGTGGTAGCACTGCTTTAAATTTTCTTCATCTCTAACCAGTGCACACTCTTCTTCGCACATCTGCCGTTTTCTTTTTTTACACTTTATGCAGTCATCAGAGATAGCAAAAGTAGAAAGTAGTAACAAAACCGGAAACAGAAAAATGAGAAATAAAGCAATTTTGGTAGTGGGTATTTTCACAGATTTATAATGGTGCCAAGAGTACACCAGCCTCCTCAATTAACGCCTTTAAAGGATTAAAAAGATTGGGGTTTGCAGCAATTAACTGAGTATCTTTAAGGGTAAGATCCTGCCCTGAAACGTTTGTCACTTTTGATCCAGCTTCGCGAGCAATCAGCATACCTGCAGCAAAATCCCAAGCATTAAGTCTTAACTCATAATATGCATCAAATCTTCCGGAGGCAACATAGCAAAGATCAAGTGATGCAGCCCCGAAACGTCTTACACCGTGACATTCATTTTTTATTAAAAGCTCTATTGTTTTAAGTCCCCAGGTTATGTCTGGTCTGTAATCATAGTAAAATCCGGTGGCTACCATAGCTTGAGAAATCGTTGCTACATTTGTTGCCTTTATTGGTTTGCCATTTAGAGTCGCCCCACAGCCTTTAGAGGCGGCGAACATTTCATCGCTAAAGGGCTGATAAACTACTCCCGCAAGAACTTCACCATTTTCTGCATAGGCAATGGAGATTCCCGAATGAGGTATGCCATGAGCAAAGTTGTTAGTTCCATCGATTGGATCAATTATCCAGAGATGAGGCGCATCAGTTGAAGCTTTGCTACCTTCTTCTCCTAAAAACTCATGATCAGGAAATTCTCTTTTTATGGCCTCAATAATGACCTGCTCAGTTTTAATATCAGCTTCCGTTACAAGATTGGCAGGAGACTTTTCCTCAAGCTGAAATCCGTGATTAAAATAGTGAAGAACAATTTTAGCGCCTTCTCTTGCCGCTCTCTCGCAGGTTGTTTGATACATAGTCTAGGATACTCCAGAGTTTACAAATTTCTAACATCCTATCAGCACGGCACTTTCAATACAAATTCCTGGACCAAAAGCAAGAGCTAGTACTGGTTCCTTCAAGTTAGGGTTTAATTGCTTCATTTCTTTAAGAATGAAGAGTATTGTCGCAGATGACATGTTGCCATATTCAGAAAGGATAAAGCGGGATACATGGAGTGCGTCTGGTGAGAGCTTTAGAGCGTTTTCTGCCGCCTGAAGAATTTTCTTTCCTCCAGGATGAATTGCAAAGTGCGCAATGTCTTTTAGGCCATAAGGTTCTTTGGCAAGTCTGTTCTCAAGAAAGAATAAAAGATTTGCTTCAATAAGTGCAGGCAAAGTATTGCTAAGACCCATTTCAAAGGAATTATCACCTATTTTCCAGCTCATCAATTCTTTTGAATCAGGGAGCAGCATTGAGTTAAACTGATCAAGTTCGAATAACCCGGAGTGCTTGCTTTTATATGTATCTGAGCCAATTAATAAAGCAGCGGCACCGTCACTAAACAGGGAATTGGCCACAATTTGCTCGCCATTTGGATGATATTTGCAGTGCAATGAGCAAAGTTCAGTGCAAACCACTAATACGAGTCTATCAGAGTCGTTTCTGATTATAGAATTTGCTGTTCTAAGGGCATTAATGGCAGCGTGACAGCCCATGAACCCAACATCAAGTCGAGAAGTAAAGGGAGAAAGCCCCAAGTCACTTAACAGGATATGACTTATGCCTGGAGCAGAAAAGCCGGTACAGGAAACAGCGATAAGGTCTGTTATCTGATCTTCCCTAAATGGACTTTCTGCAATTGCCTGCAAACATGCCCTTTTTGCAAGACGAACTCCTTCTCGCTCAAATATTTTCATTCGGGTTGATAGAGAAGGCCCAAAATCAGTTGAACTTGTGAACTTTCTGAATGTATCGCAATTATTATCGCCGTATTGATTAGTTGTTCCCTCAACTAGGCAATCGGAACTTTCCTGGTTACTAGCCCAGACGCTATGTCTCTTATCGATGCCACTTTGAGCATATAGACGAGAAAGCACCTTTTCGTCTGTCGCAGACCAGTTTCTTGCAATTATTGCTGCCTGCTTTTGGCTGAATGAGCCGGGAGGTACTGCCGTCCCTATTGAATAGATTATGGCATTATCCATGGCAAATTTTTAATTAATACAGGAGTAGAGAGCGATTTCAAAAATTATTAATTCCTGTATATGAAGTTTATAAGGTTTTTAGAGATGTAAGAAGAAAATGGTAAAGAGAGAAGCGAGAAACAAAAATCAGGCTTTGAAGCAATGCCTGATACAACAGAACAAACTTTTCTTGAGTAGCTCATTTTTTTATTAAGTACAGAATTCCATTGATGCCCCAGATCATTCATTTTATGATCCTTAAAATGAGTTTCGATAAGATCGCTAGCCATTTTTCCTGAATTAATTGCCCAGGCCATTCCCTGTCCAGTAAAAGGCTCAATATATCCTGCGGCATCGCCTATTCTAATGCAAGTACCTTTTCCTGTGCTAGGAGCCGCAGTCTTTAATAAAGGCGTGCCTTTCCATTTTAGTTCTTCTAGGTGCGGAAGACAGAATAGACGACTCAATAAATATCCAGTGCTGCCACTTTGATTTGTATTACTTTCTGCTATCGACTTCAGGTATTTTCTGTTAATTGCAGCTGCATAGGCAATGCTTCCATCAGGTAAAAGGGTTTCTCCCAGATATCCCTCATTTGATAGCCACATATTGACCCGTCCGGCTTCCTTTGGGTAACTGCTATCTGGTCTAAGCCACTTTGCTCCAAGCCCAAGTTTTTTACTATTTGGAGTGGAATGTCTTGGGTCAAGCCCGCTAGCAATACATATGATACTAGTTTCCAGGGAGAGATCATCGGGTAGTGATAATTTTTCAATGTTTTCAGGTATGTTAACTTTGGTATTATATTTTACTTTGCATCCAGCCTCTATTGCTCGCTCCAGTAGAAACCTGTCAAGATCGATTCTTGAGAGAATAATTCCCCCTGGAAGAGGAATTTTAATATTTCGCTTTTTATAATGTAAAACTAGTTCTTTTTGTGGAAAGAAAGGGGGTATGTCAACCGGATATTTATCTGTTTTGCCATCTCTTATAATTTGGAGAGCGCTTTCATTCAGGCAGCATCCGCAGATCTTATCACGTGGAAACTCTTCCTTTTCAAGCAAGTGAACTTTGAATTGTTTTCTTGAAAGAAGCCAACCCGCAGTAGCACCTGCAGGGCCTCCGCCTATTATTGTGATACCAGGAGCTAGCATTTATCGCTCATATTTATGGTGACCAGCAGGCGAAATGGCCAGTGTTTTTTTATCTGGTAGTTTTCGGGACAAATCTCATCTAATATGTTTTTTAGCTCCATAATGGTGAAAGCCTGAAGCACTGAAGCCGGCCCATCAAAATGTACAACTCTTGATCTGGATAGAATCCGGGTTCCAATAATGGATAGAAAATATCCACAAAAGTCTCTCCTAAGATCGGAAATTATAATTGTCTCAGCGATTTCATTTAATTTGGTTATAAGTGTTTTTACCTCTTCAACCGATAAGTGATGTAAAAATAGTGAGCATGTTGCTATGTTATACTTCTGTTTTGTTTCTGGAGAAAGGAGAAATTCGCTACTGGAATTTAAAATATCGTGAGTTACAAAATTAATTGATGGCGCTGTTTTAAGGGCGTATTTGCTTTTAGCAAGGTTAATAGTTTTCTGGTTTATGTCACAACCTGCAAGTCTGGTAAGATGGTAGGTTTTAAGAGAGCGTCTCAGGTAATTAAGTAAATCGCCACTGCCACAGGCTACGTCAATTATTGATAGTGGGGTGTCTGGTGGTGTATTTCGTTTTATCTCCCGGCTAATAAACAATCCAGTAAGGCTAAAGGAATTTATTCTTTTTAGTCCAAGAAGTGCCTGATCCAGACTTTTTTCGTCAAGCGTCAGATCATCCATTATTTCTTGAGTTCTGGTTCTGGTCCTAAGTAAGCTCGGGATATTTGAACCAAAGATAGATTTAAACATTATAATAAAATCAAGTTATTTTCAGGAGAGTTGTCGTATCCATACCACAACTGTAAAATAGACTAAAGATCAACGCTTATTCCCCGTTTGATGGCGAGTTCTTTAACAAATGACCAGTCAATAAGATTATCTGCGGAGACTTCTTCGCCCAGGTTTTTACTCAGTATAAAATGCACGAGGTCAAAATCAATTGTGTTAGGATCGATTCTTATCGATGGCAGTAATGACTCTGCAAGCCTCTTTAAAACAATTCTTAATCTGATAGAATCAGAATCTGTCAAACTTAATGAAGTTGTTGTGCCATTATCCGATTTGCACTTGTCTGAATTAGGAGCGGATTTCATTTGCCTTTGATCTACCGGCTCCTTCAAGCGGGAGTATTTAAAAGTTTTCATTACTGAAATAGGAGAATTGCCGTTCAAGCTTTTATTTCGATCCTTATTCCAGGGAACTTCATTTTGTTCTGATTTGCTAAGTCCAGATAGATGCCCACTAAAAAAAGCGAGTGATTCATCGGTAAAAGGAGGGGCATAGTCAAGAGTTCTTGCAATATGGTCATAGGAAGTGGAAATATGACCAATCACATGAATATCTCTCACTAAAGTAAATATCTCTTTGTCAAAAACAGGTAGTCTTAGAACCTTCCAGGCGGAACGAATCTGTACCTGGATATGGCTTAGCTTTCGTCTTTTGTTCTGAAGTATTCCCCTTTTCTTTAGAGCTCTCTTTAGTTTTTTCAATTCTTTATCAAAGCAAGCTTTCTCTTTGGGTAGTATATCTACTGTTCCTTCAAGGAGAAGTCGGATGGACCCGGAACTTGTTTTCAGCAAAGACATCCCAAATTGCTGCATCGTTTTAAAATCAGGTTGAGATTTCCCCGGATTTTTAGATACATGTTGTCTAATTAGCCAAAAACAGAAAACATAAAACTCTCTGTAAGCTTTTACAACTACACCGACCGGCGTGTCATAGTACGACATTATATAACCTCTTTGAAAACCTTATGGTATGGATACTCCACGACTACTTGTAGCTAGTGATTTATGGCTATTTTGCAGGTAGTGGTGGGTATCTCGAATAAACTTCTACTCAGTTTTAAGAGTAGCAACTACTTGTTATCCAATCAAGGGTCAGGCTTAAAAGTATTAGCTTGTTGGATCATGCTATAAAACAGCTAGTTATAAAAAATGTCTGTAGTGATAATGAGTTATTGTTTGTTGAAATTAGACAGATACCCGGGGTGGAAACAGGAATTACTCAGATTCCTTATGTTAAGGGAAATTTGTGATATTCTTTTGCTTTTCTATAGTCCATGAATGCCTAGCACTATTGCCATGGAAACAAGAAGGCCGACAAGCATTTTAATAAAGTCTTTTCCTATAAGTGGGAAAACATCTCTTAGTGTATAATCTTTTGTGGTATTTGCAATTGCAAGCTCTCTACCACAAAGTATTCCGACAAACACCCAGGTTGTGGACATTGGTATATTATTTAATTGCTGGAAGAAGATCAGTAAAAATGCATAAACGAAATCTATTATAGTAGCTGATCGCATAAAACGTGAGCCGGTTTTTTCAAGAAGAATTTTTTGTATCCGTCCTCCCTGATTCTTAAAAATATAGGCAAGCCATCCTATAAGTACCAGATTTACTCCAAGCAGTGTTGTTAATGGCACCTGACGAGGCAGGAACACGGCAACATTTGCGAGATCATGCGTAAGCCAGCTAACCCAAAGAAAACAGGTACCAAGCCATTGAAGTATCCGCCAGTGAGTACGATGTTCTTTTTTTACACGATTGTGTCTTTCGTTTATGAAGCGGGAGAGAATTAGCCATAAGGCATAAGAGCCCAAAGCTGCAATTCCGTAACCGAGAACGCTCTTTACCAGCATTTCCCGAAGTAGCACTCCTGAAGCGAAAGTAGAAAGTACAAGGAATGTAGTTGAGACCGGTATTCCGAACCTGGTGAGTATCAGTAAGGCAAGTGGCGCAAAGGCATGATACCATAATATTGGTGATACAGGTATTTTATCAAGTCTTCCAAATGATATATCTCCGTTATTTAGAAACCAGGATAACCATATGGTGCAGATCAATACAAGTGAGGTCGCAAGCCATAGCTTTTGCCACTTGAAGATACGAATATTGGAGGCAATAAATGTTCCAAGAGTTTGAACAGAGTCATTTCCAACTACTGAGTATGCAGCGAGGAAAAAACCTATAAAAGCATAAAATGTATTTAGATCAATTGACGGTGCGACATTGCTCGTCATTAAAATGACTCCCTAAAGATAAGAGTCATCTTTGGTAAGGTAGTTTGAAATATAGTCATTAACGGAGATATCAAGAGTACGAGGCCTATGTGTTATGCCGGTTTTGTAGAGCTTGTCCATTTCGGCAGCGGTGTAGTATTGATATTTTCCTACGAGATGGGAAGGTAGGGGCACATATTCAATATTTTCTTTTATTTTAAGGGATTTAAATATTGCACTGGCAAGATCATTCCATGTGTTAGGTGTTCCTGAGCCAAGATTGAATAAGCCAGATACGCCCTTGTGGGTGGTTTCAAGCAGTGTTTCTACGACATCTTTTACATATATAAAATCTCTTTTCTGTTCACCATTTTGGTATTCAGGGTGTTCGCTTGCAAATAATGAAATCTTCTTGTTGGTAAGTACTTCATGATAAGCCTTAAAAACGACACTGGACATTTCCCCTTTGTGATATTCATTTGGTCCAAAGACGTTAAAAAACTTGAAGCCAAGAATCTGTGACTCTGTCTTCTGTTTTATAATCCAGGAATCAAAAATATGTTTGGTAAAACCATATCCGTTAAGAGGTGAGAGTTTATGTATGAGCGATGTATCGTCCTGAAATCCGTTTGCTCCATCACCGTAAGTTGCCCCGCTTGAGGCATATATAAAAGGAGTTTTTTTTCTGAAAGCATGTTCAGCAAGGTACTTTGAAAAGAGAAAATTATTCTCCATCAGGTAATCCATGTTTCTTTCTGTGGTGGATGAGCATGCCCCTAGGTGGAATATGAAGTCAAATTCGGGTAGAGACTTTCTCTTCCTCAATATTTTAAGAAAGGCATTCTTATCAAGGTAGTCGTCAATTTGTCGTTTTGAAATATTTTTCCACTTTTCTGATGTGCCAAGGGAATCAACAAGAAATATATCAGTTCGGCCCGAATCGTTCAGGTATTTTAAGAGAACGCTTCCAATAAATCCCGCACCACCAGTAAGAAGAATCATAGTTTAATAATTATATTGTTTTTGCCGAACTAAGGCCTCTCAGTTTGTCAATTTCCTCATCGATAGTCAATAATTACGAAATAGTTAGCATCCTGTTGATTACATCCAGGAGTCTATTATTCTCTGATGAAAGGTCAATCACTTCCTGCTCAATGAAATAAAGCTGGTGATTTTCAGTTAAATAGGGCTTTAGTTTTACCCAGTCCTTGGCGCTGCTTAGAACAGTGTTTTTGCCTGAAATTTTTTTCCAGTCCTCTAATGAATATGCATAATGATCAGGAAATATAGCCTTATCAATAATTCTTGCTCCAAGTTCCAGATATGATTTGGTAAGTGGTTCTGGCTTTGCGATTGAGGTTGTAAGCGAGTAGGATCTATCGGGTTCGATTTGTCTGATTTCTCCTGAGTAACCGTCCCTGATTGTAGATGGCTTAAACTCAATAACAGAATAAGATTTGATTTTAAGATAGGATGCAAGTTTCTCGATTGTTTGAAATCCTTCGGTTGTGATTTCACATTTACTGGTAAATGTTATCCAGTCCGTGCGAGATATCGCCTGCTTGACGGGTTCACGAAAAATCCCTGCAGGAAGTAGTGAACATGTCCCTTGGTTATAGTAACTGGAAATGTCCGCTACATCTATAAGGCATATTCTCATGGTGGGTTTTATCGCCAGATGCTGTAATCCATCGTCCATTATGCAAAGTTCCGCACCGGCTTCTTTTAATGCCATGTTGCCTGCTACCCTGTCAGGACTGATAATCAAGAGCGGGGAATTTTCATTGAGGAGAACCTGATACAGTTTTGCTTCGTCCCCAATTTTTTCTGCCTGATCTTCGCTCCTTGCGAGGTAGGGCGAAGTTTTGTCCAGGGTACCACCATAACCTCTGGTTAGAATTCCAACTTTATGAGATTCCGATTTAATCTTTGCAATATGGCAGACAAGAGGAGTTTTTCCTGTGCCACCAACAGAGATGTTCCCAATGCATATTGTCGGGATAGAAGATAGAGAGCTTTTCAGAAAACCAATGTTATACAAAAAGTTTCTTGTGATTATCACCGTATAGTATACGAGTGAGGCCAGACACAATATAGGTCTGAGTGAAGCAAGTTTCAAGGCCTTCCTCCAGGTAGTATCAAGCTTCATTAACTATTCTTTAGTATAATTTTGTTGCCAGTTTCTTGCTTATAAAACATAGTGCTTATTTGATGCTTAATTCAAATTAACATGATGTTATTATATGATGACTCTTAATCGCAAGCTGATAGTTGTTCTTCCTGCTTACAACGAGGCAGAAAACATACAGGGACTTTTAGATGGTTTTACCGGGCTTTCAGAAGTTATTGATCGATTACAATTGATACTGGTAGATGATGGCTCAAATGATGATACAGTTTTTTTGGCAAATCCCTTCAAAGGTATTCTTAATCTTGAAATTATTTCCTTACCTTCGAATAAGGGACTTCCCGGAGCACTAAGAACTGGATTTCAGAGAGCAGTAGAAATTACAGGTGATAAAGATACCATAGTTACAATGGATGCCGATAATACTCATCCTCCCCAGCAGATTTTACTCCTGGACTCGGAAATATTAAACGGCTTTGATGTTGTTATTGCGTCCAGGTATCAGAGCGGGGCTCGGGTAGAGGGTGTGTCTGGGTTTAGGAGATTTCTTTCGTTCGGAGCTTCATTTCTTTATCGTCTTTTTTTGCCATTTGACGGCGTTAGAGATTATTCTTCCGGTTTCAGGGCTTTCAGATCCGGTGCGTTAAGGGATACGCTAGAAAAAGAAGCTGATCGCATCTTCTCCCTTCGGGGTTTTGCATGTAATACAGCTTTGCTACTTGCAATGAGGAGACGTTTGGGGATAAGAGCAAACGAAATTCCGATTGATCTTCGCTATCAGCAGAAGCGGGGAGTATCAAAAATGAAAGTTGGATCTACGGTTATTGAATCTCTAAAGCTTCTTGTTTTTGAATTGTTTGCTAGTCGAAATTAAGCATATTTATAACTCTGGCAACGTCTTTTTCGTCAACGACCACCATAACATCCTTCCAGCAACTCATTTCTTCTCTGATATTTATGTCATATTCTGAGAAAATCCGGTAAATAAAAGATAGCACCCCAGGTGTCATCTCAAGGGTTTCGCCAAAGATCATTGTTATTTGCGCAAGTCCTGCGCTGCTTTTTATTACTCCGGTTGAAAAAGCTTTTTTTATTAGGGGGAGGTACTCAACGTTTGTTATAATGGTGAAAGCATCTTCTCCTTCGATCAGGTTAAAATCTCCCTTTTCTTTTTTGATCTGGTTTTGAATCTCAAGTGCTTTATCAAGGCCCCGATTCTTTTCTATCGTTGCAACTGCGATTTTATTACGAACCCTGACCTTGGCCTTTTTCATCAGAGTTATGATTCTCTGCTCGCGAGAGGTATGGGCCCGTTTCTTTTGATAATATCTTCTGCATGCTACAAGCACAGCATCAAATGAATTTATTTTTGCCGCTTCGCAAATTTCTCTTGCCAGCGCAGAATAATTTATAAGGCCTCTTTCAAGGCAATCTTGCACACTTGGGTGTTCTCTAATGTATTTATGAGTTATTCTGCTTACGCTCATAATTTCCTGAGATTATATTATTCTGGTTTTGGAATCTTGTATGTCCCTTGAAGTGAGATAATAGCATGGCACTTGTCCAATTTCAAACAGTAATGGAAAAACCTGATTATCTGAGAATAAATTTGTCTATAGCTTGGCTTGCCTGTTTCCCTTATTGGCTCCCATGCATATATAAACATTGCGTAAGTGTCTGAAATGGTGAAACATATTCTCAACTATAAATATTAAACACTACATTTAAATGCTGGTAAATCTGTTTAAATCTTTCTGGCGACCCCGATTTGTAAGAATATTTTTATCCTTTTATTTAATTGGACTTTTCTTTTTCTGCCTTCTTTCGCTTTACTGTTCATTTGCAGGATCCAAAGGTGGTTTATTATGCGAATTAAGCAAGTCAGCTCCGGGCGAAGATATAGTTAAGGCAGGTGACTTTCCCGTTTTTTATGCTGCTGGGTCATTAAGTATCCATGATTCAGGTCACTTGTACGACGTTTTATTTCAGGAGTACTTACAAAACTATTACTGGAGGTCAGAGAATTTCAAAAAGCACAGTCCCTACCCATCTCCCGGCCAATTATCTGACTCCGCTTATGATCTATCAATGTCTTATGGTGGGGACGAAGATACCGGTTTTCATATTTTTGCATATCCACCATGGGCCGCAGTTTTTTTTATTCCATTTGCATTGTTTTCTCCACTGGTTGCAAAGGTTTTGTTTGTATTGCTTTCTCTTCTTTTTTCGTACTTGTCGGCGAATTTTATTCGAAGTTATGTAGCTTTCCCCATTAGTCCATTTGTGTGTTTTTCCCTTCTGTTATTTATTCCTACATACGTTTCCGGTGTACTTGGAGGTCAGAATAATGCAGTAAGCCTGTTTCTCCTTCTGGCGATTCTGTCTTCTGTTAAAAACAGAAAATACTATATTTCAGGGGCATTTACGGCATTATGGAATTTTAAACCTCAATACTCATTCCTTGCCATTTTAATGCTTCTGTACTTTGAAAGAGAAAGAATAAAGATACTTTCCGCGTATTTATTTGTTACATTAATTCAGCTTGGTTTTAGCATCTGGTATTATGGCGTAGATATTTTTATTTCCTGGATCAACATGATGAGAACTCTAGGAGAATTGAATCAGTCTTCCCATGACAATCTTTCCCGGATGATATCAATTCCATCTCTTGGACAATATCTATATGTTCACTGTGGGCTTTGGGGTCTTTCGATTCTTGTTCTTTTAGTTTTAATGCTGATTTTTAGACCCATATTTCAGGTTCAGAAGCATGGATCATTTGATTTATCAATAATAGGTCTTCTAATTGTATTTTTTTCTCCACAAACCGGTCATTATGATCTTGTGCTTGCGGTGCCATTTCTCGTGACTTTTTTGCGCGATACATCTCTATCTCCTTTTTTCTGGAAGGTACTTGGTTTTGTTTTTTTGATCGCTGCCAGCTTGTTTGTCCAGTTCACTAGCGGGGTGCCTGTGCTTACTATGGTGCTGTTTTTGACTGGGGCAGTTGTATTATCGGCAGTAAAGGAAAGGGCGTAATTTTCTAAAAACAGCCTATAAAAATAGAATTAAGTGCCAACTAGACCACTTTATACTTGGCAGTTTAGGGTAAAAGTGCTAAGTTTAACTAATACTACTTGGCGGCCTTTTCAATGAATTCAATAAGTTACGCATTGGAGCAAATCGTTCGAAAGCAAAGAGAGGAGTTTCTTCTTTATTCTTCGAAGCAATACTATTCCCGAAAAAAAGAGAGCGACTTACGTGAGGCATTAAGCAGTTCTCTTGTTAAGGTGGTTCTTGGGCCAAGACGCGCTGGAAAATCAAGACTTATACAAAAAGTCCTGGAAAATAAAAAAGTAGCGTATCTAAATTTTGAAGAGGAGCTGTTTCAGGCTTCAAGTGGTGATGCCGTAATTGAAGCTGCCAGGAAGGTATATCCTGATGCAGAATTCTGGTACCTTGATGAAATTCAGGACATGGAAGATTGGGAAACCTTAGTAAACAAACTTCATCGAAGAGGATTTAATCTGGTCATCACTGGTTCAAATGCAAAGCTTCTAAGTTCAGAGCTTGCAACAGCATTAACTGGAAGGCACATACCAATAGAGCTTCTTCCTTTTTCGTATAAAGAGTATTTGGGAGCAAAGGGATTTGATAAATCATGGAATACTTTTCAGGACTATCTTGAAAAAGGCGGCTATCCGGAAATACTTTTTGAATCCTCAATAAGCCATAAGCAATATTTAAAAACACTTTATGATTCTGTTATTTTAAAAGATCTCGTAAAAAGAAAAAAAATACGTAACCCTGGGTACCTTACAAATACGCTGTCTATTGTAACAAATAATATTGGATCAAGAATCAGCTCAAGGGCTCTTTCTAAAGCCTTAAAATCAACCCCCAGTCCAACTACCATTGAAAAATATTTGACTTATCTGGAAGAAGCATATCTGGTTGAAACTTTACAGGCATACTCACATAAAACTAAAACAAGGATTAACAGTGAAAGAAAGCCGTATCTGATAGACACTGGAATATTAAGCGCACTTAATTCTGGCTCGCTGCCTATAATGGGGAAGCAACTTGAGAATGCCGTCTATTTACATCTAAGAAGACTTCAAAATTATAACGATATCCAGTTGTTTTATTACAGGGAGGAACAGGGCAGAGAAATTGATTTTTTAATTAAAACCGCTCATGAAATAACAGACTTAATACAGGTCTCGTTAAATTTATCCACTATGGAAACCAGAGAGCGAGAGGTAAGAGTGTTAAAAAGTGCGCATAAAGAGTATCCCAAAACATCACTAACAATTGTAACAGCTAATGAACCTGGATCTATCAAGCTGGATAGTAAATTAAAAATCGATCTGGTTCCTGTCTGGGAGTATTGCAGTATGGAGTAGTGGGGTGTAAAAAATAATTTCAGAAGTTAAGTGTGAAAATATCGACTTAGCCTGACAGTTTTATTAAGATCGAATAAACTATCAGGAGTAAGAGATGACCAAGGCGCAAAGAGATATATCAAGGAAGCTAAAGGTTCTTTCCCATGGGAAAGAAAGTGGAAACGTATCAAAAGCATGTTAGATATTTTAAAGACCGGCTAAATATTCCTCTTTGGTTTCAAGTGCATAATGGCAAAAGTCATTATGAAAAAGATGGCATTGAAGTTATTCCATTTGAAAAACTTGTAGAAAAAATGGGCCTACCCTAATTTAATGTTCTGTTACTGTCTCTTGAAATTTCGCCGCCTTCTTCTCTCGGGTCTTTCTCTTTCTGATCTGTCCCTATCTCTGTTATGAGTTGATTCTGGATCTTTGTTAGAGCTACTATCCCTGTTATCTCTTTCTTGATTACGATTATTTGATTTCGGATTTCTTTCCCTGTTATTTTCTTTTCTTGATGATCTTTCTCTTTTGGCTTCTTTTTCGGAGTTAATTAATAATTCTTCGTCAAGACTTTTTGACTCTTCTGAAACTGAATGAGCAAGAGTAAATTCACAGAGTCGACCTGTAATTTCAAGAAGTTCTTCAGGGAGATTTTCAGATCCCCCATGATCCTGAATCAGTTTACTTGCTACTAGTAGGGCCCTTAGGTCAATTTTTTCCTCTTGTTCTCTTAGTTTTTGATAAAGATGCACTAGACGGGCATTGGCTACCTCTTCATCAGAGGGGAGCTCAATCTTTTTAAAGTCCAGATCAAGTGCTTTGGTGAGATAATGAAAAGCACCAAAATCTCTTGGCCCAACTATGCTTATAGCTCTCCCCTTTAGTCCGGCACGGCCAGTGCGTCCAGTACGATGAGTGTAGGTTTCTGCCTGATCATGAAGTGAGTAATTAATAACAAGATCAAGCTCTGCAATGTCAATTCCACGTGCAGCAATATCAGTTGCGACAAGTAACCTGAGATCTTCAGATTTTATTTTTGATATGACCTTCTGTCTCTGAGATTGAGAAAGATCAGAATTCATTCTGCGAGCATCAAACCCCCTTCTTCGAAGGAGAAGTTCAACAAACTCAGTTTCTGCTCTGGTATTACAGAATATAATTGCAGAGCGGGGATTCTGGGCCTCAATAAGGTCACATAGGGCAAGGGCCTTGGATAGAAGCTCACCTCCAGTTTCGCAGTATAAATGTTCAATTTGAGGACTCTCATCTTCTTTGTGTTCGGCAAGAAGGTATTCTGATTTTGTCAGAAAACTTGAAGCAAGCATCTCTACGCGCGGGTTTATTGTGGCTGAAACAAAAAGCCCCTGTCTGCTTTTGGGTAAGCGAGAGAGAATTGCACGAATGTCTTCAATAAAGCCCATGGAAAGCATTTCGTCTGCTTCATCAAGAACGAAATAGCGACATTTCTTTAAATTTAAAACCCTCTTTTTTATAAGATCAAGAAGGCGCCCAGGTGTTCCAACTACAATTCGAGGATCTTTATCCAGTGCTGATTTCTGCTTTTTTTCATCTACGCCTCCTATAATCAGGACAGGAGCCAGGGTGGGATTAAGTTTGCAAATTACCTCCTGAATTTGCAAGGCAAGTTCCCTTGTTGGAGCTATCATAAGTGCTGCTGTCTCGGATTTTTCACGAGAAATTTTTTCAAATTTATCAAGTAGTGGAATTACAAAAGCAAGAGTTTTTCCGCTACCAGTCTTTGCTTTCAGAATCAGGTCTTTCCCTTCAAGCGCTTTTGAAATCGCAAGAGCCTGAATTTCAGTTGGAAAACGAAAACCAAGTTCATCCATTCGCATAAGCAGTTCTGGATTGGATAGCATTTGTGAAAACGATGAATTTGAAGTTTCGATTTTATTGAGTTCTTTCATTATTATTAATTTATGGTGAGTTCATTAGGGCAGCATCTTGTGCTTATCGATTAATTCCAGTGCAGCTTCTCTTGGGCTTAGTTTTCGGTTAAAGACTTTTGATAATATTTTTGGAGCATACTTTTTTAACTGCGATTCTGCAAAAAATTTAGTTGACAGGATTTCTCTTGCGGTAATTGTCATCTGAAATTCAAGCGATCGTTGTCGTCCTAGTTTCAGTTCACCGTTCTCTTCAATTTCAAGATAATATTTGATAATTTCATTTTTTAAATTTGATATTCCTTCCTTTTTTAGAGCTTCGGTTCTTGCAATAACCGGGGTTTTCTTGCCAGAAGGAGACAGTGAAAGTGAAAGCATTAGATCCTTTTCAAGCTCATTAATGCCAATGAGGTCGGCTTTATTCAGAGCAAAAATATCAGCTATTTCAATTATTCCTGCTTTAAGTGCCTGTAGTGAGTCTCCAGTGTGAGGGCTAAGAACCACAGTAACCACATCGGCACACCTCATTATATCCAGTTCTGCCTGACCTACCCCTACGGTCTCTACTATAATAATATGAAATCCCGCAGCATCAAGAACGTGGATCAGCTCTGGGGTTCGCGGTGATAAGCCACCCAGTTGTCCCCTTGAAGCTGCAGATCTGATAAAAATTTTTTCCTCAAGAGCAGAGCTCAGCATTCTTGCCCGATCTCCAAGAAGCGCCCCGCCACTAAACGGGCTGGACGGGTCTATAGCAAGAACTGCAACTTTCAGATTATCCTTTAGGAGTTCTTCTATTAATGAATCTATTAAGGTTGATTTTCCAGCCCCGGGCGCCCCAGTTATTCCCAATATCTTTGCGCTTCCTCCTGATGCAAATAAGCTGGAGCCAAGCTCTTTTGAGGATTCAAGGTCATTTTCAATTATTGTCAAGGCTCGCGCTATCGCACGCCTCTCGCCAGCGCAAACTCTTTTGCTAAGATTTGAAACGGAAGCCTGAATGGGTGGTGATAGGTCTTTTTGTCTCAAGATAAGGACTCTTTTAGTCGGGCCTGGAGAAAATAAAAAAAGCCACCAGAAAGGTGGCTTTTTAAAAACCGGGGTAGTATTTCATACCCCATAGGAAGCATTAAGCACGCTTCTTGGTTCTTTTTGCTGCAGGCTTAGCCTTTCTTGCAGCAGGGCGAGCTGGTTTCTTGCGAACCGCAGCAGCCTTACGAGCAGGTGCCTTCTTTGCAGCAGCTTTCTTCTTAGGAGCTGCCTTCTTAGGAGCTGCCTTTTTAGCAGTTGCTTTTTTAGGAGCTGCCTTTTTCTTAGGAGCTGCCTTTTTAGCAGTTGTTTTCTTAGCTGCTGCCTTCTTAGGAGCTGCCTTCTTAGGAGCTGCTGCCTTCTTAGGAGCTGCTTTTTTCTTAGTTGCCATAGCTGAATTTCCCTAATTTCTGTTTAACTTCGATGCACACAAGCCGCTTTTCCTCTCAAGGTAAATTGGGCATTTTTGCTCCCAAAGATCCTTGCTGAACAACCCCAGGCAAAGCGTCTCTGTAAGTGCGGCATCGCTGACGTACTTACAGTCTATCGGCAAAAACATGATAGACTTGATTGTAAACTACCACACTCTGCGCATCTTCCCAAGTACTTCTTTTTACATTCATGCAATTTTTTCTATTTTAGAGTTTCCTTGCATGCACCTTTCTTTGATGAGCAGACTCAGGGAAAGTTACAAATTTTATACATGGTACGCATTTATTGATTTTGGCATGGGTTACTTACGAGGATGAATAATTGTCATTTTCAAGATCAGCCTGCATAACTTGCAAGGGTGTTTTTCTGAAAACCTTTATGTCGTTTTCGTTCAATAAGTCATGCAGTTTGAAACTTAAACCTTAATTAATATAGCAAGTTATGCATTGCTGTGAGTTGGCTCTGGTTTTGGGTAACATGATTACATGTCAGGTGCTGATCCTTGTTTTCTGAGGTTTGTCTCTCAGACATTAAACCGAAAATGAACGACATCTCCATCTTCAACAATGTAGCTTTTACCTTCAATTCTCAGTTTTCCTTTCTCTCGTGCTCCCTGTTCGCCCTTGCATTCAATGAAATCTGCATATGATATAACTTCTGCCCGAATAAATCCTTTTTCAAAGTCGGTATGAATAACTCCTGCTGCTTCGGGGGCAGTCTGACCCCTTTTAATTGTCCAGGCTCTGGTTTCCTTGACCCCGGAGGTAAAAAAAGTGACAAGATCAAGTATCTGATAGCCAGCCTTTGCTAGGCGCTCCAGGCCTGATTCGGTCAGGCCAAGAGCTTCAAGAAAGTCTTTCCTGTCCTCACCTTCAAGCTGTGATAGTTCAGCTTCTACCTGACCAGAGAGCGGTACCAGGGGGCAGTTCTTTTCCTGTGCCACAGCTTGAAGTTTTAATAGGTGCTTACCAGAGATGCCCTCTGATATTCGGGAGAGCTCGGATTCAGCAATGTTCCCAACAAAAAGTACGGGCTTTGCTGTAATAAGGCCAAGATTTCTGAATTTGGGAAGTTCTTCTGCTTTGGCAAGGTATAGGCAGATTCCTTCATCCAGGTACTTTTTTGCGTCTTCAAGATCGCTCAGTTCTTCAAGTGATTCCTTGTTACCGGATTTAGCGGTCTTTTTTATTCTTTCTATCCTTTTTTCAACACTTGCAAGGTCTGAAAGCATAAGCTCAGTTTCAATCAGTTCTACGTCCCTTTTCGGGTCAACTTCTCCTTCTACATGGGTAATGTTCTCGTCTTCGAAGCACCTAACAACATGTACTACGGCATCAACTGCCCGAATATGACCAAGGAACTGGTTTCCCAGACCTTCTCCCTCTGAGGCTCCCTTGACGAGTCCGGCAATATCTACGAACTCAACTGATGTAGGGATTACTTTCTGAGATCCGCTAATCTGGGATAGTTTCCAGAGCCGTTCATCTGGTACGGCTACGATACCAGTATTAGGCTCAATTGTGCAGAATGGATAATTTGCAGCTTCGGCCCCAGCTGCAGTAAGAGCATTAAAAATAGTCGATTTACCAACATTTGGAAGACCAACAATACCACAATTGAAACCCATTTTTACTCCTTAATTTAATTATTCAGAATCAGTGCTAAAAATTTTAAGATCACTTATCGACCAGTCGAATATTGAAGAATCCTCCATCAGTTCTAGTCTCAGGCGTTTAAGTTTTGTTGCCCCAAAGCGAATGTCCCACTCGCTTGGAATATCCGAGAATTCCTGTTCCTGCATATCCCTGTAAAACCTGTTTTTTGACATATCAAAAAGAATTACATGCTCCTCGGTGCCGTCTGCATATCCTGAAATTCTTAGCGACCTTGCAATATCATGTTTAAAGGGGCCATGATTAATAAGAACCCTTCCAATATCCATCGGGGGAGATATTTTTACTTCAATTGCCATCCCTGCCTTTTGTGGTTTTCCGCTACCCCAGCGAGACAAAGGGTTTCCATCAATTAGGGTTGAAAGATTATTTGCTATTTCGGGAGCAGTCTCTCCCCATGGCGGAATAAAAAATGAAATATCATCAGGTGATATTTGTATCTGCCGACCTTCTGGATATTTATAGCTTATTTTGTCAAGAATGGTGTAATGTGAGAGTTTGGTCTTTCTGAAGATCATTCCAGTTGATGTAAGCCAGCGCTCGAATTCCCTGGCTTCAGCAGGAACGAGCACAAAGACCTTTCCGGCAATTTTTGCAGGTTCATTTCCCTTTTCATAATCCTGAATACGGAGTGATCTTGGTTTTCCAAATCTGGTAAATTTTATTCGCTCCAGGGTTTCAAAAGCTGTTCTGTAGCCTATCCAGTAGTTGGTATATATGTGGTTATAGCCTTCCTTTTCCAGCCACCTGTAAAGATCATCCTGATTTTTGGCAACTCGTTCTTTCAGGAAAACCATTGGTTCTCCTTCATCTGCAACACCTTCCAGATAATTTGAGGTTAAATTCAGAGCTATCAAAAGAATTGTTATGGCTCGTCCAAGCCCCCTAAGTATAATTTTTGAACTTCTCCCTGCAACCTGAATTCCAAGACCAGCAAGAACAGGTAAGACTGAATAAAGTGGAAGTAAATATCTTGGTGCCTGAGACAGCCAGCCAAAACTGCTTAGAGAGAAGATAACTGGAACAAAAAACAGGAACAGTAGCAGCATTGATACAGATGGGTTTGCTTTGTCGTCCTGGTTTTCTTCCTTAAGTAAGTGGTTTTTTGATTTGTAGAAGTAACCTGAAATAACAAAGCATAGCAAAATAAAATAGATAGAGTAGTAAATGCTTTTTGCAAAAGGAAAAAGTTCTGTATCGGCCCAGAATTTTCTTGCGCCAAGTATAATTGGCAAAGCTATATCCCAATAATCAAGAAAATAGGAAAAACTTGAACCACCGGCGGTGCTTCCAAATAAAACCTCAAAGCTTGACCATTTGGGTTTATGAGTAAGGTTATAATACCAGAAAGGAGCACCAGATAATAAAAACACAACAATACACGCTAAAACCAAATATGTTTTTCCAATTAATTTTGCTCTGGAGGAGTAAAGTCGAGCCAGCAAAATTAAACCAATGGGCGCCATGTAGAAAATAATCTGATTATTAACCCACCATCCAAGGCCAAGAAAAAAGGCGACAAAAAGCCAGAGGGCTCTATCCCTGTGACTTTCACCGTTTTTTCTTTTGCAGAGAATCGCCGTTACTATAAGTGCAAGAGATCCAAGGACTAACATCTCCATAAAGCCACCACGAGCTTTTAGAGACCAGATAATCAGGGGACTTGGTCCTATCGCAGTCAGTAGACCTGAGATGCGAGCTGCAGGGCGACCACCGATAATAAAAGCGAGAGTGTAATTAGTAACAACAAGAAACAGCGAAAAACAAAAGGGGATTAATTTAAGGGCAAATGTGCTAATACCAAGAAAATAAAATGAAATTGCCACAAGTATGGCCTCAAGTGATCCCATATAAGCCTGACCATAATAAAATACGGGAATTCCCTTGCCTTCAAGAATATGTTTTCCCATTAAACCAACTATCGCTTCATCAGATTCAATGGTTTGAGCGCCTTCAAGGAGGAGTATAAGCCTGGGGCATGTAGCAAGAATCACAAGCCCGGCTACCTCAAGAAAAACTGACAGGAATGAGTTTTTGTTTTTAGTGTCAGCCACTTTATTTACTACCTGATTTAATATTTGCGAATTTATTACTAGTCAGGTTCGAGTCTGATTCTTTATACTGGTTATTTGAAAAAAGATTTGGTGAGTTAGCAAACTTGCGGTAGCTTAAAAGTGTATTAATCGCGGTTTTGTCCCAGGAAAAGGTTCTCGCTCTTTTCTGGTTTGTTTCAAGTATGTTATTCAAAATATCAGGGTTTTTAACCGAAAGCAGCAACAACTCCTTTGTTTTAAAAGCCCATTGATCCAGATTTAAATCTTCGCAAAGGTAGGTAGTATCGCCAATAACCTCAGGTATTGAGGAATTATTGCCAGCTATCACAGGCAGGAGGCGAGCCATTGATTCAAGAACTGGTAGGCCAAACCCTTCGTAAAGGCTTGGGAATATAAAGATGTTTGCCGCTGAAAACAAATCCAGAAGAGCGGATTCTTCAAGAAAACCTGCAAGTATAATTTTATTTGCAAGGTTTTTTGATTTCACAAGTTTTTCAAGTCCGGGTAACTGATCATCGTCGGCATATTTACCGGCTAGTACTAATTGAATTCCACCTGAGTTTTTAATTTCCTGGTCATAGTTTAGTTTTTCAATAAGATTAACTAAAAAAGAAATGTTTTTTCTCGGATCTATTCCTCCGGCATATACGGCAAGGTAACCACTGTCTAAGAGATCAAGACCACCTAGAGCAGGTTTTTTTCTCATTTTTAACTTTTCGTTAAAGTCAGCAATATTGCTTAATGATGTGAAAAAAGTCTCGCTTACTCCTAATGGTACTACGGCTATTCTTTCACTTTCAATTTGAAGTAGGTTTGAAACATCACTTTTGGTTGCTTCGCTTATAGCGATAAGCCCTGAGGAAGCCCTGATTGCACGATTTTCAAGATACCTTGCAAACTTATAGCGAAGACCGCCTATTCCTTTCTGGTAGAGCTGGGGAAATTTCAGAGGAATAAGGTCAAGCACACTTATGATCTGATTGGTTGATGGAAATGCAGGCGCGTCTCCGTGAAAGAAGAAGTGGGCGAAATCTGTTTTCAGGTTTTTGATATTTTTCCTGAGCGCAAACTGACTTTCAAAAGTAACACGACCTGCGGGGAGAGTGTCTCTGATTTTTTTCTGAAATGCCGAAAGATTTAAGTCTTTGCTTCCAACCGGGACGCACTCGATGCCATATTCAGGGGCAAGAGACAAAAGTTTTGGCATTACTTCTTTAACATATCTTCCAGTACCACGACCAACGTGAGATCTGAAATCCTCTTCAAGGGCACGAGAATCAATTGCAATTCTTAATTTTTCTTTCTTCATGGCTGTTTAAAAAGAATCTGCATGATTATTTCAGAGGAGGGGCAGTAGGGTATTATTTATGTTCTCTATAAAAACAGGGAGTGAAAATTTTTCAAGCTGCTTTTTCCCCTTTTCCAGGAGATCGTTCTTAATTGATATGTCAGAAATCAGGCTGTGAAGAACTGCTGCGGTCTTAAGGGGATTTTTTTCTTCAAGAAGAATTCCCCCATCTCCCAGTGTTTCTGGAATGGCGCTGGAAGAAAATGCAATTACTGGAAGGCTAAAATTAAGAGCTTCAATAATTGGTACGCAAAAACCCTCATGTTCGCTCATGCAAATGTAAGCATCAGAAGCCATAAAAAAAGCCATTAGTTCGTCATCCGAAACTGAACCGACAAAATTGACGGCATCATTCAGGCGAAGTTCTCTTGCAAGTTTTTTAAGTTCAAAGGAATAGATTTCGGTGTCAGTGTCACTGCCGACAAGCCAAAGTCTTGAGTTTTGTTCAAATTTGTGGTGGTAAAAATAGAAGGCCCGAATAATGTCTTCTATGCACTTATTTGGAGCAAATCGCCCTACGTGCAGGATATTTTTGCCAGTACCACCAGAGTGATTTTTCAGGGCAGCCACAATTCCCGGGTTTTCCCTTTTTGGCCAGCGATCAGGGTCAAGGGTAAGGGGGAGGACGTGAACTTTTTCTGCTCCGAACTTTAGAAGTTCCTTTTTGTTGAATTCGGAATCAGCAATAATCATATCACATTTTTTTAAGAGTAAAGGTAGCTCCTCAATTCCTCGAACAAGATCATTAGCGACTCTCGCATTATAGTTCTCGTACCAGCTTACTGGAGTAAGATTATGATAAATTATTGCTCTTTTACCCGTACTTATGTTCTCAAATATGGAGTTAAGAGGAGAAGCTATTGAATAGTGGAGAATGGTAAGTGCGGCTTCTTCTTTCTCAGGAGGAGCGTAGCTTGAGTAGGGCAGGGGGATTTTGGCAAGTTTTTCATGGGTATTTACAGAATAAATATTTGATCTGTAGCCCATTTCGCTAAACACTCTACGAAGTGTAAGTGCTTCACCTGATATTGCATCACCATACTGTAGAGTATGAACGAACTGATCAACTCTTGGATTGGTCATGCCTTTTTTCTGGCTATCATTTGTGTCTGGATTTCTCATAGCAATTTAAATTGATTCCGCAAATTGATCACGATATCTGTTAAAAATCCATGACCCGGCCCAAATCAAGACAAAGGACAGTCCGGCTAGGAGACAAATTGCTTTTAGTGAAGGAATCTCTCCACCAAGCAGCAGTTGATGATACATTTCAATTAGTTGTGCCATTGGGTTTAGTATCAGTGTTAGTTTGAATCGTTCAGGGACGCTGCTTGCCGGATATATAATTGGGCAAAGAAAGAACCATAAGGTTATCAGATTTCCAAGTATGTGCTGAATATCACGATAGTAGACATTTAGAGATGACAAGGTGAGAGAAATTCCAATCATGAACAGAAGTTGAAGAAAGATAATCAGGGGCAGTAAAACAATTTCTGCCCCAATAGAAATGCCTGAAATTATCATCAGAATAAAGAGTAGAGGCAAGGCGAGAAGAAAGTGAACCAGATTGGTAATTACTGATACGACGGGAAGAATATGGGCTGGAAAAATAGCTTTGGTAATTAGACTTCCTCCGCTACTTATTGAGCTTGTTGATTCAATAAGTCCGGAAGAGAACCATATCCATGGAAGTAAGCCGACAAACATGAAGACGGTGTAGTGCTCAACTTCGTCAAAGCGTATGTAATATTTAAAAACCAGAGAGTATACAGCAATAAGGCAGAGTGGATTAAGAAAGGACCACATAAACCCGAGAATAGACCCCCTGTATCTTGCGCGAAGGTGACGGGCAACAAGCGCATATACCAGCAGTCTGAATTTCCAGAGTTCTTCAGTTATTCGAAGCATTGGCTTAAATATTATTTACAGTTTTATTGTTAATTTTGTGGCTATTTTCCAAGGTTTCGTCTGGAAGAGGACAGTTAGGCGTTATCTGAAAAGTTTCAAAACTCCATGACGACTCAGGTGATATTACGCCTACGGTGTTTTCCAGTTCGGAGCTTCTGATTTGAAATTTGTGCATGCGGTGATGGTAGTCATAGGGGGTGCCATCTTCGGCATGAGCTGCAACGTCAATAAAATAACTTCCTTCTGAGAGGCCAAGTCTTGAAATTGAGAAAGTAATTATTCCGGACGAGAGTTTACTTATGGCAAGTTCTCTGCCCTTTATATCCTCAGGATTGGCGCTAATGGCTTTCATGAAAGCATTTCTTGCCTGCTCGCTGATTCCTGTATTTGTTCCAAATATCTGAAGACCATCTACTCTTATAATTCCGACACCAAAAAGTATATCTGTTCTTGGTCGGTTGGTTTTAAAATGAATTCGAACTTCCATCGGGTCATTTTCGTTGTATATCCATTTGGCCTGTTCTGGGTTGGCAGGATCAAGCATTTGTATTTTGTGTATTTCTACAGATTTATCTCCCCATCTCTCTGGCGAGTTTGGATCCTTGTTCTTTTCGTTTTCCGTGGTAATTTGAGTTTGGTTTTTATCGTCGCGATTTTCAAGTTCCCGTTCTTCCTGGGTTCTAATGCTCGAAAGATATGCATCGGTAATTTTTCTTGGCGTACCTTTAAGTCTGATTTTTCCGTGTTCCAGCCATACCGCTTCATCACACCATCTGCTAACCGAGGAAAGATCATGCGAAACAAAAACAAGGGTTTTTCCTTTGTTTTTAAATTCACTGATAGAGTCGTGGCAGCGGTGAATAAAATGAGCATCGCCAACTGCAAGAACCTCATCAATCAAAAGTATATCTGGATCAGTATGAATGGCAAGACTAAAGCCAAGTCGCATATACATACCTGAAGAATATGTTCTTACCGGCTCATCTATGACTTCTGAAAGCTCTGCGTATTCAATTATGGCAGGAGTTCTTTTTTCTATTTCCTTTTTGCTTAGTCCGAACATAACTCCACCAAGAAAAATGTTTTCTCGTCCTGTGAAGTCGGGATGAAAGCCTGCTCCAAGCTCAATAAGGGCACTTACCCGTCCTCGTGTTTCTACAGAGCCTTTGTCCGGGGTGTAGATCCCGGCAATTAGCTTTAATATAGTGGACTTTCCAGAGCCGTTTCTTCCGACTAGAGCAGTGGATGAACCCGGCTGAAATGTAAGGCTTATTGAGTCCAATGCCTTGTAATATGCTGGGGGCTTAGACAGTGAGGGAGTTGGTCCAGGAGAAAAAGATCCAGTAGAAATTGTTTTTGGATTTTTTTTCAGGAAGAAACTTTTTAGAGTTGAGTATGTACCAGACCCACCACCGGAACCCTTTCTGAAGGATTTTTCAACGTCCTTCAGTTTGATTGAGCCAGTTGCAAGTTCAGACACGGGATTAATCCTTGGGTTACTTGAAATTATTTATCGAATAAGGGTATAGAAATACTCAGGAAAGAAAAACAAGTCAAATTTTTCCAGTGGGGATAACCTGGGTATCTGTGCCCTTGAAGCACTTGATGAATGTGATAGTGTTGTACAAAATTTTAATGACCCTGGAAATTAGCGATTAAATTACTTATGTCTTCTACTTTTTTTTCTGACAGTTTGTCATCATCTGATCCACAAGTTTATGCTGCAATAGCTCAAGAGCTTGACCGGCAGAAGTATCAAATTGAATTAATTGCATCGGAGAATATTGTTTCAAGAGCTGTTCTTGAAGCTCAGGGATCAGTGCTGACAAACAAGTATGCAGAAGGTTATCCCGGGCGCAGGTATTATCAGGGTTGTGAGTTCGTAGATGTGACAGAGCAGCTGGCAATTGATCGTCTTTGTCAGTTGTTTGGCTGTGAGTATGCAAATGTTCAGCCACATTCCGGTGCTACTGCTAACCAGGGAGTGTACATGGCTTTATGCAAGCCTGGGGATACCATACTTGGTATGGATCTTGCGCATGGAGGCCATCTTACTCATGGTGCCAGTGTTAATCAGTCAGGAAAGTGGTTTAAGGCTGTTTCTTACGGAATTAATGAAGAGGGGCTTATCGATTATGATGTAGTTGAGAAGTTAGCCATTGAGCACAAGCCGCAAATGATAATTGCTGGAGCCTCAGCATATGCAAGAGTGATAGATTTTTCAAGGTTCCGCCAGATTGCTGACAAGGTTGGAGCTTATCTCTTTGCTGATGTTGCTCATTATGCGGGCCTAATTGTTGGTGGCGTTTATCCTAATCCTTTTCCTGATGCGCATGTGGTTACAACCACTACTCATAAAACCCTAAGGGGGCCAAGGGGAGGGGTGATAATGACTAATGATGAGGTGATTTCAAAAAAGATTAATTCCGCGATATTTCCTGGTATTCAAGGGGGGCCTCTTGAACATGTAATTGCGGCAAAGGCAGTTGCGTTTGCTGAGGCTTTAAGACCCGAGTTTAAGGAGTATGCAAGTAACGTACTTCGAAATGCGAGAGTGCTAGCCGAGACACTTAAAGAGGGTGGCCTTGATATTGTCTCTGGCGGGACGGATTGTCATATGATGCTTGTTGATCTTCGACCAAAGAAGCTTACTGGAAAAGCTGCCGATATTGCCCTTGAGCATGCTGGAATTACCTGCAATAAAAATGCAGTTCCTAATGATCCTGAAAAGCCTATGGTTACATCCGGGATCAGGCTTGGTACTCCTGCTGGAACAACAAGAGGGTTTGGAGTTGGTGAGTGGAAGGAAATTGGTGGTCTTATTCTTGAAGTGCTTGATGGTTTGTCCAGAAATGGCCCGGAAGGGAATTCTGGAGTTGAAAAGTCTGTTAAATTAAAAGTAAGGAATCTGTGCGAAAGGTTCCCAATTTATAATTAGTCCGCGCTGATAGTCTGACCTGATTATTTATTTCAGGCTTATTTTATTCCGAGTCTTTATCTTCGTCGCCAAATATGTTTTCTTTTGGAGATAACCCTGTTTCCTCATCTTCGTTTGTATTGATAGATTTGCTCTGGGAGGTGTGATCGGATTGGTCATTCATGGAACACCATCTTACAACAAGGCAAAGGAGGGCAATAAGTGCTATTAGTAAAATGCTTTTCTTAAACACACCATAGGGAGACTTGGGAAAATGATCTGGTGACCAGTCTCCAAGATCGGGGCCTTCGCTTTTTTTATTTTCTTCGCTCATTGGATAAAAAGTAGCCTTTTGTGTTTTAGTATCCCTTAAGGGTATTTTCTATTACATTACGAGTGATCTGGGAATAATATTTAATTAGACTTTGGGGAAGCTTTATGAGGGTACATAATTTTTCGGGTGGGCCATCGACTTTACCTGAGGAGGTACTTCAGCGGTGCAAGGAGTCTGTGCTTGAATTTGAAGCTGAGGGAATGGGTATTTTTGAATTGGGTCATCGTTCGAAGGCATTTTCAAGAATACTGGATGAAATAAAATCTGATCTCAAAGAACTTCTTGAGATACCGGACTCGCATGAAATTCTTTTTTGTACAGGTGGAGCGAGTCTTCAGTTTTCAATGATACCGCTTAATCTTGGAAGCCTTGAGTCTCGCGAGGTGTCTGGTAATTATTACCTTCTAAGTGGCCACTGGGCGAAGGCCGCAATGGCTGAGGCATTATCTATTGCAGGTGCTTCTGTTGCTGGTAGTTCGGAGGAAAATGGTTTCAGAATTTTACCAGATGTAACAGAGGATATTTCTTGTGCTTCTTATCTTCACTTTACCAGTAATAATACCATCTATGGAACGCAGTTAAGAGGAGAGCCATCTGGTGTGCCTGTTTCAGTTCCCTTGTTGTGCGATGCGTCATCGGACATACTTTCAAGGCCAATTGATGTTAGCAAGTATGGTCTTATATATGCAGGTGCTCAAAAGAATATGGGAACTGCCGGTGTAACTCTGGTTATAATTCGTCGTGATTTGATTAAAAAGAAAAGATCAGGAGTGCCCGTCCTTCTTCAGTATGAAACATACCGTGAGTCTGATTCGCTTTATAATACCCCTCCGGTATCGGCTATTATTGTAATGCGAGAAATGCTCAAATGGACCAGGAAGCAGGGGACTCTTGAAGAAATTGGAAGAATAAGTGAAAGAAAGTCAAAAATGCTGTACGATTTCATTGATTCTAGTGATTTTTATCAGGGTTTTGCTGACTCGGCTTCGCGGTCTTGCATGAATATTACTTTTAATCTGGTGGATAGGGTTTTTGAGGAGAGGTTTTTATCTTTTATGAACAGTCACGGGGTTGTGGGTCTTTCTGGACATAGAAGTGTTGAAGGGTTTCGGGCAAGTCTTTATAACTCAGTATCAGAGGAAAAGGTTAAAATCTTGGTCGAGTTGATGCGTGAATTTGAAAGTGTTATTTAGTGGCATTACTTACAATATTGATCTTGATTGTTTCTTCTCTAAGGTGTAGAAGTAGATTTCGCGCTACTTTAGTCTTGATGTTTTTTTCTTCTGTTTTTGCCATGGTTGAAAATTTAAAGACATTAATATTCGGGCTAGTATTGATATTGTAAAAATGTTTCAGATGTCGTTTTAGAGTAGTCATGTCATTTAGGGTGAGCTTCGGCTAGTAACTGCTTGTTCCCAATCTGGAGAAGGTTAGTGTGGGCATAGTGTTCCGAAAAAATTTTCTAATTTTACTACTTCCGGTTCTTATTCTTCTAATTTATTTAAGGCTGGGCCCTGAGGTGTCTAAGGATTCCAGTCCATCTGAAATTTCTCCCATGTTTGGGCTTTTTGATGTTTTTATAAATCGTTTTTCTGAGCTTCAAAAAGCCCAGGATTTTGAGGGAATACTTAATGAGCTTGCATACACCAATGGTGTAGATGAGGCTTCCAGGAACTCATTTGTTGCCTATCTGAAGAAAGCCTTTTCTTCAGGTAAATTCAAATACAGAATTGATCCTCTTCCTAAAGAGCCATCGTTCGACTATTGGGCAGAGAAATTCCTAAAACCAAAAGGTATTGGAATGAGCCTTCCGCCGACTCATAAAATGAGAGTATTTAAAACTCAGGATCAAGGTGGCGAGGAAAAGGAAGAAAGTTCTATTTTTATGGGTTTACATGGCCGGAGAGTTCTTTTTTCTATTTCCAAGGTTGTCGATGAAAAGCCCCTTAAATTTGATGCTGATAAGTATTTTGAGGAGAAAAGAAATGACGCTTTTAAGCAAGGTTCTCAAATGTCTATAGGGTCTGTTCAGGATCATGGTGCTTCTGATATGTCTAGTCCCGGCTCCTTTACTCAAGTTTTGCCAGATGAAGCAGGCGGGTCTTTATGATTTCCGGGTTTTTTAATCAGTCCCTTTTTAATTGCTATCCGCGTTTTATTGAAAGGAGTTTAAAAATCAGACCCAAGAAAATTTTTCTTTTATCTTGTTATCTAGTTTGTCTTTTAAGTACCCAGTTTTTAATCCTGCTACCCTTTGCGCATGCTCATACTTGGTTAGATTGTCAGACTCTTAGCGGTTGTTGGGGTGCGGGTTGTAATTGTGCTATGGGTCAGACTGATGATTGCTTGGGTTGCGATGTTGCCTGTGAGGCCTATAATCAGAATTGCACTTGTACTAATCCGGGCTCGGGTTGCGTAACTACACGTAACTGTTCTTACACCGATGCTGCATATTGTTTTGTGGCAGATGCATGGTGGCCTGATGGTAGTGGAGGCAGTTGGCGATCTACCCAGCATTGCCCGATTTTTTGGGGAGCACAGCCAAGATGTATCCGTCCCCAGTATTGTCTGGATACTCGTACATGGTTAATTGATACTCCTGTTATTGGTCCTCCACTTATTACTGATAATATTTCCATTTATGAAGACACTCTAACGCGGGTCTGTACTGATTCTCATTTTAATAATTGTAGTGTTACACTATGTCCATGTTGTGAGCGGTCTACTGTTGGTTGTTCTTGTCAGCCCTTACCAGATGGATCAATACCGTTAGTGAGGATTCTAGCAATAGATCCTAAGGAAAGGGGCTGTGAGACAACTACTTGTTCGGGAACAACTGTTACCAGTCAGGCCGCTGTAATGACTACATGTGGGTTTACCGTTATCGGTTGTCCCATTCCAAATTGTAACGATGATCCTGATGATCCTGATTATGACCCTTGCTGTGGAAGTTCTGATCCTTGTTGTGGAGTTGATCCTGTTCAATATCCTTGTTGTGGTAGTGCCACCGATCCATGTTGTGTAAATCCAGAATTGCCAGAGTGTCAGTTGTCCCCGACTCCATCTGAACCACCACCTCCTCCTCCTCCTCCACCTCCTCCACCTCCTCCTCCTCCGCCCCCACCACCACCCCCACCACCTCCACC
>DAOLCO010000035.1:0-34076 GCA_035327825.1 Oligoflexia bacterium | reverse complement strand
TTACAATAACGTAAGAAATCCAGGGTGCCTGTCAGATCATATAGTGCGCACTACAGATTATGATACAGTTTTACTATGGTAAATTTTACTTGGTAAAAATTTAATGAAAATATTTTCTAACAGGTCATTATTCTTTACCATTTTCTCATGTTTTGCATTTTTACATCTAGTGCTTTTTCCTTGTGCCTGTCCTGCCCAAGAGGTTCTAAATCAGTCTGACAAAGAAAGTTCTCACGATTGTTGTGATAAGAGCTCTAAAAAGAATGATTCGACTACTAAAAAATGTTCAGCTTGTGATGATTGCATAGACGCGAAAGATTGTTTTCAGGATATTAACTATTCGCCCTCAGTTACAGGTCTCTCTTCTTATGTGGATTTTTTTGTTTCTGAAAAAATAACTTTAGTATCCTACCAAAATTTATATTTCAAAGATTACAATATTAATTTCCTTGCCTGGCCTAAAGAGCGCTCTATCGGCTCGTCTTCTACCTTTCCTATTCTTCTCAACCGCTGGTTGATTTGAGGATTTATTAACAAAGGAAACCCTTTGTTCCTCTTTTTCTTAGTTTAACAATACTTTGATAATTTTGATCAAGTAGAATTTTTTATTTTAAGAAATTCTAACAACATATTTTAAGTAATATTTTTGTTCTATGAGAGAAAGCTAAAGTAAGAAACACCATTAATGTAAGAAGTAAAACAGAAAATTTAAATAAAAAGAAAACATGAAAAAAGTATCTATATTGGTCGTTTTAGTGGGATTAAATTTGTTTGTATTTAGTTCAGTATTTGCGCACGACGAAAAACAGCATAAGTCCCCTCAACTTACAGGTATGTTAGTCTCTATTTCTGGAGATAATATTGTTGTTGAGACTGATAGTGGTGAAAATGCAGTTGAAATTTCTGCTCAAACTATATTTGAGAGTGGAAGTGAAGGAGTTGGTGTTACAAGGAATGAGTTAAAAAAAGGGCAATTTCTTGCGATCAGGGGACATAAACTAGCGAGTGGTAATTTTGCCGCATCTTCTATTTTGATAAAAGAAGATCATAAAAAAGGTACCAATAATCTAAAAACACATACTCAGTAACTAAAAATATTTCAAGGGTTCTAAGCATGAAAACTTTTAAAATTGTAATTACATTTGTAGTTCTTTTATCCATATTTGGTGGATTTGCATTTATGTGGAAGTTTAGAACTCTTGGATTTAGTGCGAGGAGACCGCCTATGGAAATTGAAGCTTGGGCGGCTCATCACGTAAGAGATCTTGCAACACCGAATTCAATAAAAAATCTTAAGAATCCACTGGATATTTCAGAACTCTATCTAGCGGAAGCAAGAGACCATTTTGCTGATCATTGTGCAAGCTGCCATGGCAATAATGGAGATGGAAATACAATGTTAGGTAAAGGAATGTATCCACCTCCACCAGATCTTAGTGATAAAAGTACTCAAAGTCTTACCGATGGTGAAATATTTAATATCATTAAAGAGGGAATACGTTTTACTGGGATGCCGGGTTTCGGTGGAGCAGACGATGCAAATTGGAAACTCGTAGCGTTTATACGGCAGATCCCAAATCTTACTAAAAACGAACTTAGGTTTATGAATGAGATTAATCATCTTGATCTTGAATCTGACTCAGTAACTAAACATGATGGACATTAAATGAAAAGGAAAACAATCAGTTTATCCCTAGGGAGTATATTATTTTTATCTGCTTGTGCGACGGAATATCGGCCACTAGAAATTCCGAATACTCATCCAGCAAGCATTGCGGCTGAAGAGTCATCAGTTTATGAATCTTCGACTACTCTAGATCGGCAAGAGATTACCAGCAAAGAAAATGAAGATAATAGAGAGAAACGAAAGAACATGAAGTCAATGAACCACATGGAAGGAATGAATCATCATGCACATTAAGATTATATCAATTGCAATCATTGTTTCTGTTTCAGGTTGTTCTTTAGTTAATACAACGGAAAGTTTTAAAGATATTCAATTAATGACTGATGAAAAAATTGATTCAAAAATAATTTGGAATCAAGATGAAGAAAAAGCAAAAGAAATAGAGCTTGCTGTAAATAATTTACTTACTAAAACTTTGTCAGTTTCAGATGCAGTGCAAATTGCGTTACTTAATAGTCCTTCTCTCCAGGCTATTTATGAAGAGGTAGGAGTAGCGCAAGCAGATCTTGTTCAGGCAGGCCTTCTCCAAAATCCAGTTTTTGATATTAGTCGTCGTTTTCCAGGAAAAGCTTTCGAACTAGATATCGCCCAAGATTTTGTAGATCTCCTATTTATTCCCCTTAGAACTAAAGTTGCTGAAAATGCGCTACAAGCTACCAAAAGAAAAGTAGCTTCAGAAATTATAAAGCATGCTGCAAAAACAAAACTTGCCTATTATGAATTACAAGCTCACATGCAAGAATTAGAGATGCTGCAAGCGGTGAGTCAAGCAATGGATGCGTCAGCACTTGCTGCAAAAAAAATATTTCAAGCTGGTAATATTATTGCACTAGAGATGCAAAATGAACAAAATCTAGCAAATGATGCGCGAATTGACTTAGCGATGGCTGAAAATGACGTGATTCAAGAAAGAGAACGCCTTAATGTAATGATGGGATTATGGGGTAAAAATATTAATTGGAAGATAGAAAAGAGGCTTCCAAACCCTTTAAAAGAAGATCCAGATGGTACTGGACTTGAGCGTTTAGCAATCTTTGAACGATTAGATCTTGCGGCAGAACGTAAAGAACTTGATGCATTTGGAAATAATATTAATCTTACCGGTTATGGTGCGATGATTAGTGAAGCTCTTATAAACATTCATTCAGAAACTGAACCAGATGGTAATACAACTAGAGGACCAAGCATACTTTTTCCAATTCCTATTTTTAATCAAGGAAATGCTCAGCGAGCAAAAGCCATAGCTATGTTTAGGCAAAAAGCTGCGGATTTTATGCAACATAGTATTGAGATTAGATCTGAAGTTCGAGCAACCTATAACAAAATGAGAACTGCAAGAAAACGAACCGAGTTTTATCAACGAGAAGTCCTCCCTCTTAAAGCGAAAATACTTGAACAAACCCAGCTTCAATATAACGGTATGTTTATGAGTGTTTTTCAGCTTCTTCAAACAAAACGAGATCAAATTGAAGCGGGCAAAAACTTTATTGATTCTTTAAAGGATTATTGGCTTGCAAGAACTGAACTTGAACTTGCAGTTGGGGGACGAATACAGAATGTTCCGATTGTTTCTATGACTTCAGCTCAGTCAGAAGTATTAACCTATCCAGACCGTTCAAAAAACAATGCCTCAATGAGTCATCAACATCATCACGGAGAATAGTTATATGAGTAAAAATTTAATATCACGTCGAGGTTTATTAGCTTCTACTGGCTACGTAGCAGGAGGAGCATTATTACTTGGAAGATCTGCCCGGGCAGAAGATTTGTTAGGGTTTAAAACTGAGCAAAAAAAATCAGTTGATAGGAATGGCGCAGCTTACACTGATACGCATTGGGATACACCTGGAGAACCTGGTAAAGATTACACCCCAGTGGTTACTCCAAACGGCTGGGCTCTTCCGTTTAAAATAGTTGATGGGATTAAGGTTTTTCACATGACAGCAGAGGAGGTTCCAGATCATGAGTTTGCTCAAGGTCTTAAGGCAGATTGTTGGGGATACAATGGAAGCGTTCATGGTCCGACGATAGAAGCTGTAGAAGGAGATCGAATAAAAATTTATGTAACAAATAAACTTTCAGCGCCCACAAGTATCCACTGGCATGGACTATATCTTCCTAACGGGATGGATGGAGTTGCAGGACTTAACCAAAAAGCTATCCAACCAGGTGAAACCTTTCTATATGAATTTACTCTAAGGCAGCATGGGACCTACATGTATCATTCTCATCACGATGAAATGACTCAAATGGCACTTGGTATGATGGGAGTCTTTGTCATTCATCCAAGAAATCCAAAAACTCCAAGAGTCGATCGAGATTTTGCCTACATGCTTAGTGAATGGAGAATAGATCCAGGAGCTAAGAAACCAAATCCTTTGGAAATGACAGATTTTAATATCTTAACTTTAAATGCGCGTGCATTTCCCGGAACTGCGCCAATGGTAGTTAAGCAGGGTGAACGTGTGAGAATTCGACTCACTAATTTAAGTGCAATGGATCATCATCCAATTCACTTGCATGGTTACCAATTTAAGTTAGTTGAGACAGATGGTGGCCAAATTCCTGAATCTGCGCAATGGCCTGAAGTAACTGTTCTTGTTCCAGTAGGAAGTACCCGAACAATAGAATTTCTTGCTGATGAACCTGGAGATTGGGCATTTCATTGTCATATGACGCATCACGTAATGAATCAGATGGGACACAATATTCCAAATATGATTGGAGTTTCCGGAAATGAAATAGACAAATTAGTTCAGCCTTTACTTCCTGAATATATGACCATGGGCGAAGATGGGATGGGAGATATGGGGGAAATGGGAATGCAAGTTCCTCCAAATAGTTTGCCAATGGTCGGAGGTGAAGGACCGTTTGATTATATTACTATGGGCGGTATGTTTACAATTTTGAAAGTCCACCCTAATTTGACTTCATATGAAGATCCAGGTTGGTACAAGCATCCATCAGGCACACTCGCAACAAAGGCGACAAAAGATCAATTAAGTAATGATGGAATTAATAAAAATGGTTCATCTGCACCGAAAGCACCTAAGTCAATAAAAAGAGCTTCACTCATCGCACCACCGCCAAGCCTCAGCAGCAAAAACTCTAATTCGGTATCTAAAAATTACACATGTAAGATGCATCCAGAGATAAATTCAAAAAATCCTGGGAGCTGTCCAAAATGTGGAATGAAATTAATAATAAAATAGCTTTTACATTAGAAAGGAAGAAAAAATGAAAACAAAAATAATAATAATGTCTATATTTAGTTTTATCATTCTAGGACTTGCTACAAATACCTGGTCTCAGAACATCGAAGATAAAAGATATGTTTGCATGATGCAAGATTCTCTTCAAGTAAAAGCCGGAACACCGATCGAAATTTCTGGAAATACATATTACGGATGTTGTTCAATGTGTGCAGGGAAAATGAAAGCTGATCCGATGAAATATACTAAGGCAAAGGATCCAGTTAGCGGTGCGGCTGTTGATAAGACATTAGCTTTTATCTTTGGCCATGAGGGTAGCGCATACTATTTTGAATCGGAAGCAACACGTAAGCAGTTTTCAAATAACCCTGCCACCTATCTTGAGAAATCAAAGTAGTTAGTACATTCTATCCAAGAAACTGAAAACTAATGTATTTACATGAATTTATTGATGGGAATAAGTCTGATGGTTGAGAATTACAGGACTCAAATGATATGTGATCTCTTAAAGACATTAGCCTATATCTCAAATGGGCTTAAATGGGCTGGCTTTAGTGGCAGAGGGCTCAGATGAAAAATTTACCTAAATTTAGCAGGAGAAGTAAGTTAATTTGTTCTTGGCCGGCATCTACATTTCACATAGAAAATCAGTTGCGGGGAATTTCAGCTAAGAGAGAAATAATTCTATTATTTTTTATTTTACTTAGTTTTATGAGGATATCTATTCTCGACGCAATTGCTGAAAGTGAATCTTTAGATGAAATTGAAACGGCCGTAATTAATGATATATCAGATCCCTTTGAGGACGTTAATCGTAAGATATTCTGGTTTAATGATAAATTAGATATTTATGCGATAGAACCTATTTCGCATGTATATCATGATGCTCTACCTGAAAAAGTTAGAACTGCGGTTTCAAACTTCTTTCAGAATCTGAGATATCCAATATTTTTAGTCAGTGATATTTTTCAATTCAAATTAGAGCAAGCGGGAAACCACACTGCTAGATTTGCAATTAATTCAACTATCGGAGTAGTCGGCCTATTTGACTTTGCTAGCGATTGGGGCTTTGAAAGGCATGATGAAGATTTTGGAACAACATTAGCATATTATGGTGTAAGTAATGGTCCATATCTAGTTTTACCTATATTAGGACCTTCAAGTCTTAGAGATGCATTTGGACAAGTTGTTAATATTTCCCTAGATCCAATTTGGCATATATTTGATTTAGACATCTCTCCAAGAATTGCTAATAGCATTGTTCCAACTTTAGCCGGAGTGCGTATTCTAAATATTCGAGAAAGTTCATTGGAAGTAATAGATGCACTAAAACCAAGTTCATTGGACTTTTATAGTATGGTGCGAGCCTCATATCATAAAAGCCGTGATAAATTAGTAAACGATGTAATAAATTATGAGACGGAGGAGTATGGTAGATTAATTCCATAGTTACTTTGAGCGATAGCTTTTAGTAAAAGAAGATTGCCTCTATTAAAAGTAATAAAGTTGTTTTCATTGGCCTTAGTAAAGACGGAAGCAAATATTTGTATTGCCATGAGTTTAGGTTAAGTGTCTAGCATTTTTAATGCACCTAGATTACGGAGGCTACGCATTAGGAATGGGTTTTAGAAAGGTTGATAAAATATTAAAATAGAAAGGAAGGAATAAATGAAAAATAAACTAGGAATAATAATATTAGGCACTTTGATATCTGCTTGTGGCTCTTCAGTTCATAGAGGACTTGTAGCCATGAAAATTAATGAAGAGATTGCTCATGTCTGTGTTGATAAGAATGAAGTTCAGCCTGGTATCAGGTAGTACTTTTTAGGAACGTTTGTAGTGAATTAGCCCCGAAAGATCCTAACAGAGTCTCATGTGATAAAAGGAAGATTGGTAGTGGGACTATCATTGAACTTCTTAATGAGCACTATGCAGTTGCCAAGTTTCCAAGTGGAACCGGATTTAGAGAAGGGGATATGGTTGAGTCCGTTAAATAAAATTATAGGAGGATTATATTATATTTTAACAGTGTTTTTAGGAAGCATTAGGAAAGAGCCTAGAGAATAATTTGCCGTGAAAAATCCCATTAATTTCGGCACTTACCTCCCGGCCTACCTAACAGATAAATTTTTACTTGTAGATACTATATAGGGGTATATAGTATATTGAGATTAATATAAATTCCAATTAAAAACTATGGAAGGACTAATGTCTGGATGTTGTAAAAAATTAAAAGAGGTAGAGGAATACCCGAATCATAGTGAGCTTATTCCCCGGCTTAATAGAATCAAGGGTCAAATAGATGGCGTTGGTAAAATGATAGAGGACAGACGTTATTGCGTTGAAATTTTATCTCAGATGACAGCTATACAATCCGCACTTCGAGCATGTGAGGCAAAGCTTTTAGAGCGGCATTTAACGAGTTGTATACATAGCTCCATCGCTAGCAAAAACTCAACGGATGCAGAGAAGAAAATAAAGGAAATGGTCGATTTTTTTAAAAAGCGGATGAAATAGTTTTTATATCGAGTCCATTTGTTGTTTAGAGTAAAAAGAGTTTATTAGTTTTTTTAATAAAAAAGGAGAAATGACATGAATAGAAAGATAGTTGTTTTTGGAGTGCTGACATTTTTAGCTACAACGACCACACCGCTTTTTGCAGAAGCTGGTTCAGGTAGAATTGAGAAATTGGAAGACCGTATGCTCAATCTTGAAGCTCGTATGGCGAATGTGGAGGGCTCTTCTCATAAGCAGATGGGAATGAAGGGTCATGGTCATGATATGATGGATAGTGGAATGGGGAACAGTCCTATGGGCCAAATGCCTCAGCAAGTTCCACCTACAAATCAAGGTATGGGCGGAGCCACATCTCAAGGCGCTGCTCCACAACAGCCGGGTGCTGGAATGCCTGCTGGCGGCGCTCCGATGGGAGACATGTAGAACTTTGCTTTTTGATCGGTAGTGTCACTACCGATCAAAAAGGGTATTAATTATTTTTTAAAGGAAATGTTTATGAAAAATTGCCATAAATGGATGATTGCGTGTGTTGTAGGTGCAGCAGCACTTATTTTCGTATTACCAAAATTGGGAGTGTCGATTTGGGGAGCATCTCTTTTATTTCCTCTACTTATGATCGGCTGCTGTGTGCTTCCAATGTTTTTTATGATGAGGGCAAGTAGTGATGGAAAAGGTGGTTCGTGTTGTTCAAAGGAAAGTAAGAGTAAGCAGAAAACTGAAGGGGAAGTAGATAAAGAAAAAAGTGGATCCGGGGGTTGTCACTGAAAATTTGTGGCTAGATAGAAGAATTTGCTTAATTAGTAACTTTAGACATGAGAAATATAAATGGAAAATGTAGCGCGAAAAACTGATGAGATCTTAAAAGAGATAGTTTGCTCGGCTCCCGATGCCAAAAAGGTGTTCGTTGCAGGTACGTTTAATGATTGGAGCGACAGCAATACTCCTATGACGAAAGGAAAAGATGGTAATTGGATTACAAATCTTCCTCTTTCCCCGGGTCATTACGAATACAAATTTGTGATTGATGGTAAATGGTGTTGCAAACCAGGATGTGGAGACAACCCTCATATTGGATGTCACGACTGTACTTCGAATTCATTTGGTACAATGAATAGAGTGCTGGAAGTCGTCTAAATAGAGGAAAAGAGTTATGACATGTAGTGGCTGTGTAACAGGAGACTTCTCAGCTAAAAGTGAGAGAACACCGATGGAAGAAGACGCGCTGCTTGAAACGCTTCAGAGTCGAGCCTTCTCGTATTTTACCGAATACTCACATCCAAAAACTGGTCTAATTGCAGACTCTAACAAACCGCAATCACCAGCCAGCATAGCTGCAATTGGTATGGGCATCGCTTCGATGGTGGTGGCAGCGGAGCGTGGATTTATAACACGATCTTTGTCGTTACAAATGGTAACTCGTGCCATTAAATATTTGTGGGAGGCTCCACAGGGAGCCGATCTAAATTCTACTGGATATAAGGGCTTTTTATATCATTTTCTTGACTGCTCAACCGGTAAAAGAGCTTGGCAATCCGAAGTTTCTACAATTGATACTGCACTCTTAATTGCTGGAGCACTTGTTGCGGCAGCGTATTTTGACCGAGACACAGGCGAAGAGCGTGAATTGCGAGAACTCGTAGACAAATTATATCGAAGAATTGAATGGGATTGGGCTCTAAATGGTGGTCTTGCCTTTACACATGGATGGACACCTGAGAATGGTTTTATGCAATATCGATGGCAGGGCTACGATGAGGCTATGATCTTGTATGTCTTAGCCCTTGGTTCACCAACATTTCCCATCCTTCCAGAAAGCTATTTAGAATGGACAAAGAGTTTTTGTTGGAAATCTATATACGGTCATGATGTGCTTTATGCTGGGCCATTATTTATCCATCAGTATTCACATTTATGGATTGATCTGCGCGATATACAAGATGCTGTAATGCGGGAGCATCAAAGCGACTACTTTAAAAACAGTCGTCTCGCTACTTTGATTCATCAAGAATATGGCCTCCTTAATCCGCTTAAGTTTGATGGTTGCTGTGGATGTTGTTGGGGGATTACAGCAACCGACGGACCTGGTCCAGCCACTGTTATTGTCGACGGAATCGAACGGACTTTCTTTGATTATTGTGGAAGAGGCGCCCCTTTTGGTCCAGATGATGGAACGATTGCACCGTGGGTTGCTATCGCTTCACTACCATTCGCACCGGAGATAGTTCTTCCGGCTATCGAGCACTTTACTCATCTTGGTGTTGTAACCAGTTGCCAATTTGGATTTGAAACTTCATTTAACAGAACATTCGTTGATGGGTCTGGCAAAAAGGGTTGGGTGTCACCGGGAAATTACGGTCTTAATCAGGGTCCGGTTGTTATTATGGTTGAAAACTATAGGACTCAACTGATTTGGAATCTGCTAAGAAAATCTCCATATATATCAACTGGTCTCAAACGTGCCGGGTTTAGTGGAGGATGGCTTACATGAAAGAGGCATTGTCTCCCAATATTGAGGATCAATCAAATGTTCTTTGTCACGCCCTCCCTGCGTCACAAGTCTATTTTTTCTTCCACTTATTTTTTTCCCTAGTGGTTGTAGTTCTCCTTGTGTGGCCTTCTTTTGCAAGTGCTCAAGTCCTGCTTCAGAATGGAGCAAATATGGAAAGCCAGCACAAACAAGTAATGCCTCCTAGAACACTATCAGAGCAGTTAGGAGATCTCAGTCATCAAGTTTCAGAGCTACAAGCTAAAGTAAGAGAGCAAGGTTTAGATGCCGTAGCGATGAAGGCTAATGGTGACGAACTCCGCTTAAAAATGTCGATGGGGACGATGGGAGGAGTTCCGCAAGCACCACCGCCACAGCCCATTATTCCTGCTGGAAATAACCAGGGGCCAGATGCCAGCATGATGGCGGGGATGATGAGCATGATGAATTCCATGATGGGTGGAATGGGCGCCGGCGCTCCCATGGGACAGGCGGTCAATATGGGGCCAAGTAGTTTTTATTCAGAACTTCCTGGCTTCCCCGGTGTTTCACATCTCTATCACATTGGCTCGACCAATTTCTTTCTTGATCATCCTCAGCACATTACGCTTTCATTAGAACAACAAAGCCGCTTGGGTGAGATTCGGATGAAGTCGCTTTTAAAACGGTCGGATTTTAATCGTAAAATTCAAGAGGCCGAAGAGCAGGTCTGGTTACTTACAGCTTCCGATCAGCCGAATTTTGTAAATATTGAAGCGAAGGTTAGAGAGAGTGAGAAGCTACAAGGAGATTTCAGACTGGCATTTATTAAAGATGTTGGTGAGGCAGCAATGCTTTTAAGTAATGAGCAACGAAATGCACTACTTGGGCAAATCTCATCTGCGGTTCAAGCTCTGCCAGTTACGCCACCTGCTTCGCAGAACATGGGAGGTATGTAAATTATGCTGCGTTATGCCCAATTCATACTTTCAGCCGTTTTTTGTAGCATCTCTGTATTATTACTGATTGCAAGCCCAGGTTTCACACAATCAGAAGCAGAGCATTTAAGCCATCATCCTGAGCTTGCTGCCCAGGCAGGAACTCAACCTCAACTAGGACAGCAGCAAGCACCCGCCGCTGCGAATTCCGGTCAAGTCGCTGCGCCGCAAATAGTTCCGGGTGGAGCAGTTCCTCCGGGGGGAGCCGGCGGTATGATGAAGGGAATGGGAGAGATGATGAAGCAAATGGGGCTCCCTCCAAAGAAAGATTTTTATCCATCTTTAGTAGAAATTCCAAATCTTTCGCCAGAACGTTGGGATGAGATTCAACATGTGGCGCACGTCCGAATGATTGATGGGCTAGGACAAGTATCAACCGGACTTGGATCTCTCGCGGCCGCAGTGGACGCCGATAATTTCGCATTAATGCAGCAGTCCCTAGCCGAAATGCAACAGGGAATGCGCATGGTCGAAAGTGGACTCTCTGCTCATCGTCTACTAGCCGAAGGTGAATCACCTCGCAATATCGCACTTAGCTGGTTTAAGACTGAAATGAATCTGCAAGGTTTGACAGCATTGCCTCCGCAAGGGTTATTCGGACTGTCGTTTTTTCACGTACTAGTAATGGTGCTTCTATCATTATTCTCAGCGACGATGATTCTGATGTACTTTTTTAAGATGCGCCGGGCATCAGCACTTCTGGAAAGACTAACTGAACAAGGTGTCGGTTTACCTCCTACCACCACCCCTCCTGAAAATGGTGGGGGTGGGCAAACTCCTCCAAGTGGTGGAACTCCGCCCTCATCCAATCCGAGTCCAACAAATTCAGTTACCAGCACTGAGGTAGGGGTGAAGGCAGAATTAAAAAAAGAGAACTGGGCTGGAAGACTCAAAGTCAGTAAGATTATTATTGAGTCACCTAACGTAAAAACATTTCGGCTCGTTAATCCGTCAGGCGATAAATTCCCTTTTACTTATTTGCCCGGGCAATTTCTCACCCTCTTCGCATTAATTGATCAAAAAACTGTTGCTCGCGCATACTCGATGGCTTCATCGCCAACTGAGATTTCATTTTGTGACCTAACCATTAAGAGAGAAGATCTAGGCACCTTCTCCCGATACCTGCATGATCTAATTAAAGAAGGAGATTTGATCGATGCGCAGGGCCCTAGTGGCCTTTTTGTTTTTACAGGGGAGGAGGCTAAATCTATTGTGCTTATCGGAGCTGGAATAGGAGTCACGCCAATGATGAGCGTTCTGCGTTTTCTAATTGTTAAAGCATGGCCTGGGAAAATAACTCTTCTTTTCACCTACCGTAATGCTGGAGACTATCTCTTCCAAAGCGAACTTGAAGAGCTGAAATCTAAAAATCCCAACTTCAAATTAATCGTTACTGCTACCGGGAAAGTTGGATCAGATTGGAGCGGAATGCGTGGGAGATTTACAAAGGAGATTCTTGCGACAGTGCCCGATTTAATTACCTCGCGGGTGCACATCTGCGGACCTACTCCCTTTATGGATGATATAAAAAAGCTTCTATCCGAATTGAGTGTTCCAAAAGAAGCGATAAAGATTGAAGCCTTCGGCTCTATGAGAAAAGATGAACCGGTCACTCCGTTAGGCCACGAAGGGAAAACCAATATCGTTAATACAAAAACGATTGTGGATTTTGTGTCGTCAGGCAAAAAGGCAGCGCTACCACCTAACATGTCAGTTCTAGAAGCGGCTGAATCAGTCGGAGTGCCAATTGAAAATTCCTGCCGTGTCGGTACTTGTGGGATTTGTAGAATCAGGCTCGTCTCAGGGCATGTAACCATGGAGATCGAAGATGGAATCACAGCAGAGGAAAAAGACAGCGGGTTTATCTTGGCATGTCAGGCCAAGTCGACCGAGAATATAGGGGTTGAGGCTTAGAAAAATGAAGAGGCAAAAGAATATTATTGGGCTCGTTCTTTTTACACTCATTCTTATGAGTTGGCTTAGTTTTGGGTTACATAAAGATCCGCGCTTTGCCGGTAGTTATTACGGTGGGATTATTGGAATCGCAGCAGCTCTTCTAATTCTCTCGACATATTTGTATGTAGCGGTTAGACGTATTAATTGGGTTAAGAGGATAATGATGCGAGTTGTATCGCAGTCCACTTTTCTTAAGCTCCATGTTTATGCCGGAATTTTTGGTTCTATTCTAGGGCTTATACATACAGGCCATAAATTTGAGAGCCCCCTAGGGATAGCGCTCACAGTGGTTATGCTTGGGGTAGTATTTAGTGGTTTTGTCGGGCAATACCTCATGGGGTTTATTTCTGAGGAGACAAGAGAAAAGAGAATTAGCCTGAGTATACTTGAGCAGCGTTATCGCGTTAGTGCGCTTGCACTTGCCGAGCACCCGGATCGGCTAAATATTGTGCGCGCACTGTCGAGTAAATGGTACTTATTTTGGTTCAGAGCAGAATCACCGGATATTCAAATAGCGAAAGAAGCGCACGATCTAAGCGAATCGATTGCGGACCTTGAATATGCTCTTCAAAGTCATGTGATAATGAAAAAAATCTTTACTTATTGGATTAAGTTCCACATTGTCTTATCTGTCTTACTTCTTATTTTTCTAGCTATGCATATCTGGAGTAGTTTTTATTTCGGTATACGGTGGCTTAAATGATGCGTTTGAGTCTCTGGATTGGTATTGTCTTAGTCGTTTTCGTAACAGCGGGATGGTTTGTCTTCCAAGAGCCAGAGATTTTAAGATCTGCACCTGAAAAATGGGCACTTTCTATTCAGCCTGGAGAGCTTTCTAAGTATCACTCCAATTCGGAGAAAAACTGCAACACATGTCATGCGCCCTACAAAGGAGTTGTTAGAGAGCAGTGTGTGACATGTCATGCAGCGCAGTCAGAGATCTTAAAAAAACAAAATACCTCTTTTCATAGTTCGGTGACCTCATGCACGGGTTGTCACTTAGAACATCAAGGGAGAGACGCATCAATTACTAAAATGGATCATACGCATCTTGCACTTGTTGCAACAGAAATGTTAAACAAAAAAATTTCCAATAATGACAGTGTTGAGCTTGGAGTAACATCAATCTTTCAAGCTACAAGAAAAGGTTACCATGGTCCTGATGACGTACTAGATAAAACATTGAACTGTATGACTTGCCACGCAAATCAGGATAGACACCGCTCGCTTTTAGGAAACGATTGCAGCACCTGCCATGCGACAGACAAGTGGAGCATTACTTCATATCGCCATCCATTACCGACATCTCGTGATTGCTCTCAATGTCATCAAGCTCCGCCTAGCCATTACATGATGCACTTTGAGATGCTGTCAAAGAAGGTGGCAAGTACTGGTGCCGCGCCGGATAGCGGGTGTTGCAGCTCAGTACAAGTCTCACAGTGTTACGCATGCCATCAAACCACTTCATGGAACGATATTAAGGGAGTGGGATGGTACAAACATCATTAGAAGGAACTTTATTATGAAAGAGAAAAGGATAGTACTATTTTGGCTGGTGGAATCGGCTCGGATTGGAGTTGCCTAATGAACGTATCACATTCCGATGCTCTCGTTTTCTTTGGGGCAACTGGAGATCTAGTCTATAGGAAAATTTTACCCAGCCTTTATGCAATGGAACGGCGGGGACATCTGAATGCGCCTGTGATCGGAGTTGCGAGATCGAACTGGACGCTCAAACAGTTTCAGGCTCGCGCTCGTGAGAGTGTTGAGAAACTTAGTAGTTTCGATGAGAAGATCTTTGCAAGGCTACAAGATCGGCTTCGTTACATCAGTGGTGATTACGGTGATTTTGCCACCTATGCAGCGCTCCGCAAGGAACTTGGCAGTGCTACTAACCCGTTGCACTATTTCGCAATCCCTCCTAGTGTTTACGCAAGAGTGGTCGAGGGGCTTGGTCAGTCAGGTTGCGCCCGTGGCGCGCGCGTTGTGGTCGAAAAGCCTTTTGGTCGCGATCTCATATCGGCGCGGGCTCTGAACGAGACACTCCTTACGGTTTTTGACGAATCGAGCGTGTTCCGCATAGACCATTACTTAGGAAAAGAACCGGTGCAGAACCTTCTAGTGTTTCGCTTTGCGAACACATTCCTTGAGCCGTTCTGGAACTGCAAATACATAGAGAGTGTGCAGATTACGATGGCCGAGAGCATTGGGGTCGAGGGTCGCGGCAGTTTTTACGAGGAATCAGGTGCAATTCGTGATGTGATTCAGAACCACATGATTCAAGTTATAGGATTTCTTGCGATGGAGCCACCGAGTTCAACGAACCATGAATCGATTCGTGACGAGCAGCTAAAGGTGCTCAGGACGATCCAACCGCTTAGGCCAGATGACGTGGTGCGCGGACAGTACCGTGGCTACCGCCAAGAGAAAGGTGTCGCTAGTGATTCCGAAGTAGAAACGTTCGCTGCCGCATGCCTCCGTATAGATTCCCCGCGCTGGGACGGTGTTCCGTTCTTTATTCGAGCGGGTAAGTGTCTCACTAAGTCGCTGACCGAGGTGTTGGTTATGCTCAAACCCCCCGCAGTCCACGAGCTATGCGCGGGTCAAGCGAACTATGTGCGTTTCCGACTGAGCCCCGAGGTTACGATTGCTATTGGTGCACGTGTAAAGCGCCCTGGTGAGCAGTTGATTGGTGATGCGACAGAACTTACAGTTGTGAACAATCCAATTGAAGATGAGATGGGCCCCTACGAGCGTCTGATAGGCGATGCGATGGTGGGAGACAGAACTTTATTTGCGAGCGAGGAGGAGGTGGAGGCAGCGTGGGCGGTTGTTCAACCTGTTTTGATGTCGGGGACACCAGTTCACAGTTACGACCAAGGCACATGGGGTCCGCCCGAGGCCGATCATCTCAATGCGGGTATCTGCGGCTGTAACAGCCCGGTCTGGCTGTTACCTAATCGTAATAATTAAGCATCACTGGAACAATGGATTAATTATGACAGAATACATGATATCTCGAAGAAAATTTCTTTATAGCGCTGGAGCATTTGGACTCTACAGTGCTTTGTCACATCCTATACCAGCATGGGCAGCGTCAGGTTCTGACGTCAAACGTTCAGATAGGAAAAACCTTCCTATCGATCTAACTATTGATAATTATCCATTTGTCGTAAATGGCCGTACTGGCAACGCGATTGCAATTAATGGAACTGTTCCAGGTCCACTCATACGTTTAAAAGAAGGTGAGGACGCCGTAATTCGAGTAACCAATAAACTAGACGAAATAACATCAATTCATTGGCACGGCATCCTTCTTCCACCTGAGATGGATGGTGTGCCTGGTGTGAGCTTTGCGGGAATTAGTCCGGGTGAAACATTTGTTTATAAGTTTCCAGTTCAACAAAGCGGAACTTATTGGTGCCACAGCCACGCTGGCGGTCAAGAGCTTCTTGGAGTTTATGCTCCAATGATCATTGATCCAAAGGAACCTGATCCATTTCATTTTGACAGAGATTATGTCGTCATGCTCTCGGACTGGAGCTTTGAGTCACCCATGGAGATCATGGGAAACCTAAAAAATTATGCAGGTTATTACAATCACCAAATGCGCACGGTAGGAGACCTTGTTGATGATATAAAAAAATATGGTTTCTCCGCAGCAGTTGACGAACGTATGATGTGGGGTAACATGAATATGGATCCAACAGATATTGCTGATGTTACTGGCTCCACATATTCGTATCTTTTAAATGGAGTTCCCTCGGCTGAAAATTGGACTGGACTTTTTCGACCTGGTGAACGCGTAAGGCTACGCTTTATTGATGCGGCAGCAATGACACTTTTTGACGTGCGAATTCCCGGACTAAAGATGAAACTTGTTCAGGCTGATGGACAAAATATTGAACCTATCGAGGTCGATGAATTTCGGATTGGCCCAGGTGAAACTTATGACGTGATTATTGAACCGAAAGATGATGATGCATATACAATTTTTAGTGAAGCGTCAGATCGAAGTGGCTGGGTAGCAGGAACAATTGCGCGTCAGCAAGGCTTAAAAGCCCCTATTCCTGAACGACGAATACGACCGATTCGAACGATGGAAGATATGGGTATGGAGATGTCGGGAATGGAGAATATGTCAGATATGGACACCTCAAACGGTATGAATGCGCCATCATTAGGTCACCAAATGCCACGAGCTCACGATGACCCAACTTCAGAAGGAAGTATGAAAAGTTCCGTTACTTCTGTGCATTCTGCTAATGCGATGCAAATGGGTGGAGGTGAAATGGACAAAATGAAAATGGACTCCAAGGTTCCCGCTGTAACCACCATTAAGCATGGTCCAGATCATCACGGAATAGGAAATTCCTCGGTTGCTGAATTTTATAAAAGCAGGTTATCCGAACCAGGAATCGGTCTAGGTGACTCTGGAAGAAAAGTTCTTGTATATACTGACTTAAAAAGTTTAGTTCCAGGCGATGATAAGCGAATACCGGAACGTGAGGTTGAACTACATCTTACTGGTAACATGGAACGCTATATGTGGTCATTTGACGGGAAAAAGTATTCTGAAGCGAAAACACCTATTGCCTTTAAATATGGAGAGCGTCTTAGGCTTGTCCTCGTAAATGATACTATGATGGAACATACAATTCATCTTCACGGCATGTGGATGGAACTTGAAAACGGAAACGGTGCATATAACCCTCGAAAGCACACTATTCTCATTAAACCAGCAGAGAGGTTGTCGGCTGCAATAACGGCGGATGCTGTCGGTAAGTGGGCCTTCCATTGCCATCTTCTACTACATATGGAGATGGGAATGTTTCGTGTGGTGGAAGTTCTGGATTCAGAAAAAGGGAGGCAAGTGTGAAAGTCATAGCGTTAATTACGAGTTTTGCGAGCTTAATAATTCCGTGCTTGGGTTTTGCGGAGTCACAACTTAAATCTGATAAGCAGAATTTCTTGCAGGATTCTACTCTCTTATTTAATGGAGCTACTCTACCCGAAGATGTTTTACCTGAACCAGTTGATGACACGGTCACATATAACTTCTTCCTTGCTGAAATTTTTGAGTACAGAATGGAAGAGGGAGCCGATGTGGGTCAATGGGATGTCTTTGGATGGCATGGTGGGGACTATAATCGTTTATGGATTAAAAGTGAAGGGAATGCTTCAACAGAAAATGCTTCGGGCGAAGGGGATTTTCAATTACTTTATGGCCGGTTAATCTCGCATTTTTTTGATCTTCAAATGGGACTTCGTTACGAACAGCTTTGGAGTAGTGATAAGTCCGAGCAGTCACAAACTTCGCTCGCAATTGGGTTTCAGGGTTTTGCTCCTTATTATTTTGATCTTGAGCCAACTCTTTTTGTAAGCCAAGATGGTAATATTTCCGCTCGTGTCACGGGTACATATGATATTCTTTTAACGCAACATTTTATTTTGCAACCGCGACTTGAAGGAGTTGTGGCAGCGCAGGAAAATAAAGACTTCGGGGTAGGCTCGGGTCTTAATGATATTGATGCGGGGCTTCGGTTACGTTACGAATTTACCCGCAAATTCGCACCATATGTTGGTGTAAATTATTCTAGATTCTTTGGAAGAACGCTATACTTGGCGCGGAGTGAGGGAGAGAATACTAACAATTGGGCACTTGTTTCCGGAATACGTTTTTGGTTTTAAGAGATAAGTTTCAATTATGAATAAAAGAAAGAATTATAATCACAGAAAATTTGAGCTAATAGTATGAAAGAAAAATTAATTGATCCGGTATGCGGTATGAAAGTCGATCCTAATGATTCATTTGGACCACGAAACTTTGAGAATAAAGATTATTATTTCTGTAGCGAAAAGTGCGAGAATAAATTTGAAGCAGCTCCTGAAAAATACCTTAAAAAGCAGCTCCCAGTCTCCGTGTCGGAAGCTACCTCAAAATCAAAAGTCATCTACACCTGCCCGATGCATCCTGAAGTGAAAAAGGACTCTCCCGGTTCATGCCCGATTTGCGGTATGGCGCTTGAGCCAATGGGAGCACCCGCTGGAGGTGAAGGGGGAGAGTCGCATGAACTTCAGGATATGCAAAGACGTTTTTGGATAAGCCTGCTGTTTACTGTTCCACTTTTTATCTATTCGATGGCGGGTTTAGTTCCCAGTCTTGGTCTCCACAATGCTTTGCCAATGAGGATTTCAATTTGGATTCAGTTTGGGTTAGCAACACCAGTAGTTTTGTGGGGGGGATTTCCATTCTTTGAACGAGCAGTAGCATCTCTTCGCTCAATGAATCTAAATATGTTTACCTTGATTGGACTTGGGGTAGGAGTTGCATATCTATATAGCGTAATTGCCGCACTTTTCCCTTCTATCTTTCCCGCCTCTGCCCACGGAATGTCGGGAACGGTTGAAGTATATTTTGAGGCAGCAGCGGTTATCACAACATTGGTACTGCTTGGTCAAGTACTTGAGCTTCAGGCGAGAAGTAAGACAAGTAGTGCGATCCGTGCACTTTTAGAACTTGCGCCGGCGCGCGCTCAGCGTATAAGAACAGATGGCTCCGAAGAGGAAGTTACTCTTGATGATATTAGAGTAGGAGATAAGCTTAGAGTAAAGCCTGGCGCAAAAATTCCAATTGATGGAAAAATTATTGAAGGTTCTAGCTCCATTGATGAGTCCATGTTAACCGGCGAATCTATGCCAGCGCAAAAAGTTGCTAATGATTCGGTAATTGGAGGTACCTTAAACGGGAGTGGCGGCTTTATCATGGAAGCCACTAAATCCGCAGACAATACTCTTCTTTCACGCATTGTCCACATGGTAGGGGAGGCTCAAAGGACGGGAGCTCCAATCCAACGACTAGCCGATACAGTGTCTGCCTATTTCGTACCTGCTGTAGTCGGAGTGGCAATTCTTACATTTGGAATTTGGTATCTGTTTGGCCCAGTTCCGGCCCTTGCTCATGCTGTAGTTAACAGTGTGGCTGTGCTAATTATTGCCTGCCCATGTGCTCTGGGACTCGCTACTCCTATGTCGATAATGGTTGGAACCGGAAAGGGTGCTCAAATGGGAATTCTTATAAGGAATGCAGAAGCACTAGAAATTTTAGAAAAGGTAGACGTAATTGTTGTCGATAAGACAGGCACTCTTACTGAAGGGAAACCAAAGTTGATAATCGTTGAACCCATCGCACCGTTAAGTCCAGAAGAGTTACTGGTGCATGCAGCAAGCCTTGAACGAAGTAGTGAGCATCCACTCGCTCAAGCAATAGTTACGGGTTCAAAGGAGAGGGGAGTTACGCTTAAGGAAGTTACAAACTTTCAATCGATTACGGGCAAAGGAGTAGTGGGCGAAGTTGGGCAGAATAAAGTAATGGTTGGCAATAAAAGTTTAATTGACGATCCGGCATTAATCAAGAGGGCAGAGGTTCTCAGAGCTGAAGGTCAGACAGTGATGTTTGTTTCAATCAATGGAAAAGCGTCTGGGCTACTTGGTGTGGCAGATCCAATTAAGTCAACGACCTTTGAGGCACTGGAATCTCTTCGTTCAAGCAAAATCAAAATTGTAATGCTGACTGGTGATAGTAAAACCACCGCTCTAGCAATCGGAAAGAAGCTTGGAATTGATGATATTAGAGCTGAGGTACTACCTCAAGATAAGTTTAGAATTGTTAAGGAACTTCAGGACGAGGGCCACATTGTAGCAATGGCGGGAGATGGAGTTAATGATGCTCCAGCGCTAGCGCAAGCTCACGTCGGAATAGCAATGGGAACTGGGACAGACATCGCTATGGAAAGCGCCGCGGTTACTTTAGTAAAAGGCGATCTCAGAGGCATTGCACGCGCTCAGAAATTAAGTCATGCAACAATGCGTAATATTCGTCAGAACCTTTTCTTTGCCTTCTTTTACAATGTTCTTGGAGTCCCGATTGCCGCAGGTGTGCTTTACCCTGCATTTGGGCTACTTCTAAATCCGATGATTGCAGCCGCAGCAATGAGTTTAAGTTCAGTCTCAGTAATAGGAAATGCGCTTCGACTCCGCCTACTGAAGTTTGAGTAGAGTGGGAATTTTCCTTGGCACAACCTCCTGCCTGCCGATAAAGTTCTATTTTTTAATTCGAGAATAATAGGAATGAATAAAAATGTAATGTTGTGATAGTACTAATGCAATTAAGCTTAAAACTGTTTCGTTAGAGGTTAATATTATGAGTCTTGATCTGCTCGCGAAGTTTGGTTAGGTGAATTCTCTTTGGTAACAAAATCATAAACCTGCTTTGCAATTTGAAGATTTTCATCAGCCTTAATTACCCAGACGCTCACAAGGCTTTTCTCCGTAGTAATACAAAAAGAAGATTCCTTCTGCGTATAAACATAAGTATTTAATACCACGCCTAAGCAACTTATTTGTTCGCATATGCGGGTTCGGATAGAAATTGAATTTTCTCCAATCCCTCCAGAAAAAGCTATTGCATCAACGCCTCCTAAAGCTACAAAATATGAGCCAATGTATTTTGAAACTCTATAGGCAAAAGCCTCAATCGCTAACTTCGCATCACCTTTTTGCTGGCTTGCTGCGTTCTCAAGATCGCGCAGGTCACTGCTTATATTTGAAATACCAAGGAGACCACTTTTTTTATAAAGAATCGTTTCTAGTTCAGAAGGAAGAATGCCACAGCTTTTTATCAAATAAAGAATTAGACCTGGATCTACGTCTCCAGATAGCGCACACTTCAACCCGCTATTTACGATTAGAAAAGGTATTAATGAGGTTAAAGACGCACAAAATCTTGCAAATATTATTGTGGAACCAGATCGGCCTGGGCAAATTGATCACTGGGTAAGAACTGGAAATTCACTTCTCACAGCTGCGATCTTACACGTTTTATATTCGGGGGAACCTCAAGAAAGAAATTTGGGAGGGGTAGCAACATTATTGTCTCGTGCCAATATGAGTGTTGTTGAGACACTAGAAGAAATGATGGAGACAAAGCACATCAAAGATGAGAACGGCAAACCTCTGAAACCCCATCCAAGTATTGTTTCCGCAATTAGAGATGTCTTAAATAAGTCTAATGATGATAGATCCAGTGTGATCTCTACAGTCATGGGCTATCTTTCAATTTTTAGAGATCCGCTTCTCTCCAATTGCACAAGTGACAGTGACTTTGCGATTGAAGATCTAATGTTAGCAGATCGACCGAAAACTCTTTATTTAGTTGTTTCAGCAAGTGACATAGATCGAATTAAACCTTTAACTAGAATAATTCTAAATTTAATCTGTAGAAGACTATGTGAGCCAACTGATATGTCGTTAATCGATAAACGACATAAATTGCTCCTTGCACTTGATGAATTTCCCACACTTGGCCGAATGGAGTTTTTTGAGTCTGCTTTAGCTTTTATTGCAGGCTTTGGACTTAAAGCCCTTTTGGTTTCTCAGTCAATGAACCAGTTAAAACTCGCTTATGGCGAAAGAAGCTCAATTCTAGATAATACTCATGTAAGAGTATTTTATACTCCAAATACAATAGAAACTGCTGAATATATTTCCAAAACTTTGGGCGATACTACGATTGATTATCGCACGAAGGGAGAATCTGGCCAGAAAGGATCACCATTCTTTTCTAATAAGAACGAATCAACTCATATCAGTAGGCGACCGCTTTTAACCCCAAGAGAGGTTATGGAGCTTCCACCTAATGAGGCTATCGTATTTGTTGGTGGGGCGAAGCCAATTAAATGTTTGCAGAGTGCATATTATCAGGATCAAAGATTTTTAGAGATGACCAGGGAGCCTTTAATCGTAACCAGAGATGATCGGAAATTCTATTACAGCGAATGGGAAAGCGAGAATGTTTTCTATGCTGAAAAGAAAGAGGAAAACAGCGGGTTAATTATTGAGCTAATTTCTAAAGAAGTCACGCAAAGTTTTGAGGATGATCTGGATACAAAAGCCTTAGAACCTGAATATTCCAAGGAGGAAGAAGTTGAAGTCGCCTAATGAACAAATTGTAAAAGTTAACTTTAGAATTTCTAAACAGCTGTTAAATGGACTAAAAGAAGTTGCAGCGATTAGAAGAGTAAGCCTGAATAGCCTATTCCTATCAGCTATTGAATTTTACCTTAATGATGGGCGCGAAAAAGGGGCATCCGACCAATACATATTAAAACTTTCTCAGAACCAGAAGAATTTAAAAGTAGATGTTGAGATAATTGCTGAAATGCTGTCATTCTTTGTGATGCATTATTTTTGCTATACGCCCGAACTTCCAGAATCTCAAAAAAAAGCCCTTTTATTAAGTGGGAAAACTCGGCATGAAAAATTTATGGAGCTTTTGGCTAAGAGGATGCAGGGGAAGGGGAGCTCGTTTACACATCTGCTGAATGATCCAATTGCCACAGAACAACAGTCTGATCATGATACAACCAACGGTGAAAATTAAAGGTAAAAAGAAGCGGAGACGCAGAGAAGGTTAAACCTTTTCCGCGTCTAGCTTCAAGTTAAAGAAACACCGCGCGGAAACCTTATATAATCAAGAAGTATCTGGAACTTCTTGGTAATTGTTTATTTAGAGACTCTTCCAGAAGAGTCTCTAATCAGAGGACAGATCTCAAGGATGTTACCAACGACGCCCGTAGCGTCTCCTGTGATCTCAGAGACATCCCCCGTGATCTTAGAGACATTGCCCGTAATCTCAGAGACATCGCCCATGATCCCAGAGACATCGCCTGTGATCCCAGTGACATTGCCCGTGATCTCAGAGACATAGCCCGTAATCCCAGTGACATTGCCCCAGATCTCAGAGACATCGCCCATGATCTCAGAGACATCGCCCATGATCCCACTGACATCGCCCGTGATCTCAGAGACATTGCCCGTAATCTTATCGATATCGCCCGTGATCTTAGAGACATCGCCTGTGATCTTATCGATATCGCCCGTAATCCCAGTGACATCGCCCCAGATCTCAGAGACATCGCCCGAAATTCGAGAGACATTGCCCGTGATCTCAGAGACATCGCCCCTGACCCCAGATACATTACCCGAAATTCGAGAGACATCGCCCGTGATCTCAGAGACATCGCCCCTGATCCGACGGGCATTGCCCGTGATCCTAGAGGCATCCCCCCAAATTAATCGAAGAGAATTCTTAATCTGAAGGTGTTGCGAGTTTTTGAGCTCGCGTACTTTTCGTTCCAACATGTTTAATCTTTCCAGTTAACGCACTGTTTAAGCGCCCGCAAAAATAGCGAGAGGTTCGTTGAAGTTTCTCGCAGCTCATTTTGAACTCCGAGAAACTTCAACCCAACGTCTTAAACTCACTAACTCCGAAAAAGATAAGAACTAATAAAAAAAACTACCTTCTTAGGTCTCCGAAGTTTGCATACTAATGCAGGCAAAACTCGGAACCCTAAAAATGCTTCTTTTACCTAAATAAAATTTTTCAAAGAACGATAATATATTTATTTAAATGCACTAAAACTTATTGAAAAGATAAGCCGAAAAGTGCTCTTTATTATTAGATTAATGAAATTAGATGGTTATGTAGATCTAAATAGCCTATTTTTATCGGCGCTAGAGTTCTATCTAAATGATGGCAGAGAAAAGCGTACTTCCGACCAATACATAATAAAACTTTCTCATAACCAGAAGAATTTAAAAGTGGATGTTGAGATAATTGCTGAAATGCTTTCGTTTTTTGTGATGCATTATTTCTGTTACACGCCCGAACTTCCAGAATCTCAAAAGAAAGCCCTTTTATTAAGTGGGAAAACTCGGCATGACAAGTTTATGGAACTTTTGGCTAAGAGGATGCAGGGGAGGTCGTTTGCACAGTTGATAAATCTGGAAGAAGTTAAAGATGGTGAATTAGATTCGAGCATCTAATGATCTCGAATTAGAAATAGACTCTGACATATGCTAAGCTCTGCGATAACAGTACCTTATTTAGGTGAGAATTCTTAAATGGTAATAACAGGACAAGATTTGATCAAATTAGGGTATAAACCGGGGAAGTGGTTTAAAGATGCAATTGACTACGCGAATCAAAATTCTCTTCGTGACGAAAGCTTATCTAGTTATTTAGAAGAAATCTGCCCAAAAGTTATTGAGCCTCATTCAGGACCAATTAGCTTTTATCAAAACATTAAAGCTGACACAGCAGAAGAAAAGTCAAATGTTGAGAGCGTTTTCTCAGCAATGACAGAGTTAATGAAAACACCAACAATCGTTGGGGGAGCGATCATGCCTGATGCATGCCCTACGGGTGTGGGACAAATTCCGGTTGGCGGTATAGCTATTGCTAGAAACGCTATTCATCCTTCAATGCACAGCGCAGATATCTGTTGCTCTATGATGATGACAAGCTTCGGTAGTCAGATATCCCCAAGAGATATTTTAGACACTGCTCATTCGGTTACCCATTTTGGAGGTGGGGGACGCGAAGAATATTCTGATCTCCCAATTAAATTTATTGATGAATTAAAAGGAAATAGATTCCTAAATTCTACCCGTAGTATTAATTTTGCTCAAACCCACTTAGCTACCCAAGGAGATGGAAATCACTTCCTGTTTGTTGGCAAATCTAGAAACACTGGCGATACTATAATGGTCACGCACCACGGCAGTAGGGGTTTTGGAGCTAACTTGTATAAAGAGGGAATGAAAGTAGCAGAAACTTTTAGGAAAGAGATATCTCCTAAGACATTAGAAAAAAACGCGTGGATACCATATGATACTGATGAGGGTAGATCATATTGGGAGGCTCTGCAGTTAGTTAGAGAGTGGACAAAAATGAACCACACTACTATTCACGATGCAGTTGCTCGAAAGTTCTCCATCAGTCCTTACGAAAGATTTTGGAACGAACATAACTTTGTTTTTAAAGATGAAGACTTATTTTACCACGCCAAAGGAGCAACACCACTTGATGATAAATTTGTTCCTGACTCAAAAGATGGGCTAAGACTTATTCCTATGAACATGAGGGAGCCCGTTTTGATAGTCAAAGGAAATACAACAGTAAACAACTTAGGGTTTGCGCCTCACGGCGCAGGAAGAAATTTGAGTCGCACAAAGCATAAAAGAAATAATGCTCATAAAACAATTAACGAGATCTTTGCCGAAGAAACAAAAGGATTAGACATACGATTTTTTTCTAAGATGATTGATATTTCGGAATTACCAAGCGCATACAAGAGCGCACAAAGTGTTCAGGATCAGATGAAAGAGTTCGGATTAGGGGAAGTTGTTGACTTAGTATTTCCATATGGATGCATAATGGCAGGTGAGCAAGAGAAGTTTTGGAAAAAGAACAAGTAATTATGCTAAATCCCATATAAATTATTCTCCTATTGGTTTGAACGCGGCTGTTGAAACAAACTAGCTATAAATAAGTCCTCATAGCCGGAACTTCTATGTACCACCAAAGTGTACCCCTTTAGGTGACCCCAGCAATCGCATCAAATTCTCATATATCCCATTCCATTAATAATTTCTTCGTATTGGATTATTAATGGTATCCACAGAAAGACTTTCAGATTTACTTTCAACAGCACTCGGCCCGGAAATTACCGCCCTTCTAAAAGACGATACTATCTGAGAAATCCGTCTTAGATAGCCATTTTATTAACTGGGAAAACTCGGCATGACAAGTTTATGGAGCTTTTGGCTAAGAGGATACAGGGGAAGTGGAGTTCGTTTGCTCAACTATTCAATGATTCAATTGCCACTGATAAACGCCTGATCAGGATGACAATTAATGGAAGAAAGAAGCGGAGACGCATAGAAGGTAATTAACCTTTTTCTGCGTCTAGTGAACAAACACCTATCTAAGAAAAAATCCAAAGATACCGCAGAAAAAAACATACGTAGTGGAACAACCCTAGCAATTTTTTTTATGAACTATGTTCAAGTGTCCGAGTAACAATTCTGCCATCATCATGATTTTGAGTTTCATCACCCCTTCCTCGGTAACTTCTGTGTTATAGAGCTCGAGATTCACCAGGTCGGTAAGTCCCTTGAGGTGAATCAATCCGGCGTCCGTGACAGACGTATTACTGAGTCGAAGACTCTTAAGTGAAGTAAGCCTACCCAGGAGAAATAATCCGTAGTCCGTGACAGCCGTCTTCGCGAGACTAAGCTCCTCCAAGCCTGTAAGCCCCATCAGGCGCTCCAACCCGTGGTTCGTGACATTCGTCTTATCGAGATAAAGAGTCTTCAAGCCTGTAAGCCCCATCAGGCGCCCCAACCCGTTGTCCGTGACTTTCGTGCCAGCGAGGTTAAGTACCCTCAAAGAGGGAAAGCTATTAAGAAACTGCAACCCTGAGTCCGTGACATTCGAGCAGCCGGCGAGGATGATTGCTTCCAGGTCGAGATGAGACAAATGCTCCAACCCCTTGTCTGTGGCATTTGTATTTGTGAGGCAGAGCACCTTAAGTGAAGTAATCTCACTCAGGTGCACCAACCCGGCGTCCGTGATAGGTGTCCCCCAGAGGTCAAGACTCTTTAGAGCCTTAAGTTTCTTCAGGTGGACTAAATCTTCGTCTTTGATACGTTTAACCTTAAGGTGGAGCTCTGTGGTTGTGGGATCGAGCTGTGAAAGATCAATCGACATTGTATTCTCCTTTTAAAAAGCGACCCCAGCACTCTGAAAGTAGTGCTGGGTGATCGCAGATACCCCGGAAAACTGCTTTTCCATAGCCCTCGGGGGTATCCACAATCCGTCACTCGTTCAAGGAGAACCAAAAAAACTTTTCGACAAAGAAATTAATTACAACAGCTAATAAAACCTTATTCTTCTATAAGGTCTCCGAAGTTTGCATACTCACGCAGGCAAAACTCGGAACCCTAAAAATGCTTCTTTTACCCAAATAAAATGGAAAGGATCGATGGTTTTGGAAACTTACAACACACCGTTATGTAATGTAAGGGCTAAGAATTGCTAAATATTATAATTTCTAATCAGTACGACGAGTTACAGATCTATAAAAGCTGCGTCCATGTCGCTTTATCTTTAGTGACCTCTTAAGCCCTTATATTTGTTCCACCTAAGTGTACCCATTAGGTGACCCCGGCAAGTACACTCAACTCTAATATATCTCCCTCCATTAATAATTTCTTATTACTGGATATTAATGGAATCGACAGAAAGACTTTCAGATTTACTTTCAACAGCACTCGGCCCCGAAATTACCACTCTTCTAAAAGATGACACTATCTCAGAGATCCGTCTTAGAAAGCCCTTTTATTAAGTGGGAAAACTCGGTATGACAAGTTTATGGAGCTTTTGGCTAAGAGGATGCAGGGGAAGGGGGGGCGTTTGCCCAACTATTCAATGATTCAATTGCCACTGATAAACGCCCTGATCACGATGACAATTAATGGCAAAAAGAAGCGGAGACGCAGAGAAGGTTGTTAACCCTTTTTCTGCGTTAGTGATAAACACTTGGTTGAGAAAAAACTCAGCCACCGCAGACAAACCTATATAATCAAAAAGCATCTGGAGCTTTTTGGTAATTGTTTATTTAGAGACTCTTCCAGAAGAGTCTGAAGATTAACCCTTTACCGCGCTCTGACCTTTAAGAAAAGCAACACCTTCGCTAAACTTTTGTCATCAAAAAATTTTAGTAACTATAAAACAAGTTGTTGCTTTTCTAAAGGTGCTAACGTCTAACCAAGCCGTCATCCCGATCTGGGACAACCTGCTTAGTGCGTGACGGGGTCTTATTTCAAGGTCTCCAATAAGTCCTTCAGCTGCACAAACCCGTAGTACTTGACACCCAAGCCCTTCAGGTACTCCAACCCGGCGACCGTGACAGACGCGCCGTCGAGGTCGATCGTCCTCAGGGCGGTAAGGTCCTTCAGGTGCTCCAACCCAGCGTCCGTGATAAACGTGTTATTGAGGTGGAGCTCCGTCAGGGCGGTAAGGTCCTTCAGGTGCTCCAACCCCGCGTTCGTGACAAACGTGTTGTTGAGGTTTAGCGTCCTCAAGGCGGTAAGACCCTTCAGGTGCTTCAACCCCGCGCCCTTAACAGATGTGTACAAGAGGCTCAGCGTCGTCAGGGCGGTAAGACCCTTCAGGTGCTCCAACCCAGCATCTGTGACAGGGGTGCTGCCGAGTTTGAGCGTCGTCAGGGTGGTAAGACCCTTTAAGTGCACCAACCCGGCGTCCGTGATCTTTGTAATCCCGAGGTTGAGCTCCTTCAGGGCGGTAAGGTCCTTCAGGTGCTCCAACCCGGCGTCCGTGACAGACGTGCCCTCGAGGTGGAGCGTCGTCAGGGCGGTGAGTCCCTTCAGATGCTCCAAGTCGGCGTCCGAGACAGACGTGCACGAGAGGTCGAGCGTCGTCAGGGCGGTAAGACCCTTCAGGTGCTCCCACTTGGTGTCAATGACACACTTCTTGCTCAGGTCGAGCGTTGTCGTGGTCGGATCGAGCTTTGATAGATCAATCGAAATCATCATCTAATTTCCTTTAAAAAGCGACCCCAGCACTCTGAAAGTAGTGCTGGGTGATCGCAGATACCCCGGAAAACTGCTTTTCCATAGCCCTCGGGGGTATCCACAATCCGTCACTCGTTCAAGGAGAACCAAAAAAACTTTTCGACAAAGAAATTAATTACAACAGCTAATAAAACCTTATTCTTCTATAAGGTCTCCGAAGTTTGCATACTCACGCAGGCAAAACTCGGAACCCTAAAAATGCTTCTTTTACCCAAATAAAATGGAAAGGATCGATGGTTTTGGAAACTTACAACACACCGTTATGTAATGTAAGGGCTAAGAATTGCTAAATATTATAATTTCTAATCAGTACGACGAGTTACAGATCTATAAAAGCTGCGTCCATGTCGCTTTATCTTTAGTGACCTCTTAAGCCCTTATATTTGTTCCACCTAAGTGTACCCATTAGGTGACCCCGGCAAGTACACTCAACTCTAATATATCTCCCTCCATTAATAATTTCTTATTACTGGATATTAATGGAATCGACAGAAAGACTTTCAGATTTACTTTCAACAGCACTCGGCCCGGAAATTACCGCCCTTCTAAAAGATGACACTATCTCAGAGATCCGTCTTAATGCAGACGGCTCACTTTGGGTAAATCGACTAGGAGAGGGAAAGTTCAAGAGTAATGCATTAATTAGTCCCATGAATGCACAGCGAGCAATTTATGCCGTAGCATTCGGTGTAAATGAGATTTGTAATGAAAATAATCCATCCATTGCAGCCGAACTTCCGAAAAGTGGTGAACGTTTCCAAGGTATAATTCCACCACTAAGTAAAACTCCTGTTTTTGCGATCAGGAAAAAAGCCATACGGGTTTTTACATTAGATAATTTGCTTGGCCAGGGCATAATTACAAAAGATATTTGTTACTATTTGAAGGATGCAGTTCTTAAGAGGCTCAATATATTAGTTGTCGGGGGAACGGATAGTGGAAAAACAACTTTTGCAAACGCCCTACTTCAAGCAATCGAAGGAAGTAATCACCGAATTGTAATACTAGAAGATACTCAAGAGCTTCAATGTAACGCAAGTGACGTAGAATATCTCCGCACAAAAGATAAGGTTGCTAATTTAAGAGACTTAGTCCGAATGACAATGAGATTGAGCCCCGATCGAATCGTGATTGGAGAAGTTAGGGGAGCTGAGGCCTTAGATTTATTGAAAGCTTGGAACACTGGCCATGGAGGTGGAGTTAGTACAGTTCATGCTAGCTCTGCAAGGCAGGGATTATCTCGAATTGAACAACTCGTCTCAGAAGCTGGCGTGACGCCATCACGCGAGATGATAAGTGAAGCGGTAAATGTATTAATTTACATGGAAAAAGCTGGAACTAAACGAATTGTAAAAGAAGTTCTGACGGTTGAGGGGATAGTGAAGGGTGACTACCTTTTGAAGGATGTTAGCAAATGAAAAAAAATTACCACCGAGATTACGAGATATTAGCCAGTCTTTTTGAAGAGCATATTCAGGGAGAGAAAGAGAAAAAAATACCATTTCAGAGACCTGTGAATGATCAATACGAGCTTAAAGAACCGACCAATGGCCTAATATGGATGATTGTAGTTATTCTAATAATTATTGCCTCTACAGTTCTATTTTACTTCTTTTACGGAAATTCAAGTACTGTCAATTCATCTCCCAGTGCGGCAGTCTTAGATAAGATTGATCGTCCAACAGAAGAAAGCAAAAGAGATCTGGCTGGAGAGATTGACCTGATAAAGGGTGTACTTGATGACCTCGTACAGTCAGTTGAATCGATTTCTAAGCATTCCCAACCGATCGTAGAGAAAGAGATAGTAATTAATAAATTTGACCAAGTATTTCCAGTTAAAGTGACTACTCTATCTGCCAACCTTAGACAGAATCCAAAGAAAGACGCAGTTACCATATCTACCGTACAGAAAGACACATTATTGGTGGCTCTTGGAGAGTATGAAGACTGGATTCTGACTTTTGCACCTACTGGAGAAGAAGCATGGGTGCATTCTTCAATCATTACCAAGGTAGGGGGTAAGTAATGTTAATTAAAAACTACTTTTTTGCTTTGCCATGGTTTCTAGCGTTAAGTTTTAATGAGCTTCACGCGGAGGAAATTCCACTGCCAATAAAGGTGGGAGTGGTAACGAGTGAATTTGGAAACAGGCCTCATCCGATTTTCAAACATAGTCGATTCCATCATGGGATAGATATTGTTTCTTCAGGTAATTCAATAGTCAAATCCATTGGGTCAGGTCTTGTCATTTATGCAGGAACATATGGAGGATACGGAAACCTACTAGTTATTCACCATGGTAATTCTATTAGCACTCATTATGCTCATTTAGAGAAAATTATAGTTGTTCCAGGAGAGGTCGTTTCAAAGGGTGCTGAGATAGGAATTATAGGGAACACAGGTATATCCAAAAATCCCCACCTTCATTTTGAAATTCGAAAAGGAGGTACTGCTCTAGATCCAAGGAAAGTCATTCCAGCAATTAATACATTGGTTAAGGGCAAATAGTTATGTCCAATAAATCCATAATTGAATTTCCCAAAAAAGATAATGACCGAATTGTATTAAAGGATGGCGATTTTCAACAAATTGCTCCTACAGTAAAACGCATAGTAGAGGAAGGCTGGACGAAAATAACATTAAGTGGCTCTAAGGAAATGTGCCAATCCGCGTGGTTTGAATCTAAAATGGCTGGACTAGACGTTTTAGGATACACACCGACAAGTATCGATAGGCGAAAGCTGGAAGATATGAAATTAGAGCGAAAGGCTGGTGGAATACTCCAGATGACAGGTAATGAAGTGGCAAATGACTACTCTTTAAAAGTAATACCAAAACTACATACAAGATTTGAGGATTTAAAGAAGAAAAAGTTACAATTTAATACCAGCACCTCAAAATTGAACGAGTTTAGCTCCTCTTCAACTTCAACAACGTTGTTTACAGATATTGAAGAACAATTTAATTCTGCAAGAAGAGTTTTATCCAAAGCGATGGAGGAGCTCGAGTTCTTTTCTAGGGTAGGGAATAGACGAGTAAATGCGGTACAGAGATTTGAAGATGGAATAGCCCGATTTACGGTCAGTCAGGAGGAGCGAAACCGCTTACTTGGAATTCGGCCCGAGAAGTCTCTGTTAAGGAGTCGGGTATAGATCCCTAGAGCGTTGTAACTACCGAAATTCTTTACCTTAATAATAAACAGCACACCAGAGTACCGACCAATAATAAATTGTAGTACACTTCCGTCAAAAAATACTGCTCTTTTTAGCTTACAAATTCGGGTATGTCGTGAAACGACAATTGTCTCTCTACTCTAGGATGTAAGGCATTTTAGATTTGAGAGACGTGAGAAAGAATAAAGGTTTTGATTGGTTTTAAGTGTCTAACCTCAAAAGTCTTAATTTATTGTTGGAGTGGAACTTCCTGAAGCAGTGAAGACTGTTACGGGAAGTTCCACTTTCTAAAACAACAACCCAAAGGCAAAAAAATGAATCAGGAAGAATTGTGGCAAAGGTGCAGGAGCGCTAGCAGCTCCGAGGAAAAGGTAAGACTTCTAAAAGAAGCTTTAAGCACAATTGATACGTGCTTTTTTGTGTTCCGAGAGGACGTAATTGGGAATTTCAGTGATGAAGAATTGGGCCAATGCTTACCTGAAATCGAGAAAGTGATCCTTCTGGAAGCCTGCTATCCCGATTCTACTTTTAGAGGGACTGTCGCATGGGCCTTTCTGAAGAAAGGTTGGTTTAATTCTGAGGCATACGTAAATGTTTGCCTGAGTTACGCAATAAGACATTTAGTACAGACCTGGGGTAGCAGTTCTAATGTTGCGCCAGATTTGCCATTGCTGTATCCGAAGTTGAGTGCGCTTCAGAAAAGCGTCCTACGTATATTCATAAGGAAGGCTTATGACCAATACGATGGAAACGGATTATTCTCTAGCGATGAGAAGAGGGAAGAGGTCCGTCGGTTATACAACGGACTGTAATACCCGAGCAGTTTAGAGAGAGCCACACGTGAGAAAGTGTGGCTTTGTCCACCACCTTTCTCACGTGCTTTCTACAATTTTCAATTCATCAAGCCGCCAATTGTTTCCCCGTAAACTCATTGTCGTCAGCCTTTTTACTAAATCCTGGACTCCATTGTTCAGTAAGTTTTTTTGACAGGATGCTCAGGACAAAAAGATCTTCGGAAACATCAATATCTTCAATAAATATTTTCACCCGATCAATTGGTAATACACTGGATTTTAGAAATAGCTGAATAGGGGACTTTGTTTTACGTCTGACATTAATTCCGATAAGAAGTTGCCTTAAGAAAGGATTTCCGTCTTTATCGGAGCCAAATACATCATGTATCCAGGCACTATCTTTCTTCCAAAGCCTCGTCCCTAAAGTAGCAGCGGGGCTAAGTGCTTGGCCTTCTAAAATAGGAATTGACTCATCACCTTTTGCAAGAATATTCTTTGCCTTAACAAAGAATAAGGCCAAAGCCTTTGAGCAAGGCGTCCACTTGAAACTTACGGTTCCAGGTGGAAGAATACCAATTGAACGCTGCCCGACTATTTTTTTCCCAAGTTTTGGGTTTTGGAAAATGGTTTTAACCAGTTCCGGGTTATCACAAGAACTAAAATACAATTCCAACTTCACGTGAAATAAATCCATAATACAACTCCTGAATTAAGACACTAATATGCATTAGTCACAACATGATCTGACACTTTCCATCTTTTGAGAGAGGAAGTC
>DAOLCO010000034.1:0-37094 GCA_035327825.1 Oligoflexia bacterium | reverse complement strand
CTAAGTAAATCCAACAGGGCAGCACTATGAAAAACTCGTTATTTGAAAGATGCTGTCTTTTGAAAGAATTATTACTAGCAATAAGCATGACTTGAATTGAAAATGATTGGACTCAATACTCAGTGACTTAAAACTAACGTGGTACCAGTTCGACCAGTATTGGACTCAATACTCAGTGACTTAAAACTAACGTGGTACCAGTTCGACCAGAACTCAGTGACTTAAAACTAACGTGGTACCAGTTCGACCAGTACCAGTTCGACCAGTTCGATCAACCTTCCCGAGAAACAGTTCTTATAGTAACTAACGTGGTAGCAGTTCGAATTAACCAGTTCGAATTTCATAATCTCAAAACCAGTTTCTTTAATAAATATAATTCCTTCAGAAGATAACTTTAAAAGGAGAAAGTTACATTGTCTTCATTGCAAATTCATTCCTGAAATATCAATTTTGGTTTCAAAATATTCGGGCAGACGGTGTGGGATGGTCAAGAAGCAATAGGAGATAGGAGCTATATAACATACATAACCCAAAACGGGTTTTCTGACCCCTATACCTTCCTAAGCTTAGCAACATCAGCAAGATCCTGCGGTCGGCCGGCTGTGACTTTTGCAATAATTAAATCTTCCAGGGATAAAAAATTTGCTTCTACATCACTTAAGATAAAAATTTTCTTATTCGTCCAGGCTTGATTGAATGTCAGACCTGGGATCTTCTGAAGTATATCAATGCGATTTGGCTTAATACCTATTATAAAAAAACTTTCTTCATCAGTGAAATCGACTTCTGACATTCCAGATAGCGGAGCACCGAACTCCCCAAGAGCCAAAAATACTTTCTTCGCATTCAAACTTGTCGGATTTATCCAAAGATCAATATATTTTGTTGCTCGGGGCTCAGTATAGGCATTAACTGCATGACCACCAACTACCAGATATTCTATATCGTATTTATTGAATATCTTTATCAGGTCAATCATATCGTCACTAGGATATGACATTTACAAGTCTTCCTCGAAGGACAGCTCAGATCCCTTAACCCAAGGAGCTTTATATTTCTTAATCAAAGACCTATCTATTCTTTGCTGTTCGGGATCAAGCCCTCGCATTATAAACCACTGCTCTAAAATCTCAAAAGAAGCCTTCCAGATTGCAGACACACCAAGCTCCTGCCAGTCTTGAATTTGACTTGACTCTGTATCTTCTCCAAATTTATGCTTTGTTAATGTTATTTCCCGTTTCACAGTTTTCTATTATAGCCAGTTTTCGTCAGAATAGCCATAAATACTTGCAGCCCCACCCACACTAGCTATACTCCGATCCTCTTTTAAGCCATCTCCATGAAACCTGCCAACTTGACTGATAATCAGGATTTGTCAGCAAAATTAACCATTCATATCAACAGAACCACTATCGGAAAGTATCAAGGATTTTCGGGTATCTACGCTTTTTTTAATAACAGCAAATCCGGTTTCACGCGAGAACATTGCATAGATGCTGGCAAACTGCTCAAGAAAAATGGCTGCAGGAAGAACAAGACAGCAGCGGACAACATACTTCCATCTTTCCATCCTGCTTGTCGTATCAAGATCCATGACTGAATACAAAAGCCCAATAGTAAAGTTACTCTGAAGCAAAAGAACAAAATACAGAAGAACAGAAAAAACGAATGCAGGAAGAATCAAACCTGAAAAATAAGAACCAGAATAGTCAGAACCAATAATATGGTTTTGAATAAAAGTATTTATACCACTATCAGAAACAAGGGAATTAAGTACAACAAGAAATGGAACCACTCCCCAAACCCAAAGCCTTCCAGGCAAGGTAATCATAAGAAACAAAATAAGCCGCCGACCAAGAGCAATCTCATTTGAAAAAAGAAACTCCATCAATCCCTTCATCCATCGCCTTCTTTGCCTGAGAAGATCAATACAAGACTCGGGCGCCTGCTCACGAACATAACCTTCAAGCCATTTGCATTTAAAGCCACAGGCTGCGGCTTTAAATGCAAAAAACAGATCCTCAGTTATGGACTTTTCAGGTCCAAAATCAAACGTAACCTGATTCACAAGTCGAGTAGATGCGCAGAAAAAAGATCCCTGAAAACCAAGATAAATGTCATGAAGAACCGCATACTGCAAATAATAGCGTCCAAGGTTATATCCCACTCTTTTGATTTCAGTAGCACTTGTAATAGAAGATACATCGGTACCCCGACCAGTATAAGTAATAAGTCCCTGGGAGAATGTGTCAAGATTTGTATCTTCACTTATAAACTCCTGAACACCACGAACAGCAGAACGAGTAAGAATGCTTTCCTCATCAAGATAAAGAATCCAGACACGGTTATTGTCGACAGAATCACAGGTAATTCTCGCATACTCTAATGCCCTGGCTTTATATAGAGATCCATTTCTGGTTTTAAAGCCCTCAGGAACACAGATAAAATTATATTTAGATATCTCTGAAAGATCAAAATTGTGAATAACTGGAATCTCGGTAACCAATCTTACTTCAAAATCAATACTGCATTCTTGGCGCAGAACTTCATATGCATTTCTTGCGCTCTCCATCAGAACCTCAATATTCTGACCTCGAGAAACATACTGAACTATAAGTTTTGCGTTATCGAAGGAAGAGGGAGCTTGTTTTAATACTCTATGGCGAAGGAGCAGGTGACCCAGCATATTCAGGAAATCATTACACACCGTAAGGGTAATAATAGACTTGACCAAAAGTGAAATCCCCGATGGCAAACCTAAAAAATCATCAACATACCATATCCAGAAAAGTATTCCGATTGACAAGGATACTCCAATAAAAAGAAGAAATTGAACAACCAAACGATGATAGAGTAAAGTTTCTTCGCCCAAAAACATCTTATCCAGACTGGTTGATGGAATCATGTTGGTCATAAGGTGATCCGAGAAAAACTCAGTATAGCTAGAAGTGGCATTTACCAATAGAACAATTCATGTTTTCAAATAGAGCATTAGTACAATTTCAAATACAATCGATCAAGCTTTGAATAATCGCATCCGAAACGCCAAATTTGTGCCTGGGAATGAATATTCTGCTATAGTCCAGATTGAGATACCCATCATCAACAAGCCCCTTTGGGGCTTCCTTTTCAATCAAAGCACACAGCTCCTTTGTAAAACTTGATTCATTATCGAAGTCGGTAGCAAGAGGTATTCCCTCTGCCATTCTTAAACCTAGAGCAACATATTCAATAAATGCCTTATCAAAATCAAGAGGGTCCATACACTGTGAAGCAAGACCAGTATCATTAACCCGACCTACATACATTGACGGAGAAGGAATATTTGACCACCTGAGACCATAACTATTACCCGCACGAAGAAAACTATGAGCACCAGCTCCAAGTCCCAGATACTCGCCACCTTTCCAGTACACCATGTTATGCTTACAGACTCGTTCACCAGTTTGATAATTTGAAATTTCATACTGGCAATAACCTTCTGAATCCAAAATCTCCTGAGTAATTTCAAAAAGCTCCCCTGAAGTATTCTCATCAGAAGTAAAAACTTCCCCCTTCCTGCTCATGCGACCAAAAACCGTACCAGGCTCAATAGTCAGCATATAAGCAGAGAGGTGTTCTGGTCGAAGACCTACCACTTCTCTTAATTCACTTTTCCATTGAGAGCTCTTCTCATCTTTCAGACCAAATATTAAATCAAGATTAATATTATTAAATCCAGCACTTCTTGCAGACTCATAACTAAGCAAGGTATCCTTAGGGGAGTGATTTCTCCCAAGAAACTTTAATTTATCAATTAGAAAAGATTGGGCGCCAAATGACAGTCGATTAACCCCTGCCTGCCTTAATCTAATTAATTTATCACTTGAAATATCTTCCTGAACAGAGCGAGGATTTGCCTCTAAAGTTATCTCGACTTCCTCAGATAATGGGAAAATACCACCGAACCCTTCCAAAAGAAAAGAGATGCTATCAGCACTTAAAAGTGACGGGGTACCGCCACCAAAAAAGATACTTTCAATAAAACGATTACCAATTTCATATTTATCAACAAGAGCACCGTACTCACGTAAAAGCGCCTGAATGTAAGCTCTTTCGCGAATTAATAATTCGGCCCTTGATGTTTCATAGGAATTAAAATCACAGTAAGGACATTTGGTTTGACAGAATGGAATATGGACGTAGACACTTATAGGCTTTCTGCTTTCATCTAAAACCAAATTACTACAGGAACTCACTACAGACTCTCATCATTAAACACACTGGAAATAAAAATGGGTATGATGCGGTCTTCTCCTTTTACAAAAAGAGAATCATTTTTCAAGCCAAGTTTTTCTAAAACAGTATTTTTTAAAAATCCAAGCGCAATTAAATCGCCATATTCATAATCATCAACAGCGCTAGTAATAAATCCGGCTTTTATTTCTTCCCCGTCAATTACTGCAAAAATTTCCCTGGAAGAAATTTCATTACCAGAAATTTCTGAAACGGGCGCATCGGCTTTAAACTGGGCAAAAACCCTGTTAGGCTTTCCTCTTGCCTTCGCCATTTCAACAACCTCTTGACCAGCATAGCAACCTTTTCCAAATGAAATATACTTTTTGGCCGGAAGATCGGGGGCAAAGATGGCTTGAGTAATATCCTGATTAAAGACAGGGTGCCCTGCTCTTACTCGAAGAAGTTCGTAATACTCAGGGGTAGATTCTCTTAATTCAAACTCTAAACTACTGGAAGCGAGTTTAGAGCTGAACTGATCCATAACAGAAAGGTCCTGGCTCAACTCATATATAATATCCAGAAAACAAAAATTACCACGCCAAACTGGAAAGAGAAAAAGACTGGAAGATGTATTTTCCTGCTCTTGTCGCAAAGTCCTGGCATTAGAAAAAATAAGGGAATCTTCAGGAATTCCTGAAACGCTAAGCAATCCATTCTGCAAGCTTACATCTTCGCAAACAACCTGATCTGCTACTTTAAATCGAAGAAGAGATTTCATAAAATCTTCTTCAAATGAATCCTGAGATGCGCGTTTTTCACATACGAGCAAAAAATCATTATCTGCAACTTTCAGGACATAAAAAGCACTTTCTATCTTTCCTTGTGGGGTCAGTATTAAGGCCCAGCGTGGCTCGCCACCAGAAACCATTGACTTAATATCTTGCGTTGATCGACCATGCAGATATCTTTCTGCATCACTGCCACTTAAACGAAAAATTGACGCGTTACGCTTAAAAGCGGATATCACATCCATAAATTACTACCGAATCATGGTAAACATTCTTTCTTTTGGCTTCGACCAGTTCCACCATATTACAAATGCTCTTCCAACTATTCTGCTTCTTGGAAGAAAAGGGCTGTCCCAAAAGCGGGAATCTCTTGAGTGGTCACGATTGTCACCAAGTAGAATTACATGATCTGGAGGAACAATTACAGGCCCAAAATCCCTAAGTCCTCCCTCTCTCCAGATTGCATAACGAGCGTCATCAACATACTCCTTGCCGTTAATAAATACTTTTTTGCCAAGTACCTCTATTTCATCTCCGGGAAGAGCTATTACACGTTTAATTATGTCAATCGAAGAATTTTCGGGAAGAGTAAAAACAACAATATCTCCCCTCTCAGGCAGATCATAGTCAAGTATGGTATGTGTCATAAATGGCAAACGAAAGCCATAACTAAGCTTGTTCACAAATATATGATCACCTATCTGAAGAGTATCTTCCATTGAAGATGATGGTATTTTATAGGCGGCAAGAGCTGAAGCCCGAAAGAAGAGTGCTAGCAAAACAAAAAACACCAGACTTTTTAGAACACTTTTTATATCTTCTTTTTCACTCATTATCAGGGGAAACTCCAAAAGGACGTGTTATAATAAATGGTATCGGGGTTTTCAGATTACCTAAAATACAAGAAAAAATGATAAAAGTAATACATCAAATGGAGCAAGGGACATGCATTACCTACAAAACAAGTGTAAAAAACTAAAGGCTTCTGAATATTCAGACCGAATTGTCTTAGCTGCAATAGCTTAAATCGCAGAATATAAAAAGATGTGGGTTAATCTGGATTATGCGTTTGCGGCCTGGGCCTTTCCGAAAATTACCGCTTTACACTCAACTACTACTACAGGCTCTTTTTCAAGTACAGTTGAAACGAAAATACCAGTCTCAAATGCTCTTGTCCTTAGTAGTTCAATTCGCTCACTTTCAGATATGAACATCCGGGCTTTAATTGAATGGTTAATTTCGGCAATAACATCACCACCACCAAGGTCCTCAACCCCGGTAATCATACCAAAAATCGGGTAAGTCTGACCTACTTCGACATCACCACGACCAACATGCAAATCTCCACCACTATTTTCTATTGTGGCAAGAACCTCCATAACCTCTTCCGACTTCATACGACCCACCCCCAAAATAAGATAATAAAAAAAGCCAATTTATTGATGTTATTATTATTCGCTGGCGAACTATAGCATGGATTATATAAGTAGCTTATTTTCAGTCACTTACACAGGCGGCTGGAATATAGTGAAGGTGATCAGGTTTTCAGTACTGCAATTTCTCTTGGCTATCGTACCAGTGTGGTTCTTGACCTGTAAGGTCCCGACCTGGAAGGTCTCAGTGAACAAGGCCGTTACTTTACCAAAGGCAACACACCTGCCGGTCGGCCAAAGTGTTGTACGATATCTTGTAACTGATCAACGGGCAAACTTGATTCAGGCGCAACGAATACTTTTTGTATAATATGCCAATATAAGCAACCCGCTTCTGAGGCAGGGCGATTTTTAATAAACTCTTCTGATTTCTCCAGTGCAACAATCCATTTAACCTTAAGACTAACAAGATCTAATTTCTCTTTCGTTTGTAAATTCAAAAAATCCTCTTTACGGAATGGACCTTTTCTTTTAAGCATTTCCAGAAGCGATTGGGGAGAGTAACCGGGATCTTTACCACAGGCCGCCCAACATAGAGCGCCTAGAGGAAGCAATTCCTGATCCAGCACAATAACATCAAGATAATCTCTGGCTTCATTACGACCAGCCAAAGCAAGTACTTTATTAATCGCCAGATCGACCGGATGCATACGAAAGCCGGTTAATTCATCAGCTACTAATGGCAAAAACCTCCAGGCAGTATCATGAACCCATTCGATCTTTACAGCGTCAGAACCCCTTGAAACAACTGCACGTATCATGCTTGGTACCTGCAGCACTATTTCAACATCAAACCCTTCTGAATTAAGAATCTTGAGATCATCCTGAAAAGCTTCCTGAACATGTTTCTCCGAATCATGAAAATAATCCAGATCAGAACTATAACGATGTGATTCAGGCAGCAGGTTAATCGCCGCACCACCTGCGAGATACGCACTTTCCGAACGATTAGCGGCAAGTAACTTAACAACAAGAGTTTGAAAGCTGTTTAACGGCATAACCGGTCTGCGACCTCCCAGGCGTCTCTGTTCCCATGCTTTCTTAACTGTTCCACAAGCCAGGGAATATCCTCTATGCCAATAACCATGTCTTTACGGAATGACCAGAAACAGTGGGCGTAAAATTTTCTGAACGCACGTCTAGCTTCCCTGACACGAACCATCTTTCTTGCCTCTTCCGTGTTCAAAGTCCTGCGACTTTTCCTACCACCTTTTTGACCAATAGAAGATAAGTATTCACGCACTTTTCTGTTCATAACGGTGATTATAAGCCGCTTATGATAAAAATTCAATACAAATCTTTATTTACAACATAAATACAATATGTTATGTATTTGAAGGGATCCCACGCTAGTCTCCTAATTATCATCCCAGTGACCCTTGATTTGGAAAATCTCAGAGAAAATCCAAACCGATTGAATGTAATCGTATTTTCAATTAACCGTAGATACACATAAATGAACGTGACCCGGATAGTGAAAAGCCGCAATCATGAGCGAAAGAACTATCCATACAACCAGATCTGCATAGCGCATAATACTTATCTAAACTTCCCGAATTGTGATTCCTGGTCTTTAAAGCGGCCGAAGAGAAAAAGAGTAGCCCCTCGGAACCAAGTATAGTTCTACAAAAGGCACTTATAGTGAACGCGATTTATGGGAAATGCAAGGAAAGAAGATGGTATCTTGATCTTTAATAATAGAATAAATACGGGGCTTAGGTAAGTGCCGAGAGCAGGAAAAAAACATATTAAAATAAAATGCTTAGAACAAGATCCCTAGATGTTCAGCAAACCACTAGGGTAGTAATGAAAAACTCGCTGCTCCTTCCTGTTGAAAACCAGTATATTATGTGCCACTTTTCTCTTCCTCCTTTCCATAAATAACAGGGTAGAAGTTTTAGGTTTGCCATGAATCGAGTGTTAATTTTGACATTTGATTCATGGAGAACCTTCACAGTGAAGGTTTTTTTATTTTCTTTTCCTGGAAAGGAAACCAATGAAACTGGATTTTGAAAAAGAACTGATGCCGAGTCTTTACTTTATCAGCGCAGATGGAGGCGAAGAACCAGAGAGAGCAAGAAGAGAGGTTGCAAGGGATAATAAAATCCGAAAGGCTTTTCTGGATTATATTAAAAGTTCCAGGGGAACGCCCAACCCACACGAAGCCTTTGCAAGAGCAAAGGCATTAGTAACAATGACAAACTTTGTCGGACTCTTAAGCGACAAGACCTTTCTGAGTCTCATCGAAGAAGAGACAAGGCAGTGGTTTGAAGAAATTGGCCTGTCATTTCTAGTCGATAATCCAGGAAAATTCTTTTCCGAGCTGACACAAGATTCATGCTACCTCTTACAAAGGGCTGGATTCGCTCGATCAAGAGACCTTCTGGTAATGCTTCTTGACTACATTGAAGCCGGTCTCAACAATAATGCCTGGCGTGGTCCGTTTGATGGAATTTTTAAAGAGAGCGCCGAGAAGCTCCTTTTTGCTATCAACATGGAAGCTTCGGGATCACCCCAAGCAGAGGAAATGTTCCCAGCAATACAGAGGTTTTTTGCCCTTGTTGAAAGGCTAAAAACCCAAGATGCCCGGCCCACCAAGATAACCACTGACATGGCAGCCTACTAGTTAGGTGAGGGCGATGTGTGGTTTTAATAACCTAAGCGGAAGCAGGCACACCACCTGCTCCCGCTTTTTTATAGTGAAGGTTCACCTACCAATTTACTAAATTCCCATCAACATAGCCTTAAGATAATCTCTGTTCATTTTTGCAATGAACTTGATTCCAATATCTTTAGGACATGCAGCCTCACATTCCTGTTGATTGGTACAGGCCCCAAAACCCTCTTCTTCCATTTGTTCGACCATCTTGATTGCTCGCGAATAACGCTCTGGCTGACCTTGTGGCAGAAGGGCAAGATGGGTTACTTTTGCTGCAGTAAAAAGCATCGCAGAGCTGTTTTTACATGACGCAACACACGCCCCACAACCTATACACTGTGCTGCTTCCATTGCAAGATCGGAATCTTCCTTTGGAATGGGAATAGCATTTCCATCTGGAGCAGATCCTGTCCTTACACTTACATACCCTCCTGCCTGAATAATCCGATCAAAAGCACTTCTATCAACAACTAAATCCCTCAACACAGGAAATGCTGTTGCTCGCCATGGTTCAACAACAATATTCGCGCCATTTTCAAAACTTCTCATATGAAGCTGACATGTAGTAGTACCATTTTCTGGTCCATGGGCCCTTCCATTAATCATCAGGGAGCAGGTACCGCATATACCCTCAAGACAATCACATTCATAGGCAACCGGCTCAACACCTCGCGACTCAAGATCTGAATTTAAATATTCCAGCATTTCAATAAATGACATGTGAGGACTAACATTGGTCACTCGATATGTATGGAAAGCGCCCTCCTCAGATGGTTTAGCCTGGCGCCATATATGCAGTGTAAAATCCATTTCTTTCCCCCTGATTACTTGTAACTTCTCTCAACCAGCTTTACGCTCTCAAAGGTAAGTGGCTCTTTATGTAAAACTGGCATAGTACCTGACCCGGCATACTCCCAGGCACTCACATACGAAAAACGGGAATCGTCTCGCTTGGCTTCTCCCTCACCTGTCTGACTCTCTTCCCTGAAGTGCCCACCGCAAGACTCCTCTCTTGTAAGAGCATCAAGACACATTAGCTCTCCAAATTCAAGAAAATCAGCCACTCTCCCAGCTCTTTCAAGAGCCTGATTCATTCCTTCGCTAGTACCGGAAACTGTTACATTATTCCAGAACTCTTCTCTTAGAGCCGGAATTCTGCGAAGTGCTTCTTCAAGCCCCGCCTTGTTTCTTGCCATACCACACTTGTCCCACATTATCTTTCCAAGCTCCCTGTGAAACGAATCCGAAGGTCGTTTTCCCTTAATAGAAAGAAATCGATTAAGCTTGCTCATATTCTCATCCAGGGCGGATTTTCCCTCAGAGCTATCATCGGATACCGATTCCAGCTTTTCGCCTGCAAAATAATTTCCAATTGTATAAGGCAAAACAAAATAACCATCAGCAAGCCCTTGCATAAGGGCACTTGCGCCTAAACGATTCGCACCATGATCAGAAAAATTTGCTTCACCAATTACAAATAACCCGGGAATGGTACTCATCAGATTATAATCAACCCAAAGCCCTCCCATAGTATAATGAGGTGCAGGGAAGATTCTCATAGGTATTTCAAATGGATCTTCCGCTGTGATTTTTTTATACATTTCAAAAAGATTGCCGTACCGTTGCTCAATTGCAGCTCTACCAAGACGCTTTATCGAATCCTTGAAATCGAGATAAACTCCCATACCAGTTGGACCAACTCCAAAACCTGCGTCGCAAACTTCCTTGGCACTTCTTGAAGCGATATCTCTTGGAGCAAGATTTCCAAAGCTTGGGTATTTTCTCTCAAGATAATAATCTCTCTCTGACTCCGGTATGGAGTTCGCTGGTCTCTTGTCGCCTGGAGTTTTCGGAACCCATATCCTTCCATCATTTCTTAAAGACTCAGACATAAGAGTAAGCTTTGCCTGATTCTCTCCCGCAGGTGGAATGCTTGTAGGGTGAATCTGGGTATAGCAAGGATTTGAAAAGGCCGCCCCTCTCTTGTACGCACGGTAAGTTGCGGTAACGTTACAACCTTTTGCGTTAGTGCTTAGATAAAAAACATTTGAGTAGCCCCCAGTTGCAAGCACTACTGCGTCAGCCATATGAGAACGCATTTTACCAGTAACCAGATTTCTCACAACTATCCCGCGAGCACGACCATTTACAACAATAAGATCAAGCATCTCTGTCCTGGAATGCATTCTAACCGCACCAAGTGATATTTGCCTGCTAAGAGCACTGTATGCTCCAAGTAAAAGTTGCTGTCCTGTCTGGCCTTTTGCATAAAAAGTTCGAGATACCTGTGCCCCCCCAAAGGAACGGTTAGCCAGATGACCCCCATACTCTCTTGCAAATGGAACACCTTGAGCAACGCACTGATCAATAATATTTACACTAACCTCGGCAAGACGATGAACATTTGCTTCGCGAGCACGAAAATCTCCGCCTTTTATTGTGTCATAAAAAAGCCTGTGAACACTGTCGCCGTCATTTTGGTAATTTTTTGCAGCGTTAATTCCCCCCTGGGCAGCAATACTATGCGCCCTTCTTGGAGAATCATGAAAACAAAAAGCATCAACGATATAACCAAGCTCGGCAAGTGTCGCCGAAGCGGAAGCACCAGCAAGACCGGTACCGACAACAATCACCCTGAATTTTCTCTTATTAGCTGGATTAACAAGTTTGCTTTCAAATTTATGCCTGGTCCACTTTTCTGCTAGAGGGCCTGAGGGTATTTTAGAATCAAGAATCATATGTATTATATTGCCTTACTAATTGCCTTTCTGTTTAGTGACACAAAGCTTTAATTTAATATGCCAGTAAGTACCGCCAAAGGTATTGAAATATATCCAAATGCAACAAGTGCTGCCAAACCACGAGCTGCATTCTTTAGAAAAGGAGTCAGTCTTGGAGAATTTACTCCAAGTGTCTGGAACATGCTCCAGAACCCATGACTAAGATGATAACCTACGGCAAGCATTGCAACCATGTACAAATATGAATAGGGACCACTCTTGAAACCATTTACAATCATCTTGTAAACATCATGTCTCCCCTCACTATCAACAAAAGTATAAAATTCCGGTTGTAAAAGACCAAAAGTGAAATGAAGAAGATGAAGTACAACAAAAAGAAGAACTACGATCCCTGTCTGAAGCATATACAAAGAAGCTGGATCAGCAACACGAGTATCCATTTCGCGGTACCCGTGGGGCCTTGCAGTCTTGTTAATTGAACGAAGTTTAAAAGCAGTTATAATGTGAAGCAGAAAAACAAAAATTAATCCCAATCGAGCAACCCACAAAGGGCCTGGTATGGACTTTAAAAAAGCTGCGTAAGAATTAAATTCATCAGCACCAAGAAAAACCTGAAGATTACCAAGTAAATGCATTACCACAAAGCCAAGTAACATAACCCCAGTCAGGGCCATAACTACTTTTTTTCCAATTGAGGTAGAGTAGAATTGAACGATCACATTCTCCTTTAGTGGACTCATTCCACAAAAAAAACAATGACGCAGGAATCCCGCACCAATTACACATTAAATTACACAAGAACGCTAAAGGCTCGTGAGCGGAAATACTATACTAAACTAAGCCATTAGGTAAAGGATTTCGAACATTCATTTGCAAGTACTAGTTGAACAAAAAATCAGCAATAAGGAAAAACTATTTTTTTGTAAGGGTCCCCAAAATACCGCGAAAAATCTGTCGTCCGACCTGTGAGCCAACACTTCTTGCAAGCGATGTAAAAAATGCCTGCACTGGACCCGTTTTTGAACGGGAATTTTCACTTTTCTTCCCAGTTGATCTGGGATTAGTCTTGATTTCATCAGAAACTTTGGAGCTTGCCTCCTCAGCTCTTTTAAGCAGCACTTCATAGGCAGACTCTCGATCAATCATTTCAGAGTATTTGGCAAGAAGCGGAGATGATTCCCTGATCCTTCTATGTTCATCCTCGGAAATTGGCCCAATAAGGGATTCAGGAGGACGAATAAGAGTCCTCTCTACCTCAGTTGGCTCTCCGCTTTTGGATAAAATAGATACAAGTGCCTCACCAACGGACAAATTTGTAATAACCTCTTCAACAGACAATCCAGCACGAGAGCGAAATGTTCTGGCGGTTTTTCTGATTTTTTCTCCATCCTGTGGCGTATAAGAACGAAGAGCATGCTGTACCCTGTTACCGAGCTGGCCTAAAATCCCTGATGGAACATCATCAGGGGACTGTGTTACAAAAAATACGCTAACCCCTTTTGAGCGAATAAGGCGAACTACCATCTCAATTTTTTCAGACAAGGAAGGCGGTAAATTATTAAAAAGTAGATGCGCTTCATCAAAAAACAGGGCAAGTCTGGGCACAGGTAAATCACCAACTTCATCCAGTTGCTCAAAAAGCTCAGAAAGAAGCCAGAGCAATATAGAGCCGTATAATCTGGGACTGCGAAACAATCTGGTTGAATCAAGGATATGAATTAATCCACGCCCTGAAAAATCTTTTACAAGAAGATCACGAACACGGAACTCAGGCTCGCCGAAAAAACGCTCAGCGCCCTCTCCTTCAAGAACCATAAGTCGGCGCTGTATAGAACCAATTGATGCAGTAGTTACATTTCCATAGGCAAGCTTGATCTCCGAAAGATGATCTCCCATAGAACGAAGCAAAGACTGTAAATCTTTTAGATCAAGAAGAAGTAATCCTTGCTCATCCGCAAATCTAAACGCAATATGGAGAACCCCTTCCTGAGTTTCATTAAGATCAAGAAGTCTTGAAAGAATTAAAGGACCAAGAGTCAAGGGCGTTACCCTAAGAGGATGTCCTCTCTCACCAAACATATCCATGAAGTTCACAGGGAAAGAAGAATGAGAAAATTCTAAATCGGGAAATTTCTGAAGACGCTCTTCGAGCTTTGCTGAAGATTTACCAACTCCGGCAAGGCCGCTTAAATCACCCTTTACATCAGTAAGAAAAACACTTGTACCAATTTTGGAAAATTGCTCAGCGAGAACCTGCAGCGTTACAGTTTTTCCCGTTCCGGTAGCTCCAGCAATTAGCCCATGACGGTTTAACATTTCAGGATACGCAACTACCCTGCTCCCCTCACTGCTAATTCCAAGAAAAATATCTTCCATTTAGAACTCGTCCCGTTATGTGGCTTAGATCCAAGTGTTACTAGTTTTTATAGTTTAAATCAATAATAACGACAGAATCCCAAAATTCGCAGTAAAACAAACCAAATAATCCCAAGGATACACTCAGACATAGCCTTTACTATGCTCAGCAAACTGTTATAGTATTTTTCTTTCACAGATAAGTCCCGATCTTTGATTTTTTTTATTTTTGGCAGAAGCACGACTTGACCCCCTACACTTATGCGTAACTTGCATAATGTATGGGGTTGTTCAATTTTTTTATAATTCAACTAAACAGGCAAAACACCTTATTGCGCTCGACAACCCAATTAATACCGTAATACCGGAAATTGAGTTGTCGAGCGCCTCTTGTTGAAGTCGCTCTCTTGTTCCTTTTTGGAAGGGTAAGAGAAAATGCAAAGGTTTTATGAAATTGGCGGTTTAAAACTTGACATTCAGGACATGAAACACTGCAAACCTCCATTGAAAGAGTATATTTCGGAAATTAACTTTCTACTAAATGAGGCCGTCAGTGATAATGACGCTGAGCCTCTGATTTATATTCTTGACACGGTCGCAAATTCAGAAACTCATCTATGGATCAGTCTTGCACTTTCGATTGCAAAGCTTGATCTAAGCCAGCATGATCCTAAATTTGTGGTAAAGATTCTTTCTGATCCTGAATGGGAAAAGGTAGTCCCATTTGAGCTAACCGACTTTATAAGCGCATTTTTGGTTGATACGATTGACCCAATTGCATTTAACTGGTTTCATTCCGGATCAAACTGGGTTTCACTGGGAGATATTACTCAAGCAGGAGTACCTGACCCAGAGGATTTGCATATCTACTGGTCATTGATTGGAAATATGACAAAATGCGGAGTCCCACTGGATAAAGCCTTTGAAATTGCAGGTGAAAAGACAAAGCATCCGTGGCTTGTTCTTGTTTCCCACTTTGTGCTTGAGGGGACTCAAATTAATCCAAAGAGTCTGTCTGAGGAAATAATTTCAAGACTTCGAAGGCTGGAAGATAGGATATCCAAAACAATAGGATCTGATTTTCGGATACTTAGACTTGATCTTACATACCTCGATGTTGGTCTTGAAGTGGGGGATGTTCCTGAAGCACTTCTTAGACTTGCAGCAAGGCACAGGACAATTCACAGAGTTAAAAACGCCTACTTGAGCAGCAAAGTAAGAAACTTCTTCATGGATTTTTACATGCTTTACGATATGGGGCTTCCAATTCTTCGAATCCTTCGAATCCTTCAAGGAGCTCATCCAAACCTGAGATCAGAGATAGATGAAATCTGTAATAACATTGAATGTGGATATACACTCAGTGAAGCCGTTGAAAATAGCAACGGTATGAATCTGGGGGACGGAGTAATCATTCAAATGCTAAAAGCTGCTGAGGCTCATTATGCCGAATATACGGGTCGGGAAAAAGCTAGAGATACTTTTCATCTAGTACTGAAAAGCCTCTGCGAACTATAGAAATTGACCCCGTTCTGATTGTACTTGCCGCAAGAATTTAAACCCTTGCGGCAAGTTTTATTTCGAAAGGTTATGAACAACCTCTAATAATTTCCCATCAACACCTTGATTATCCTGCATTATTACAAAATAATGTATGCTCAAATTATTTTAAGTCGATTTTTCAAGATCAATTTCTTGTTAGAAACTAAAACCCACCAGACCCAAGGGCAAGTAAAAGACTCATAATAAACATAGTTGAAGCAGGAACTGTCTTAATTAACGGGTCGTGTACTTTTACATGCATTATAACAGCTCCAATCATTAATATGGCGACAACAGCAGAGGCAAGAAAAGTTAAATATGGGAAAAATATCCCAAGAATTAGTAAAATTGCAGATGAAATCTTGATAAAGCCAACTAGATAAAAAACGCTTACAGGCAATCCATAAAAAGAAAACTCCTCTTTTAAGCTCTTTGCAACCCCACCTCTAAAACTGGTAACCCTATTAGCCCGTAAAAGCCAAACATTTAATAAGCCTAAAGAAATAGTTATCTGAAGAAAATAAATATAAGGTTGATACACGTTTGTTCCTTTTGTTGACTTTGCTTAAATGCACAACAATAAAAGATTAGTAAACAGAAATACTTTACGCGAAACAAAAATTATTGATAAACCTTACCAAATCGTAACAATGACGATTAAACTATACCTTGCTTACAATCATACATTAAAAAACCAACCCTCTCAGTCAAAATATCTATTATTTATATTAAACCCTCCAAATACAGAAAGAAATGAAGAACTAACTGGACAAAAGTCAAATCCCATAACAAAGCATGTTCAAAAAAAGAACGTAGAATAACCTACCATGTTTCAAACATTCTATTATGTAATGAATTAAGAAATTTTTCGTCTCTGGGTAATGACTGAAATAATTAAAATTCATTACACTGCCACCGTTTTCATGTGTGGGCTAATCTGGATTACACAACTTGTCCATTATCCCGCCTTTAATTATGTCGATAAAAATCTTTCATCAAAATTCCACTTTTTTCATTCTAAAAGAATAAGCTTGATTGTTCTTCCAGTAATGCTTACCGAACTTGCTAGCTGTATTTATATTCTTATCTTTGAATCGCCTGATTTTAAATTTAATTTAAGTTGTCTATTATTACTTCTGATTTGGGCCTCGACGTTCTTTCTTCAAATGAACTATCATAAAAAATTATCAACCAACTTCTCAGATATATACGTCAAGAAACTTGTTAAAACGAATTGGATAAGAACACTTTTCTGGACATTGCGAGTGCTTCTATTGTTTTAAATGATCTGAAGGAAAGCAAAATTAGAGTCCCCCATGAAAAGAACATATATATTTGCCGGCGCCTCAAGTAAAATTGCATTATCAACAGCCAGGCTTTTAATTGAAAGTGAAAATTCAAATAACAACAGCTGCGAAATAATTGGCATAACAAGAGGAGATGAGAATAAAATTTATAGCAAAAATTATTCTATTGATAGCTACCACCAAAGCGATTATCCAGATTTGGATATAGACATTTCTGGCATTGCATACTTTCCCGGAAGTATTAACCTAAAACCCGTTTCAAGAATTACCTCATCCGATATAATCAATGATTTCAATATAAACTCTCTTGGGGCATTTTTATTTACACAAAAGTATTTAGGTAATCTAAAACGAGTTGAAAATTCTTCAATTTTATACTTTAGCACAGTAGCTTGCTCTATAGGCCTTCCTTTTCATTCATCAATAACCATGGCCAAGTCTGCCCTGGAAGGATTAACTATTTCCCTGGCCTCTGAGCTTGCACCAAAAATAAGGGTAAATTGCATTGCTCCTTCTTTAGTGCATTCTCCTCTCTCTGAAAAACTTTTAAATTCTGAAGACAAGATCATATCTTCCCAATCAAGAAACCCATTAAACAAAATCGGGACACCAAATGAAATTGGAGAAATTGCTGCATTTCTTCTGTCTCAAAAATCCAGCTGGATAACAGGACAAATTCTATCAGTTGATGGAGGAATGGGAAAAGTAAAGAATAAGTAAATATTAGTAGCTTTTAGTTCATTCTACCCCAAACCATACCACCAAAGCGACAAAAACCCCGATAGAACAATTCCGGCAAAATCAGCCATAAGCCCGCATAAAATTGCATAGCGATATTTAACGATCCCCACAGATCCAAAATAAACGGTTACAACATACAAAGTCGTTTCAGTACTTCCCATTAAAACAGAGGCAACAAAAGCCGAGTATGAGTTCGGGTCCTGTTGAATAATCTCACTCATCAAGGCAAAGGCACCTGTCCCGGAAAGAGGCCGAATTAAAGCCATTGGTATAACCTCAGGAGAAAGACCAATGACCATTGTAATCGGTGACAACACTGAGCCAATAAAATCAAGTGCTCCACTTACTCTAAAAATCCCGATAGAAACAAGAACAATAACCAAAAATGGAATTATACGTACCGCAACCTGAAAACCATCCTTTGCCCCCTCAACTGCAACATCATACAAATGCACACCACGGTATAAACCATAACATAAAATAAGAAGAATAAGAGCAGGCATCAACCAGTAAGAAGCAAACTCATCCCTTATAAAGCTTGCTGGATCAGTATGTATGCATATTTTATGCAGAAGAAAAAAACAGAACAACATAAAAACAGTAAGTGAAACGGCTTTCATTAAAAATGTGCCCTTAGAAACTTCATTATCACAGTCAATTTGATCTGATTTGCTTTCTTCCTCGGATAATTCATCAGTTTTAAAAACAGAAACTGTATCCTCTCCGAAAGAGTCATAGCGCCTAAGCAGAATACAGGAAATAATTGCAACAAGTGTCGAGCCAAGAGTTGCAAGTAAAGTAGGAATCCAGATTCCGGCCGGATTATTTGCTCCGGCCGCAGCTCTAACACCAATTACCCCAAGGGGAAGTACAGCAAGGCCAGATGTATTTATCGCAAGAAAAAGACACATTGCATGAGTTGCCACATCTTTATTTTTGTTTAATCGCTGAAGCTGCTCCATTGCACGAATACCAAAAGGAGTAGCGGCATTACCAAGGCCGAACACATTAGCAGAAACATTTAAAACCATAGCTCCAAGTGCAGGATGATTTTTTGGTACATCAGGAAATAGTCTTCTAAACAATGGCGATATAAATTTTGCAATGCTTCTTATTACTCCCGCTGACTCCAGTATTTTCATCATGCCAAGCCAAAAGGCCATGATACCAATTAAGCCAAGAGCAAGATTAACTGCGTTCTTTGCTGCTGAAAAGCTCTGCTCAGATACCTCTTTCATCGAAACAGAAGATGAACCAGAGGCAATAAGAATTCCAACCGCAAGAAACAAAAAAAACAAAACATTCATCGGGCCAAAAGAACTTTTAACATTCTTCATTGAACCTGGCTCCACCTGGCTGACCTGATCAAGTGGGCAATCACAGGCCAGAAAGTTAATATTATCAGCAAAGACACCCTGCTACGAACAAAGGTAAGGGCAGTGGGAAGTACGCTTCCTACTACAGATGCCCATAAAAACACTTCTCGAATAAGTATTCAATAAGAAATCTTCTTAAAAACACGGCCTTTTATCGACCTACCTGCCCAGAGAGAACCCCCATCAAAGGTGGCACATGATCTGCAATTATCCTTATTAATGAAAGATCGCGGGGATCTTTAGATTTTAGCAGTACCACAAGGCCACATGCGAAAAGAAGTATTATTCGCCAAGAAAAAGAGGCTGTTTGCCATCGCCAAAATTACGTGGCTTATTATTGTTTTATCCTTGACATTTCTGCCCAACAACCCTGCTCAAGCAGAAAAACTTGCTCTTAGATGGACACCTTCTAAAACTCTGGCTCAGATAAATGGTTACGAAATATCTCTAGGGCTCACCAAAAACACATACACCAAAAAAATATTTTCCCCAAAACCGCGAATCGATCTTTCACATATGCCTAATTTAACACCTATATACTTTAAGATTGGTGTGATTAGCGCTTCAGGCGCAGTAAGCTATAATTCTCCAGAATTTACAGTAGTAGTACCAAACAAGCCCGGAATTCAAATTCAGGATTCAGATGGAGACGGAATACCGGACAGCATAGATAATTGCCCCTTGATTTCAAACAGTAATCAGATTGATTCAAGCGGAAATGGTCAGGGAGATGTCTGCGACGACGGAACACCACCACGACCTGTTTCAAATAACCTGGATCAGAATCCTGATCCAGAAGTTACTCCAACTCCTACACCTACCCCAACACCCAGTCCAAGTCCCAATCCTGAACCACCAGGAGATCCAGATCCACAATTGCCCAACCCAGATGATGAACTTATGAAAGGTTTTGACCCCGAAGACAATGGAAGCTGGACTCAAAAATTACAAAATCAGTTTTGCAATGAATGGAACGGTTTTTTTGGGATGTACAACTATGCCGAACTAAGAAATCAGTACGAGTCAAGCCTTAGTGTACTGGTAGAGCTATTTGATATGAGATCAAACCGCTTGAGTTCAAGCACCTTTATTGTTGAAGCCGGAACTCAGCGTGACATAGCCCTCCATGAACTAAACGGCTTCAGGAATGACCAATATGGAAAGGTATGTTTTTCATATCAAGGCACACATGGACTTCTAAGCGGTCAGGTAACTTATTATCTTCCTAAAACCAACTCCCCTGGATTTCAGTTTGCCTATTCAAGTACTTTTACAAATGGAAGAAAGGGAGAAATATTTCTACCCCTTAACACTTATAATCCAAGCCTTGAACCAGGCAAACAAGGCAATCCGGTTGCAAATTGGGTACAGATTACAAATTTAAGCTTGGGCCGTGAACAAGGACGACTTTATTTTCACAATCAACAGGGAGAACTTATTGGCCCTCATAATGGAACATTGGTAGTGCTTGAACCAGGCGAAAGAAGAGATATCTCAGGTCATGATTTTGGAAGAATGGTAGGCCTTGCTCGCTGGATACCTGAAAATAATTATAGTAAATTTCTTGTACGAGCAGTCAGATATATATATGACAATCCAGAATTTAAGAACTCTTTTGACACGGCATTTCAGATCAATGGCCTTTCTGGTACGGGAAATCTAATCTCCGCTCCACTTGACACCACACAAGGCTCAGCCATATTAGAGATTGTTAACACTCTTCCCGAAGCTGCAAACGCAACAATTGAAATACGCTCAGAATCAGGTGAACTTAAATCCACACTGGTTTTAAGCGAATCTCATCTTCCAGCATTTGGATCATTTCACATTATTACAGATACCATACTTGGCCCGGGAGCAAGAGGAACAGCGCTAATTCGTGGAAACAAACGAAACAGCATCGCTGCAGTATCAATGACATATGCAAGAAATGAACGTCAAGAACTTGAATTTATGTATGGAATAAATGCCGAACCCGCTCATAGACAAGGATTAAAGGGCACATACAATACTTTCCTTTCTCAAACTCCTGTACTTATTCTAAGCAATCCAGGAATTAACCCAGCCTCCCTGTCTATTCAAATGACAAGATTTAATGGAGAAGTTAGAAGCCTTGGAAACCAACAGGTGGTACCACCCAGAGGAAGCCTGTATCTTGATCTTTCAGGCTATGAGCTCCAGGACGTTTACGGCCTTATTCATATTAACAGCACAACCCCGCTTGCTGGATGGGTCGTTCGTGAAAAAAATCAAAACTACGGAATTCCGACTAGCCTTGAATAGCTTATTCCTCTTTAAACAATAAAACTCCGACTTTAAATATTCCGTTCCATATGTTACTTGTCCAAAATGAGCACTCTTTACGACACCGTCCCCTATCATGATGAACCATTCATATCGACACACCCAAATACACTTGCAACAATTGGCAGACTTTTTGGAATTCAAACCGAACCCCCTGAAAAATGTCGTCTCCTGGAACTTGGCGCCGCAAAAGGCAGCAATATTATTGCAATGGCCTACTGCTACCCTGAAAGTCATTTTACGGGGATTGACCTGTCAAAAGAGCAGGTAAAAATCGGAAATGAAATTATTTCAAAGCTTGGTCTTTCTAATATCACACTGATAGAGGGTAATATTATCGATATTGCAAATGATCTTCCTGAATTTGACTATATTGTAAGTCATGGAGTTCTGTCATGGGTTCCAGAAAACGTAAGAGATAAAATTTTTGAAATTTGCGGGGCAAAACTATCCAGCAATGGATTATGTTATTTAAGCTATAATACATATCCCGGGTGGAAATCCAGAGACATTCTAAAAGATATCATGATCTTTGATACTCAGGGCATTGAAAATCTTCCCGAAAAAGTACGAAGAGCTAAACAAAGTCTGGCTATTCTAGGTGCCACAATTAATGACTCTGACAACCCCGCCCTGCTTCAGCTAAAGCAGGAAATTCCAGCATTTAAAAGCAGGCCTGACTGGTATTTTCTTCATGATTTTCTGGCCGATAATAATCGACCATTTTATATTGCAGAAATTTTTAAATATGCCGACTCTTACGGACTTCAGTATCTCTCTGATACCGAACTACCAATGAACACCATCCAGGGCATGACAAAAGAAGCTCAAAATATTATCAGGCAACTTCGAGGAGACCTTCTGAAATACGAACAGTATTCTGACATTGCCCGCTTTCGTGCTTTTAGAAGAAGTGTTTTTTGTAAAAAATCCATTCAGGTAGACAGAAGCAGAAACTTCGGAAAAATTCTTTCCCTTTATGTTGCTTCAAGACTAAAGCCCGGTCACCAATCGCCTGAAAACCTTGAGAGAATCCGATTCCAGCATGTCTCTGGTGGAATGATGGAGGTTAAACATCCTGTTGCCATAGAAGCATTTAATACAATTCAAAAAAGCTGGCCAAGGGGAATTGCTATACAGACGCTTTCAGAATGTGCCAGAAATCTGGACTTCCCCGAAGCAAAATCAGAGGGCGAGTCAGATAATCAAAATAATCCAGATAATATATTATTTGAGAGTCTCCTGCAGGGAATCTTCGCAGGAATCCTTGAACTCAGAACTAGCCCCGGAGCAGTAACTAGAGATATTCCCAAAAAGCCAAGAGCAAGTGATCTTGCAAGAATGCAGGCCGAAAATGGAAATATTGTTACTACCCTGCTTCATACCCAGGTAGCACTGGACCAGAACCAAATCCAGCTTTTAAGACAGCTTGATGGATCAAAAGATAAAAACGAGATTCTTGAAGCTCTTAAAGGATCAATTATTAACTCAGAAGAATTTTTAGAGAAATACCTAAGCCAATTTATTGATGAGGGGCTAATTCACCTTTAGAACAAGCAACCTCCCGTAATTATTGGCAGACAACCTAAGAAATTTGCCCTCCGCTGCTACTCCTTTAAAAGTAACGATAAATGATTTTTATTGAATAACATTAATGGGATCTTATAAATAAATTATTAAAGAAAGTTAATAAATTTAAATGTTCAAATCGCAACAAAAACATAGCGATATAGAGCTAAGGTCGCTTCGCAACATGGCCGGTGGACTCTCTCCGAGTCAAATGGAATCTGCAAGCCTAAATGCCAACGAATATGAAAGAATGGCTCTCAAAAGAGGAGGCGAACCTGTTCCTTCAGGTGAGAATTCAATAGCAAATCTTTCTCGTGGCCTTAGCATGCCTCCTGCTAATCCAACATCACAGCCCCCTATGCAGATTTTGTTGCCAAACAGGGATTCAATGCTTGGGGTTCTTCCACCACAAGGCCCAAGACCTCAGTACTCAAACTACCAACCAACACCCATTCCATCAGGAAGCACAGAAAAGACAAACAATAATCCCGCTAACTCTTTTTCTCCCTCATTTCAGGGCGGAAACGATTTATTCAGCTCACTTAAAACTCCAAGCCCTCAGGCACCTCAAACAACCCTATCACCCCTTGCGCCAGGCCCCGAAAAAGGACCATTTGAACACACTCCACCTTCGCCCGGAAATTCGAACCAAAAAACTAACAACTCATCTCAGGAACAACCAAACGCAATTGAGAATATTGCCTCTGGCCTCGACAAAATGGGAGACTTATTCAATCTAAAAAAAGGATTTAGTCCAGTAGTTCATTTCGGAAGAGAACTTTTAAAAATGGTCACCGGATCTATTGCAGCAATTTTTAATATTTTCTTTAAAATAAAATAATTGAGAGAAAAGTATCTTAAGTAAAAAACCTTTCTCTCAAAAACAAGACTCATGCAATTGTTTTACAAACCGATAAAATACAATCCATCGGTTGCCCAGCACAAATTTTTCAGCTCGGAATTTTCTTTTTCTGTTATAAATGCATGGAAACAGATGTTTTTCATTTCCTCTGCACTAATAGTAACAGACCCTTCTCCATCACCAACAAGAATGAGATGGGGCTTCATTTCTCGAACCGAATCAGGCAGTTTTGTAAGCCTTGATACTCCAAATCGAAGTGCCTTGTCCTGATCCGTGCCGGATCCAACAAAATATTCCATTCGTGCTACTTTTTTCAGAACTTGAAGAGCTTCATTAAAATCAGAAATGACCTCGACCTCACCAAGTTCACCATCAAAGAACTGAAGTACAACAACGGCATCCGAACGAACAACTCCAAGCATTCGGTTAAAAAGAATACCCAAATTCTTGAAAAGCCTGCCCTTAACAAGATTAGATGGTGATTTGTCAATTAAGAGATATGCGACCTGACGAACTTCCTCTTTAAAGACAGGCTCCCGAATCGAGAAATCAAGCCCGACAAGTCGCTGGTAAAAATATTCTGGAAGTGAAGCCATAAATCCATAATCAAGAGGCCTTAAGCGCGCTACCTCACCCAGTGAATTCATGGGTCTGTAAACGAAGTCATTTCCATTGTCATCCAGTATAAACTTGTTTCTCCTGACAAAATCAAACGCCGAAAAGTTTTCCAGCTTTCTTGAGGTGCTAATAATCAGGTATCGACCAGGGTGAGAAAGCAGATCAATACAACGTCCCAGATCCATATAGCCGCCTTCAATCTGCCTTGCCTGAGAATATGCTTTTTGTTTTTTCAGCTCGAGAACACCTTTTCCAATACCATAAATTGCTCGAGCTTCTTCGCCGGCAAAGTAAAGATCAGAATCAATTCGAGCTTTATCAAACTGAGCCTGCAACATTTCAGGCAAACGAGACATTTCTCCATCTGAAGGCAGAGAACCAAGGAGTTCCTGCTCAAATTCATCCATACTTCGAACAATAAATGTTACTTCTCTCATTATCGCTCCTAGCTCAGAAACAGGAGCTCCATACTTACGAAAAGAGACATCAACAAGAAAGTAAAGCACAACAGCGGAAATTGCACGCTCCAGAGTGGAACAACCCGGCAAAGAAAGACTGGATAAGACTCGCATGACTTTTAAGGACTGCACTCGACTTTCTACAAGCCTGTTTACATAAGACCTGCCAAAAGGACCTAAAAGCCTGAACCATAATGGCGGATTTCTATTTACCAAAAAGCGAATTTCCGCCTCCAGCTCAACTTCGTCCTTTAACTCAGCTCCTGCCGCCAATTGCGACAAATCCAGGGCAAGTGAAGCTCCAGGCACTCTTAAACCAAACGGCCTTAGCCCCTGATTAAGTTCGTCTATCGTTGGAACCAGAAGAGTGTCAATAATTCTTACTCGTGATGGCAAATCAATAAGCTTGAATGAGAATTTCATTACCTCTTATCCCTTCTTTTTTCTCGAAGAGCTGTGGTAATACTTCGGGCTACTTCCTGCTTAAGAGCAAACCCTTCTGCTTTTTCGCCAGGAATAATCAAAGTCTGAAGTTCTGCTTGAAGCTTTCCAAGTTCAGCTTCAATACCAACAAAAGTCTCAAGATCTCCAGGCTTTACACTAGCATGCTGTCGCAACAATTCTTCTGACTCAATTTTTATTCTGTTAAGCCTGAGCGTATCACCAAATCGTGATAGCGCCTGAGTAATTCTATCAGAAGCTTCTTTCTGGATATTGCAGAATGGAGCAAGATCCAGCAAAATTTGCAAATCGTCTGGTACCACTGCAACCCTTCCACAAGCCTTTGGTTCATTTGCAATAGCGTGCAGCGCAGCAATAGCAAGTCTTGGAGGAACAGGCTTGGTACCCTTCCCCACTACCCCTGTGCAAATCTCGGCCAGAAGCGGAGCAAGACTCTGATGCTCCGGAACTTGCTTCCTGAGCATTGCAATATAATCACGCGAATCATGCCGTGGCCATTCGACCTTAAGCTGCAGAGGAAAACGGTCAACCAGTGCCTTGGCATCTGATCCACGCTTGGCAACTTCACCAGGGGGAGTATTTGTACATGCTATGATCATTCGATTTGAGGATGGATAGCTTATATCTCCTCTTCTGAATTCTCTTGCAGACAAGGTATCTTTAAGGTCAAGAAGAATTCTATCCGGAAGATCAAATAGCTCCTCAAATATAACAATCTTATAATTCAGAAATGAGTTTTTAAGTAGATATCTGATCGAGTCTCCCTCTCGAAGACTCAAAAGATCAAGTCCGCCCCACATTTCATCTTCACGGGTACTTGCTCCTACGGATTTTATGAAGATAGCTTTTTCATCTCCATTCAGTGCAACTCGTGCAAACTTAAGTGACATCTGGGATTTTCCATATCCGCCATCACCATAAAGTATGACATTTTGTCCATCGTTTTTACCCGAATGACACTCCTGAAATCCGTTGGTAAGAACTCTAACGACACGATCATAATATACAAAACTGGAATCAAAAACTCTGTTAACGCTCTCTCTTAGCGAGTAATTATCAGCCATGATAAAACCTCCTTTTAAAACCGCTAGATACTTCTCTCTTCACGAAGAAAACCAGAAAGTTTTTCTTCGTAAAGAGGTCTCCGCGCATCTACACACAAAAAAATGAGAAAAATCCCCGATCGCTAATTATCCAGTAAACCAGAATAGTATGCAATGAGCATGGCCAATTTTTATTAGGGCATAATCTATTCAAAAAAAGGAAGTATCAACCTAATGTCCCGGAAAGTATAGGAAAGCGGCACCAGGTTTTTGGATCAAGGCTATGCTGGTCAAGATGAAAAGACGGGGCATAGCGTTCTCTCTTCCACTGATTTATTCTCCAGAGAGATAAAAACCTGTCAACCCAGCAGGTAGCATCATCATGACTGATGTTTCTTACTTCACTCATAACCAGTTCAATCAAAGACCCCCTGCTCAACTTATCTCTAACAAAACCCCGATCAATTACCGAAAGAACTTCATAAGGCATAAGATCACCTTCATCGGTTTGATTATCACCGGGAGGTTTTAATTCTGCACTTGGAGAAAGTTTTGTTACAGACTTAAGAAAAGAATAGTCACCAAAATCATGATTACCGGAATCAGACAGCCACTTTAACCATTTCATCAAAAAAAGCTTATCTACCCCAGCAACAGGACTAAGCCCTCCACATGTATCACCATCCATTGTAGCATAACCAACCGCCGCCTCGGATCTGTTGGAGGTAGCGAGCAAAAGTGCGCCTCTCAGGTTGGCAAGAAACCATACCAAAGGCCCTCTGGCACGAGCCTGAATATTCTGAAGTGGAACAGAATGATTATCCCATGACAACTCGCAGGACAAGCTGCCTGAAATTTTATCTGAATACAAACTGACCAGATCATCTACTTCGAACTCGGACAAGGAAACCCCAATTCCCTCGGCCACCGCTCGTGCAGAAGAAAGCGTGCTTAAGGAATTATTCTTAGTCTTGAGATATGCAAGTAAAATCAAATTAGATAAATCAAGACTATTATTTGAATCCTTATTTATTCTTTTGAGAACCTCATTCTGACCAAGCTCTCGTACCGCAAGAGCTATTGATAAGAAAGAAAGCACGGCACAGGCTGATGAATCGGCTCCACCACTTAAAGATACTACATAACCAGTACTGCGTGTTTTTCTAAGATAATCAAACATTCCAAGACTTACTGACCTGGTAAATTCCTCTTCCCTTATGTTTGCACTTTTTTCAAACAATGACGACAAATCACCAGTCGGCTTAGGTGAAGTAATTGAATCAGAGCTAGTCTCTGAGAGTAAAATGGCATCCGAACTATTTTGAGCCTTATTTTCAAACTCAAAAATCATGCTAAGAAGAGTAAAATCCGAAAAAGAAAATCTGGGAGCCCGCGCCAGAACATTTTCACCTTTTGATATAAAACTTGAACCATCATAAATAGCCCTACCTGCTTCATTTCCAAGCAAGTTTGAATATACATATACAATTTCTGAAGATATTTCTCCCAAGGAAGTCGCCGTCTCTTCCCTTCTCTTTGCCTTTCCAAACTCAAAGTGGCTTGCACTTGGGTTAAGTATTATACTCGCACCTTCCTTTAGATATTTACTAGCTGGACGAGCACTCACCCAGGCATCTTCACAAATTTCAACACCAAATTTCACCCCCTTAAATGAAAACAAAACCTGACCAAATGGGACAACTTCCCCACAAAGAGAGACAGAACTATTTTCACCACCAAATGCCTTGAACCATCGAGGCTCGTAATGAATTCCATCATTTGCAAGAAACTGCTTTGGAACTATTCCAGCAAGTTTTTGATTTGAAATAACCGCGGCAGCATTAAAGCAGAAACCATTATGGAATATCGGTAGCCCACACACGACTACAATATCCCTTGATTCTTCTATAACTAGGAAAAGAAGCTCTTCCGCTTTTTCAATAACCCACCTGGCTAGAAACATATCTTCGCAGCCATATCCAGTAAGACAAAGCTCAGGAAGGCAAAGAATATCAACTCCCCGGATTCTGGCTTCACGGACTACACGATTGACATGATCCAGATTACCAACCCAATCCAGAGGAGTCTGGTTAAGAGATCCACTTGCTAAATGAATGTTGACCATTGTTGTAGATTATTTTTTAGCTTATTGCCGTCGTAACATACTGTTAATGCACTTAGTTTTATTGGCTGATATTTTTTAAATTCCCTGCTAGACTTACCAGAAACATCACTAGAATAAAACATTTCAACAAGTACGCTAACGATTATTGCCATTCAACATACAGGTATCTCATGAATAACACAGCAAGTTCAAAAAGAATAGAAACCCTAATGCAGGAAAAAAGAGTAATCGAACCCCCAAGATCCTTTTTAGAAAAATCTCATATTTCATCTGAAGCCGAATACGAAAAACTCTACCAGTCCTCCATCGAGAATCCCGTTGAATTTTGGAAAAATCAGGCGAATGAAAACCTGATCTGGTTCAAGAAGCCAGACTCAGTTTTAGACTATGACTGGAAGTCTATTGGCACACGAGAAGGTGCATATACAAGTTTTTTTAAAGGTGGTCGTCTTAATGCAAGTGTTCAGTGCATAGATCGCCACATAGCCGAAGGGAAAGGAGAAAAAAATGCCATAATCTGGCAAGGCGAAAAAGAAGAGGAAAGCAGAACTCTCACCTACAACGAATTGCATGACGAAGTTTGCAAACTTTCAAACATCTTATCAAGTCTAGGCATAAAAAAAGGGGATACTGTAACAATATATCTTCCGATGATTCCTGAAATGCCAATATCACTTCTTGCATGTGCAAGAATTGGGGCAATCCACTCGGTTGTTTTTTCAGCCTTTAGCGCCGAAGCCCTCGCAAGTCGAATTCAGGATTGCTCATCAAAACTCGTCATCACCGCCGATGCAGGATTTCATGCAGGTAAAACTATTCCTCTGAAAGTAAATGTAGACAAAGCACTAGAAGAATGTTCTTCAGTGAAAAATGTTCTTGTTTTTAACAGGGCAAATACCAATATCAGGCTCGTACCTGATAGAGATCACTTATGGCACGAAATGGCGAAAAATTCTGATACTGATTTTGAGCCTGCACAAATGGACTCAGAAGATCCATTATTTATTCTCTACACAAGTGGAAGCACCGGAAAACCCAAGGGAGTACTTCACACCACTGCAGGATATCTTCTTTATACTAATCTTACCGCAAAATATTTCTTTGATCTTAAAGATTCAGACATATTCTGGTGCACAGCAGACGTTGGCTGGATCACAGGACACTCTTATCTTGTATATGGCCCACTATCAAACGGAGCAAGCTGTGTCATGTTTGAGGGAGTACCAACCTACCCAACACCTCGTCGTTTCTGGGAAATCATTGAAAAATTTAAGGTCTCCATATTCTATACCGCACCTACTGCAATTAGAGCCCTTATGCGTCTTGGCGAAGAGCACCCCCAGGCTCATGATCTGTCCAGTCTTCGCCTGCTTGGAAGCGTAGGAGAACCCATAAACCCCGAAGCCTGGATGTGGTACTATTCGGTAATTGGCAAGGAAAAATGCCCCGTAATTGATACATGGTGGCAGACCGAAACTGGCGGTATTATGATAAGCACACTTCCCGGCGTTCACAGCATGAAACCGGGCGCCGCTGGCAAACCATTTTTTGGGATACAACCTAAGGTACTTGCTCCTGATGGAAGTGAAGCCGCTGTTAATGAGGGAGGTTCCCTTGTAATAAATTTCCCATGGCCTGGAATGCTTCGAGGAGTTTACGGGGATAGAACAAATGAACTCATTAACAATGTTTACTTTTCAGCATTTCCTGAAAACTATTTCTCGTCAGATGGCGCAAGAAAAGATGAAGACGGTTATTACTGGCTTCTTGGCAGAATGGATGACGTAATAAATGTTTCAGCACATCGTCTGGCAACAGCCGAAATCGAAAGCGCCCTTGTAAGCTATAATTGCGTATCAGAAGCCGCCGTGGTTGGCATTCCTCACGAAGTTAAGGGGCAAGGTATTTACTGTTATGTTTCCCTAAAGGTAGGAACCGATCCAACTATAGAGCTAGCGAAAAATCTTATTTCACACGTGAGAACAGAAATAAGTCCCATAGCAAGCCCGGACTATATTCATTTTACATCAAACCTTCCAAAAACCCGATCGGGAAAGATCATGAGAAGAATATTGCGAAAAATTGCAGAGGGCTTTGATGGAGATCTTGGAGATATATCCACACTTGCAGATCCTGGCGTAGTTAGCCAGTTAAGAGAGGAGAGACCTCACTCTGCAAGCGAAATTAACAAAAAGATTAATACCTAAGTCCCTGTAAATAATACTGTTCACTGTTATAGCCGGAGAACGTTAATTTAATTTAAGAATTTACTTAGTTAGTTCGATAAGATCCTTGAAATACAGGCCACAAGGATCTTTCTCATGGACCACGAGCATTCATCAAATAATGGAGCAGGCAAGAGCTCGGCAGAGCACTCAACTCAGAAGCCTGCGAGCGAGACATCAAACTCACTGACAACTCGCTATATTGGAAAAATATTTGAAATCATTGATTCAACTCCCAGATTCAGTCTGGAAACCAAAACTCTGACCGACGAAACGGGTAACATTGAAATTGGAGCATACTGTCTGGTACAGTATCTGACGTACGCCATACTTGCACAAATAGTGGAACTTTCAGCAAGTGCTCGCGCAGAAGCGGAAAGACACGGTCGAATTGAACTTTTGGCTTCAATAGACCTTGATAATTGCGAGTTAATACCAGGCGTTTCCAGGCTTCCCTCAATTGGAGCTCACGTTTTTCTCGCATCAGAGGGCCTTGTTCAGGCACTTTTTGAACCCGCGGGTAAGGACAAGGGACAACTTATTAACCTTGGCTCTTTAAATACTCGTGACGGGGTAAGCCTATCCGTAACTCCAGATATGCTCTTTGCAAAACACTTAGGAGTAGTAGGTGCTACCGGATCAGGTAAAAGCAATACTGTCGCAAAACTTGTTGAGGAATGTTTAAAGTTAAAATCAAAACTTATTCTGCTTGACCCTTCAGGTGAATATGGTTCCATAAAAAGCAAGTATGCAAAGCATGTTCATCTTGGAGAGCTTGAAAAAGCGGGCACTCAATCCAAACAGGTTGTTGTACCCTACTACCATCTTACAGAATCAGACCTGACTGCCATATTCAAACCCACCGGACAAAGTCAGGCTCCGAAACTAAGAGCAGCAATGAAAAGCCTCAAACTTGCAATTCTCTCTCCTGGACTTGCCGTTGAGGGGAATATTATGAAGGCCGACAAAGAAAAAAGATTCTTTGAAGCGGAATATGCGCGTCATATTCGAGCCGTCGATAATCCACTTGCAATTTTTGACATATCAAAACTTCCGCAGCAGATTGAAAACGAATGCGTAAAACCGAATAGAAGTGCTGTAGAGCCTCTTTTCTGGGGGGCAATAAATCCCATTGAAGTAGCTCACTGCACTCCGCTTGTAGTTCGAGTTAGCGATATTATTTCTGCTGACGAAATTTCCTGTATATTTAATCCTGGTAAACTTCCATCTCTACTTGATGAAATAGAAGAATTTATAGACAACCCAAGTCTTCGAGTGCTTCGTGTTTCACTTGAGACCCTCCCCTTTCTTTATAACGCAAGAGAGATTGTAAGTAACGCCATTGGAAGACAAATACTACTCCTTGCAAGGCAAGGAAGATTCAAAAAAAGCCCTGTTGTAATTATGATGGACGAGGCTCACCAATTTTTAAACAGTAATCTCGAAAATGATCCAAGTCTTCCAAATATCGATGCAATTTCATTAATCGCAAAAGAAGGCAGAAAATATGGTAGCGCACTTTGCCTTGCCACCCAACGCCCAAAGGACATCCCGGAAAGTATTCTCAGTCAGCTAAGCACCTATATTATCCATCGGGTAACTAACCAGAGCGATTTGTCTATTCTTGAATCCGCTTCCGGCAATCTTGATCCTGGAATGCTGGCAATGATTCCATCACTTGGGCCAGGAAAATGTCTGATAATGGGTTCTGCAGTGCCTTTTCCAATGATAGCCCAGATAGAACAAGCCAAGCAGGAACCTGACTCAGAAACGCCAAGTTTTAGTGATTATTGGAGAAACTAGGGTCAACTAACTTAAATAATCAAGAACCACTGGACACACCAGACTCGATATACTTAAGCACTTCATTTTGGAGCCTCTCTTCATTGCCAGAGAAATATCGACGAGAGACTGTCTCTGTAAATAACAATTTCGGATTATCTTTAATATCAGAATACACTCTAAAAATTTCAGAAAGTCCATATCGCTTTTCAATCCATAAAAAATACATGGCCATTCTTGAATAAGCGGGCATTGATCCATCAAAAACAAATCTCACCGGATATTTATTAAAGTGGGCTTTTGCAGCATTAATCTTTTCAGTTCGAAGGGTTAATTCATCAAGAAGTGGGCTACCTCTAGCTGCAAGAAGCTCAAACCATGATGCAAAGCCTTCAGCTCGCGCCCGATCAAATCCCTGAAGCGCACCTAACATTTTATGCTCAATGGCATGAGCAATCTCATGCACTACAACCTGAGAAAGTCTTGATTCTATATCGCTTTGGTTAAGCCTTATCGAAGAGCATGCATTACTCAGTCGGGATGCAACGATATATATACTTGCCGGGGGAATCATCCAACCTGGATGACACTGGTCCACCAATGTGGAGGGTAGTCCCGCTTCTTTTGGCACCTCATCCATAAAAACTATATTCCATTCAGGTGTCCAGTTTTGAAGAACAGTTGGAACCGAAGAAAGACGAAGGGCCCTGCTTGATGCACGAGAGGCCTCCACGGTAGCACGAAGTGGATTTTTCCCAAGCGAATCTTCTACCGAGCGAACCCATCTCAATTTGGTAACGCCAAGAGGAGAATTAAAAAGCTCTTCACGGAGTAGGCCAGGAAGAATTATTTTGTCAGGAGATTCGATTTGAGGGCCCTCTGCTGATGATTCTGTTAGAATTAACAGGGTCAAAAATGAAAAAACGAAAGACGTTATAACCGCATGTAATGAACAAAAAATAAAGTGCAGTTTAAAGCAATAAATCTTAGGAAATCTCAACCGATACTCCTGCTTTCATATTTATAACTATGCTTTCAACAATTTCATCGGGGCTTGGAGAAATATCAATATGAACAGCCTCTTCCTCTGATGGCTCCTCAAGTGTAGCAAATTGAGCAGGAAGTAAGGCTGGATTCATAAAATGCCCCTTTCGTTCGGCTAGTCTTTCACCGATAAGCTCCTGTGTTCCTTGAAGGTACACAAACATGACGGACGGCAAACTGCCAACAATTATTTCTCTATAAAAGCGCCTTAGTGCAGAACAGGCAAGAATAAGGGAACCTTCATTTTCAGAAGAGGCTACAAGACGAGAGAGGTTTTTTAACCAGGGCAAACGATCATCATCATTTAATGGAATTCCCTTAGACTGCTTAACCTTGTTCTCCTCGGGGTGAAAATCATCACCATCAAAAAACCGCCACCCAAGTCTTACTGCAAGTTTTTCTCCAATAGTAGATTTTCCAGAGCCACTTACTCCCATTACAACAATAGCAGTTATAGCTGCCTGCTCTTCACGATCTTTTATATGTCGCACATACCCTCACTAGAAAGATGCATTTTTACCAAAAGAACATATCGCAGCATACAATAAAATATCAAATGGAACTTGATTTAGCCCTTTGGCAGGGTTAAATCTGCATAACTACAAACTTAAGATGGCAATATGGTTAACAATATAATTTCGGTAACTCTTATTGGGGCAACTGGCTTTGGCGCAAAAGAGTTCCTCAGGCTATCACAGTTTCATCCAGAAATTGAAGTTATAGAAATTGTATCAAAAAGCTCCTCTGGAAAAAGAATAACTGAATTACACCCTGAACTTTCCGGACTTACTACCTGCAAGGAAGACAAATTTAGCTCCACTATCTGCACCTCAAGCTTTGATTTAAAAAAAACTAATCCATCATCCCAAAGAAATTTTATACTTCTTGCCCTTCCCCACAAAGAAAGCGCACGCTTTGTCGAAGAGTATAGTGAATTTTTATTGGAAAGCAAAGTTCACATAATAGACCTTAGTGGCAATTTCAGACTTAATCAAAGTACCCCCCGTGAAAAGTGGTACGGTCAAATGTCAAAAGAAATTTATGCTAACTGTTTTTCTTTTTTTACTTATGGACTTCCAGAAATTAATAGAGAAAAAATCAAAGTCGCTCGTCACATTGCAAATCCTGGATGCTATGCAACGGCTTCTATCCTCGCGCTATATCCAATTACAAAAAATCTAAACGCAATAAGTATTGCAATTGATGGAAAGTCCGGATCCTCGGGGGCCGGAAGATCGCCAAGCAGTGTATTTCATCACCCCGAACTAAATGGAAATTCTTTTCCCTACAAGGTAATGGATCACCGCCACGAACCTGAAATATCTGAAAATCTATCTCTACCATCCGACCTTCCCCTGTTTTTCACCCCTCACGTCATCCCTCTTAGTCGTGGAATGCTGGTCAGTTGCTATGTTCACCTGAGAGAAGATATAAGCGAAAGTTATCTTGATGATCTATTTATAAACACATTTAAAAATGAGAAGTTCATAAGACTCAGGAATGAACCACCCCAAATAAAACATGTAGCCGGAAGTAATTTTTGTGATATCTATTGGCGCATTAGAGGTCGTCAAGTCTCAGTTATAGTGGCCATTGATAACCTTGTGAAAGGAATGAGTGGTCAGGCCATTCAGAACATCAATGTTATTTCCGGTCTTGAGGAGTCGACAGGACTTGATCATTCGGGGATTGGAATAATTTAACTGTAAATATGAGATTAAGTTACAAACGTCACACCCAATTTTAAAAATTCTTTATGAAAACTGATCTCATTTCTCCTGATGAAATTCGCTCAAGATTTTCTCTCGCCATGTCTAAAATGTACAGAGAAGAGGTTCCTGCATATGGTACACTGATTGATCTGGTATTAGAAATTAACAACAAGGTCTTAAGCCAGAACCCTGAGTTAAAAAGAAAACTGGAAGAAACTGACAACCTTTCAAGAATAAGCGAAGAAAGGCACGGGGCTATAAGACTTGGTACTCGATCAGAATTAAAAATAATACGTAGAATTTTTGCAGTAATGGGGATGAAGCCAGTTTCCTACTATGATCTCACAAGCGCCAATGTTCCGGTTCACTCAACTGCATTCAGATCAATAGACAGTAAAAGCTTATCAATTTCTCCTTTCCGAGTCTTTACTTCACTTCTCAGAACTGAGCTGATTAGCGACAACTTTCTTAGAAAAAAATCAGAAGAAATACTTAACACCAGAAATATTTTTACAAAAAGGTTAATCGAATTACTAAATATTGCAGAAAACGAAGGTGGACTTAAAGAAAACCTTGCTAGCGAATTCATAAGTGAAGCCACTTTTACCTTTAAATGGCATAGAGACGCAGCTACAGATAAAGGTTTTTATGAATCTCTTAAAAAAGCAGACCCAAGAGCCGCTGATATTGTATGTTTTAAAGGGCCGCACATAAACCATCTTACTCCAAGAACTCTTGATATTGATTCAGTACACAACCAAATGCCAAGCAGGGGGATGTCCCCAAAAAATGTTATTGAAGGTCCTCCACCTGGTTGCCCGGTACTTCTTCGCCAAACATCCTTCAAGGCCCTGACTGAGCCAGTGTTTTTCAATGGAGAAGAGGGCTTTCATACTGCAAGATTTGGGGAAATCGAACAAAGAGGAGCTGCCCTTACACCAAAAGGAAGAGAACTTTATGACTATCTTCTGGAAGAGGTAAGATCAATAATAATACCTTCCGCAGACGGATCAAATGCAAGAGAATACATGGAAGTTCTAAGTTCCGTTTTTAAAAAATTTCCGTCATCACCTGAGGATTTGAGAAAAAACAGACTTGCTTATTTTAATTATTTCAAAACTGCTAAATTTTCCAAACATGACATATCAGGCAAACCTCTTGATACCTGCATTAATGAGGGCCTGGTTGATTTTCTTCCAATTACTTACGAAGATTTTCTTCCGATAAGCGCAGCTGGAATATTTTCATCTAACGCATCAGATAAAACCCGAGAAGATAATTTCCTGAAATCTTCTAAAGATGATTTTGAAGAGGCTCTTGGAGAAAAAGTACTCTGTGAATTTGAACTCTACAGAGAAATGGAAGATCACTCACTAAATGAACTTGGAATCAGACAGACTGAACCTCTAAACTAAATCAGCTTCCCAATTAGTACATTAATTAAATCACTGGCCCAAGAGAGGTGGTCTATGCTGAAACACGCAGTTCGTCTGGGGCACATCTTCGCAGCCATTAAAACACATACCCATAGGACCACATATACAAGCCATTTCTCCAGGAGGACAATCTCCTAGGTTTGGTGGGCATGGAATTGACGGCACGCAGCCTGATGGAGTGGGCGTCGGAGGCGGCGGTGGTGGTGGCGGCGGAGGTGGTGGCGGAGGAGGAGGTGGTGGTGGTGGTGGCGGCGGAGGAGGAGGTGGTGGTGGTGGTGGAGGCGGTGGTGGAGG
>DAOLCO010000033.1:0-37968 GCA_035327825.1 Oligoflexia bacterium | reverse complement strand
TTATATAGTTCTGGCAGTATAACATTGCTAGAGTTGGTTTTTTAAAGGTTTCCGAGTTCAGACTTAAGGATGTAAGCCAAATCATGAAATCTCAATATGGTATTGTGTTTGATGTTGATCGTACTAAGTTGGGAAATTTAGTAAATTCTGTGGTTAATGGAGGAATTGAGGTCAAGGAAATAACCTCCTTCATACAATCTCAGGTCTCTGCATATTCCGAATCCGTGGAATTCTTCGAAAATGATTTATTTGCTAAGCTTACTTTTCTTCCACCTGAACATTGGGGTATTGGTCGAAGGGTAACTGCATATTTTCTTAATCCTTGTGCAGAGGTTTGTTCTCCTTTGACCATGTATTTTTATGTTTTGAACTAAATATTGATGCTCATGGTTTATATAACAAAACAATTTTGCCGAGCGCTAATCGCGCCGGCAAATTTTCCCGTTAACTGGCCTAACGAAAATTTCTCTCAATACCTGTAAAATTTGTACATTCTAATTGCAATTATTTTCGTTTTCATATTCTTCGTCCTGGCACATAGACGTACGCGTAAAAATCCCAAAATAATGACTCGTGAGCAACTTATTGAAACTGTTGAGTCCTTCCTACAAAATAAAGGCGGAGCATACGAGTGGGATGATTTTCTTACCTTCCCGCTATCTGATTCCAGAATGAATACTTTTAGAATCGAATGCACAAATATTGATTGGACTACCCAGACAGGAAAAGATAAAGTACGGGAATTACTGAATGCCTTCATCGGGCAAGCCAGTTAATCGGGTAATCGAGAACCGTGATAGTTGATCACAGTTCTCAATCCCCACACCACCCAGCATGCGGCTCCGCACTGGGCGGTTCCTGATAAATCTTTAAAAGATAGTTGGTTTCGCAAGCGAGCCAAAGAATCTTTCAGAAGTAGATTGCTAATTCTAACGCCTATCGCCACGCTAAGTTCCTATCGGAAAAGTGAGATAGAGTTATTTAGGTCATCTCCTGTTTATCAAGTTCGGTTCTTCGTCTTGTCCGAAGCATTACCCTCGGCGTTTGGCTACTACGACCTCTGCTGACTTCTTGAGTGCGGTCAGAGAAACATTACTGCTTCCCTCAGCTGCAGGAAAAAAATCTTTTCTGCTGCAACACCCAAGACCTCCCCCGATAAGAACGTGAACTGTCAGTACGCAAGCTGGTCATTTACCCTCTGAGCCGAATCTTAGGATTTCGCGATGTTGTGCCCGCTCATCCCGCTCTCTGGCCTTCTATGACCTTCGTGTCCCTAACCTCGTACTTTTGCCTTAGCCTTCCTTCACACCCCACCTCACGGTGACGCATTTGGCATTGACTAGTAGTTTTCTCTAACCTATATATTTCATTAGGCTAAAGGCAATTCTCCTACATGGGACTTTCACCCAATTACCTCACGCCCATGCAGGGCGTACACAAATCAATTTTGCCGAGCGCTAATCGCGCCGCCAAATTTATTACGATATTCTTTCAAAAAATTGACTATTAAAAAGCTAATGATATAAGCTCTGAGTATGTTTTTCTTAAGGTAGCTCTTAGTTAGAAAGGTTAGTATATCATGGCACTATGTCCAAGCTGTGGTGGTTCAGGAGGATGGATGGACTCGGACGGATGGGATCGTTGTGAGAATTGTGGTGGCTCTGGCCATGTCGATGATAGCCAGACGACACGTTGTCTAAATTGCAATGGTAATGGAGGCTTTCAAGACTCCGATGGATATGACAAGTGCGACAGCTGTGATGGCCGAGGTTACGTTTAAAATAGGATATCAAAACAATTTTGCAGAGCGCTAATCGCGCCGGCAAATTTTAACCGATACCTTACTTTTATAAACCTCATTATAAGTCATCTTCTAAAATCGCATTTCATAATATAAGTAGAATTTTGGTTTTTTGTGGTTCTTACTCAGACTCAGAAAAGAGCATAATATGAGAAGTTTGAAGAATTTGGTTTCGGAGCGAGTAAAACTCGCAGCCGATGGACACTGGAACGGATTTTTTAGTATTCCTTTGGCAAATGGAATTACTGTGTATTTAAAAGAATGCGACGGCGGACGTTTTGAAGGGAAAATGGCTTACTTCCCCCCGCGAGAAGATTTTAAAAATCATGCACCTGGGGTTAATGTTAGCTCTCAAGACGGCACGCTACTCCGAAATTACCGAGCCGGCGAAAGTGACGCTGAAACTCAAATAGTATTTGGCAGTCTTGCTGAAATTGTGCCATTCCTTGAAATCTCGGCAAAGCTTTTTTCTTAAGATTGCTTCTAAAATGAGCAAGAGGTTCTTTACCCGAGCTTGGGCAGTGCCCAAGCTTTTTTAATACGAAGCAAGAATGTTGGGCCAATTTTAAATAATATATATTCAATAATATTTCTTAGTAGTATGCTTCAAAAATAATAATATCGAAGATATCAATGCGTTTTTTGCCAGACGACAAGCCACGGAAAAAACCTAGTCGTTATACATTTTATGATGAGTTCTATTCCCTCTAAAAAAGACATTAATGTGCACGACTCGCCGGATGAAAAATCTGCGGTAGAAAACTTTTTTGGAAAGGATTTGATTGAGGCTGAAAGTTTATTTAAAGAAAACTTTCTAAAATATCAAGAAGATTTGATGTGGATGGGATGCAAAGGCTTTGAGTATTATATAATAGCAGCGATAAACTATTTAAAATCTAGAAATGTAGAAAACGATTACGAGAGCGATCTAGAATTGTTTTGTAAATTGATTAATTACAGAATAGAATCTGAAGATAAATTTAAAGAATCAGCAAAAAGAGTATTGGTAGAACCAATTAAAGATTTTTTAAAGCTAGAAATCAGTGAAAAAATAAAAAAACGCTTAACTACTATATTGTCTGCTATTAATGTATAACAATCCGCTTCATTGGAGCTTTACCCAGTGCGCTTTAACGTTATCCACTTAGGAAGTTCAATGAAATCATTGAGAGTCGTACATATTTGTAACAGTATTTTATTGTTATTGGTTTTTTCTTCTTGTGGTGTTATTAACCTTGAAGACCGAACTCATTCAAGCCAGATAAGTAGAAATGTAAAACTCATTAATGAGATTATGGCACTGTATGGTAATAGCGCTCTTGCCAAGTTTGAGATTGAATCTGGACTCACGCCACCCATAAAAGATTGCCATAAAGCAACACTTACAGGAGTTGCTAAGAATCCGCCTGCTAATTCTAATGTGCCGGCAGAACAAGCATCTTTAGCCTATCAGGTGTATTGCTTACAGTGCAATTCTTTAATTGGCAGAACGTTTACACGAAAAATCACTGGAACTGTTGAGGGTATTGAATTGAAAGGTTCCCATACCCATATTCGAGGAGCCACCGATGAACAAGCTAAAGATCGATTTGGCCTAAGTGTTTCGTCAGGGGCTTCGGGGATAGTAAATATTTTTGAAATTACAACTAAACACTGTGAATGGTGGAATGGATAACAAATCATATTTTTACAGTGCTGACGTACGTGCAATACTTAAACGCTATCTATCCCTACAATATGGTTTTAGGTCTACCGCTTCTGCTTTTTTTCCATTATTGTCTTTAGATGGCGAATGACTAAACGCCACAAGCTGGCATAACAAACGAATGCACCAGATTTGGGCCGTGACCAGCAGTGCACATTCGTGATATCATTTAGACCAAAACAGATGATTCAGACGTTATACTTATAGAGGCTTTATGAAAAATTTATTATTTCTTTTATCACTACTTGTTACAACTTTTGCGTGGGCAGATCAAAAAGTTGGAGTGATTCTGCCTTTGACAGGTGACTTCGGGTATTTTGGGCAGGACTTTAAACAAGGCTTTCTTGTAGGTCTTGATAAATTAAAAGCCGAAGGCCATAAAGTTCCTGAAATATTATTTGAAGATGATCAATGTTTAGCAAAATCTGCCGTAAGTGCTTTTACTAAGTTAACTAAAATCTCAAAAGTTTCATTAATAATAGGGCCTGCTTGTTCCGCATCGATAAAATCAATTTCGCCGATCGCTCAACGAATGAAAGTGCCTGTTATGTTTGTTTTAGATGCCGGACCATATGTCATGGAATTACCTGATCCATTATATTCATTTGGATTTAATCCTGTAAAAATGGCAGAGCTTTTAGCCGAGGATCTTATTAAAGATAAGCATAGGAAAGTTTCCGTCATTAGTGAGGACGAAGAGTATGCCATTCTAATTGCCGAAGCATTCGAGAATTATATTAAAATGCATGATGGCGAAATTATTTCACACGAATTAATTCCAGTTAACACTGCTGATATGCAGTCAGTTTTAACAAAGACATTAAGACAAAAACCAGACGTAATTTTTTATTCTTCAGCATATCAAGCTGGGACATTTTTAAAAAAACTTAGGACTTTTAATAAAGTAGTTCCGGTTTATGGTAATGACACAATGTGCGTTGCGGATACTATCGATGTAGCAAAGACCTCATCAGACAATGCCGTGTGCGGGAATGTCTTTTTAGACGAGATAAACCCAATCGTTCAGAAATTTATTGAAGACTATAAAACTGCCACAGGAAAGATACCGACTTCGTTATTTTACCCTGCACTAGGTTTTGATTCCGCCTATATAATGATGAAAGAATTAGGTGTCGATATTCAAAGCAAGCCTATTCTTGGAACAAATAATAAAAATGAGTTAGGTGTTTACGACATTCCAGCGGAAGTTTTAAAAATAATAGATGGTAAGATAGTAAAAAAGTGATGTATTAAAGAGGATATCAATTGTGGTCAACCGAGCGCGTACCGTGCCTCTACCGCCAACCGATGACATCTAATGCGCGAACAAATTTCATTATGAAATCTTTGCCTGTAAAATATCAATGGAAGAAGATAATTTAATTACTAAAATATTCGATGAACAAGGCATAAAGGGAACTTTTCTAATTTCTTCACTGAAAAGTCAAAAAAATTTAGCCCACAATAAAGTTAGAGAAAACCAGGGATTCACACCAGCATCTACTTTCAAGATACTTAATTCTCTAATTGCTCTTGAAGAAAAAGTTATTTCTGGAAAAAATGATGTCATTAAATGGAATGGTCATATTTACGGATATCCAAATTGGAATAACGATCAAACATTAGAAACAGCATTTAAATTTTCTTTTGTTTGGTTTTATCAGGAACTTGCTAGTCGGATAGGTAAAAATAAATATAAAAAATACCTTAAGAGCTTTTCATATGGTCATCTCAATGAACCGTTTGAAGAAACAACTTTTTGGCTTGATGATTCACTCAAGATTTGCGCCAATGAGCAATTAGAATTTCTTAAAAAAGTTTATTCTCAACAACTACCATTTGAACCACTATCATATGAAATCCTAAAGCAAATTATGATGATAGAACAGCTACCAAGCTTTAAATTACGAGCGAAAACAGGCTGGTCTAAAGATATTGGGTGGTACATTGGATATATGGAAATTTCAGGCGATGTATGGTTCTTTACTATGAATATCGATATAAATAGTTCTAAGGATTTACCCATGCGCCAAATATTAATGATGAATGTTTTTCAGGCTCTGGGAATATTAAGCTAGATTATATAAAGAAAACCTAAGCAAGCCTGAGATATGTAGATTTTTTGGAATAATAATCGCGATGTTTTATAAAGATCACGATCCGCCGCATTTTCATGCGATATACGGTGACCAAATGGGCTTGATCGAAATAACTAGCCGAAAAATTGAAATAAATTTATCCAGCAGAACACAGAAAATTGTGCTAGAATGGTTAGATATTAATGAAAAAGATATTCTTGAAAATTGGGAACTTGCTAAGCAAAAAAAACCTTTAATAAAGATAAAACCACTGGATTAGCTATGTACTATGAATTAATTGAAGCCAGACATGTCAGAGATTTCCAAATATGGACTAAGTTTTTTCAGACGGTACACAAGGAATTGTAAACCTAGAAGATGAACTTTACGGGGAAATTTTTGAACCTTTAAAAAAACGTGGAAATATTTAAACAATTCACAATTCATCCCGAACTAAAAGTTCTGTCATGGGAAAATGATGCTGATTTTGCACCTGAATTCATATTTGAAAGTCTAAAAAAAGCTGCATAACAAATCATTTTTTCACAGTCTGCAAGCCGACGTGAAAAACTGAATCGTTAACTGATAATGAGAAATAATCTAGATAAACAAAGAAATGAGCTAATTAATCATATACGTAGCGCTTTTCATTCAGAGTGTCGTGGAGATTCAATTTCCCTACATCAAGCTATTGCTATATTAGAAGAGGCTTCTAACGAAGAACAAATCAGTGCGAGACAGAAAGATATTGACGAGAATTGGTGGGATCTCACTAAGGAAGATATACAGAAATGCTACTTCTCAATGGCACTTATCATCCTGTCCCGTCATCCCAAGTCCTTTCGCTACTACCTCCCAGCAGTAATGACACATGCGATCATTGAATGTTTTGAATCTTGTGATTTTTTGAATGAAGCAACTAATTATTTTTTTGAGCATGACAGACCTAACACTTTTCGCCTATCCGATCCTTCTTGTATTGTTAAAAAATTTGGGTTTAATTCAGAGCATATCAATGCTATCGTAAGTTATCTTGAATTTTGTTTGGTTAATGAATTAACTGGCTCAGTGTCTCCAAAGGCATTTGGTGATGGTGTTAAAAAATGGAAAGACATGCAGGAATTCAGTTAACAAATCATTTTTGCGGCGTTGTACACAACCCGCAAAACTAAAGCGTTATCTTTGTTGTCGACTGCCTACCAGAAAATTTTCAATAAGCCGTCGGGTCCGTTCATCTCAATGTGGAATTGTCGAATGATATCCCAGCCTAGAAGTCCATCTATTCCGTATTTGGAAAAATTATCGAAGTCATAAACTCCAACCGCGATATTCTCAAATGATTTACCAAAAATTGTGAGGGATCGAGCTGAAACTAAGTAACCTTCCTGCTCATCGCCTGCTGGACCATGTATGCTAATTACATTTGAACTATCAGAGATGGAATATCCCATCGTTTCCATTAGGCCAGTATCAATTTGAGTAACCGCACAGCCAGTATCTAAAACCAATTTTACTCGTCTTCTACCATTTGGCCCCTCAAGTAGAGCATCTACTAGTGGAATAGTTTGGAGTGGATCAAACTCAATTACTAGCATTTTTTAATTGCATTATGCTGGAGCAAAGAAATGTATTTGCTGGAATATTTGGCTTGCCAACAAAAAGTATTGCAGAGTCTTTTGGGGGATTAACCTTAGCAAGCTTATAAAACTCTTGGCGATCTGAGGCATGTACTCTCACTTTGCCAGAATTAGGGAATGGCTTCCCTTCTTGCCACTCATAATCCACGAGCTCAACCCACTGATTATCAAAGTCTTTTTCTATCTGATTCCAGTTTTGTTTATCCATTCGCTGAGAGTACTATAAAATGATAGCAAATTCAAAGTACTTTTTAAAAGATAACAAATCGTTTGGATTGAGTCCGACTGTGGATTTTCAGATTGGCACCACCCTCTTTTAAATAACTTCACTCCTTATTCAGCATAGCAACTCAAGGCATGTATATAGACGGCAAACAAGAACTTTGAGAAAATAGTTAAAACGATACCAAGTAGCAATAAAAACAGATTAATTTACTTTAAGTGTTTTAAAATGGAAATTTACACCTGGCTCTGAGGCTATAAAATATGCCTATGAAATATGCACTTAACGTTATATTAAAATATTAAGGGGTAATGATATGTCGAGAAATATAGCTTTATTTATACTTGCGACTTGGGTATTTTTTCTTTTAACCAATGTAAGTGCCGATGAGGCCGATAAGATAAAAAAAATACAAGAAGATGTAAAAAAAGTATCCAGTTCCGTTTACGATAACGATGTAGAAACAACTCTCTTTTATACGCATAAAAAAATAATTGAAATGATGGGTGGATACGAGGTTGCACAAAAATTAACCTCGGAAGCATTGGCTAAATTTTCAGGAGCTGGAATGAAAGTAGAATCCTTAGAATTTCCCTCATCACCTCAGTTTTTTAAAAGCAGTCTTAATGAATTTGTATTTGTTCCTACTTTAACCGTTATTTCAATGAACGGACAAAAAATTGAAAGTTTAAATTTTCAGTTGGGAATCAGAGAGCTGAGTTCGAATGCTTGGAAATATGTTGAGGGCTCACGAATCAATAAGCAAAACGTCAATCAATTTTTTCCAGACTTTCCAGTGGATATTGATTTTCCGCCAATATATAGGAAAAAACTTTAAATATAACTGTTATTGAGATTCTTTCTGTTATCCAGGTGTCAACAGAGCACAAGGCGTAGCACAGGTTCCCTCTGGAAATGTTACTGTTTTGTTTCCTCTCAGGTAGCGAAGAGATGCCTTCCTGAACTCTTCAAGAATATGAAAATAATAATCAGGAAAAGCCTGCTTTCGCTCCATACAAAGACTTAGGTCTCGCATACTTCTCACTTCGCTTCGGGTTCTTAGCTGTATCCGTTGATCTGGTTCTTTTCAAACTCTCAACACTTGACCACTTGTGCTAAAGTAGAAACAGGCTTTGAGGAGAAGAAAGGACAATAAATCAATAATTCAAATAAGGAGACAGCCAGCGCTCTACTTCTTTTACGCTCTCCCCTCTTCTTCTCGCATAATCTTCCACCTGATCTTTTCCAATACGACCTACATTAAAATATGTACTTTCAGGGTGAGAAAAATAATATCCACTTACAGAAGAAGCAGGATACATGGCGCAACTTTCAGTAAGTTTTATACCAACTCTCTCTTCAACCTTTAAAAAATCCCAGATACGTTTCTTTTCAGAATGATCAGGACAAGCTGAATAACCTGGAGCTGGCCTAATTCCCTGATATTTCTCACGAATCAAATCATCACATCCCAGATTTTCGTCAGGGCTATAAGCCCATAAATTCTTTCGCACTTCAAAGTGAAGATATTCAGCTGCAGCTTCAGCCATACGATCAGCAAGAGCCTTGCACATAATACTCCCATACATATTGTTATCTGATTCATACCTAAGAGCAATTTCTTCAAGCCCTATTCCGGCTGTACAGGCAAAAAATCCAACATAATCCTTTTTATCACTTTCAAACTGTGAAATATTCGGCAAAATAAAATCAGAAAGACAGTACTGAACTCCCCCCTCCTTTCTTTCCACTTGCTGCCTCAAAAAGTGAAATCGCTTCCAATTACCCTGACCATCACAAACCATGATATCATCCTCACCAGGAACTTGACCCGCTTCAAATATCCCAACAATACCTCTTGCCTTAAGTACACCCTCCTTCTTAAGAAGATCGAGATACTTGATTGCATCACTGAAAAGCTCTTTTGCCTGGGCGCCATAAGTTGGAGACGAGAAAATTTCGGGATATTTACCCTTTAGCTCCCATGAATAAAAGAAAGGAGACCAGTCAATGAAAGGCTCTAGAACCTCTAGGGGAATCGACTCAAAAACATGCACACCAGGATTCTTTGGAACAGGAGGAATATATGAAGACCAGTCGATTGAATAACTCCGCTTTCTTGCATCAGAAAGTGACATTTGAGTTTTAGTGCTAACTCGAGAAGCATTATCTTCACGGATTATTTCATACTCACCATTTGTCTTTGACAAAAGGACAGACCTTTCACTTTCCGAGCAAAGAGATGCCGCCACAGGCACTGAACGAGAAGCATCCAGAACATGAACCACACCATTATCATAAACCGGAGCAATTTTTACAGCAGTATGACGCTTTGAGGTTGTAGCTCCTCCAATCATAAGAGGTATTTTCATCCCTCTTCTTTTCATTTCTTCCGCCACATGAACCATTTCATCAAGGGAAGGAGTTATAAGGCCAGACAAACCAATCACATCTACCTGCTCCTTTTCAGCAACCTCAAGAATCTTCTGAAGAGGCACCATTACTCCTAAATCTATAACCTCGAAATTATTACAGGAAAGAACAACACCAACAATGTTTTTTCCAATATCGTGAACATCTCCTTTAACAGTAGCAAGAAGAATTTTTCCGGCACTACTTCTTGCTCCATCCTCTTTTTCAGCTTCTAGATATGGAACGAGATACGCCACAGCTTGCTTCATGACACGAGCACTTTTTACAACCTGAGGCAGAAACATTTTACCCTCAGCAAAAAGATCTCCAACCTCGTTCATCCCAGCCATTAATGGCCCCTCAATAACTTTTAAAGGGCTTCCAAGTTCCTGCCTTGCAAGCTCAGTATCCTCCTGAATGAACTCAATAATTCCCTTTTTTAAAGCATATGCCATTCGACTTGAAACAGATTCATTTCTCCAACTCATATCAGGGCCACGTGAAACTGTATCACCGGCCTTGTACGTTTCTGCAAAAGAAATAAGCTTTTCAGTAGCATCCTGATTTCTGTTAAATAGTACATCTTCAACCAGAACCAGCAAATCCTTGGGAATTTCTTCGTATACTTCCAGCTGACCTGCATTTACTATTCCCATATCAAGGCCGGATTTAATTCCATGATAGAGGAATGCACTATGAATCGCTTCACGCACCCGGTTATTACCTCGAAATGAAAATGAAATATTACTTACTCCACCACTGGTTTTGGCATATGGAAGATTATTTTTTATCCACTCACATGCTTTAAAAAATGAAATAGCATAATTTCCATGCTCTTCAATTCCCGTGCCAACAGTTAAGATATTCGGATCAAAAATTATATCCTCAGCTGGAAATCCAACTTCTTCAGTTAATATTCGATAAGCTCGCCTACATATCTCAATCTTTCTCTCCAAAGTATCTGCCTGACCTTCCTCATCAAATGCCATAACCACAACCGCAGCCCCATATCTACGTACTTTTCTTGCATGCTCCTTAAATAACTCTTCTCCCTCCTTAAGGCTTATGGAATTGACCACACCCTTCCCTTGCACGCAGCGAAGACCAGCCTCTATAACAGACCACTTGGAAGAATCTACCATAAAAGGGACTCGAACAATTTCCGGCTCTGATGCAAGAAGATTAATAAACCTTGGCATTAGACTTTCTGAGTCCAACATACCTTCATCAAGGTTTATATCAAGAATTTGAGCCCCGTTTTCTACTTGCTCCCGCCCTATTGCAAGAGCTTCTTCAAGTCGATCATCTACTATTAACTTCTCAAACTTTTTTGACCCGGTAACATTAAGACGTTCGCCAATATTTACAAAATTGCTTTCCGATGTAATTGTTATAGCCTCAAGACCAGAAAGCCGAAGAATCGGTTCTTTCTGAGGAATAATCCTTGGAGAATATTCTTTACATAACTCAACAACCTTTTTTAAATGCTGAGGCGTTGTACCACAACAACCACCAAGAAAATTAACAATACCAAGATCAAGAAACTCCTTAACCTGAGCTCCAAAAAAATCGGCGCTCTCATCATACTGACCAAATTCATTTGGCAGTCCAGCATTGGGATAGGCACCAACAGGAACCCATGCAACCCTGCTCAACTCCTGTAAAAACGGCCTCATCTGGGATGCACCCAGGGCACAGTTAAGACTGACACCAAGAAGACAAGGAGTATGGGATATTGACACCCAAAACGCTTCCGTTGTCTGTCCAGAAAGAGTTCTTCCACTTTGATCAGTTATAGTACCAGACAACATAACCGGAATATCAGAGCCACCAGAATTATCGCGCCACTCCTCAACAGCATAAATTGCTGCTTTTGCATTTAGCGTATCAAAAATTGTTTCGATAAGAAATAAATCAACACCACCCTCAGCAAGAGCCTTGATCTGCTCGAGATAACATTCCACCAACTCATCCCATGTCGTAGCTCTGTAACCGGGATTATTAACATCAGGGGATAGGGATAATGTACGATTAGTAGGACCGATTGCACCCGCAACATAACGAGGACTCGACGGATCATTTTTGACGTATTCATCTACAAGATTTCTGGCAAGTCTGACTGAAGCAAGATTAAGATCACGAACCAGATTTACTGCATTATAGTCCGCCTGAGAAATTGAATTGGAACTAAAAGTATTAGTTGCAATTATATTGCATCCAGCATCAAGATAACCACGGTGAATATCTTCAATTATATGAGGTTTTGTAAGAGATAGTATATCAAGGTTACCTTTAAGATCGTTTTTGAAATCTTTAAAAAGATCCCCACGGAAATCTGATTCAGCTAGCGAGTACTGCTGAATCATTGTGCCCATAGCTCCATCGATAACCAAAATTTGCCGAGACAAAGCCTCTCGAATATTCATATAATTTAAATGCGGCTTTCGCCGGTTTCCCAAAAGTTAAATTTCACTTAGTTTCCCTGCAAATATATCAATTAGCACAGTCATATACCCCGAAACACTGCCCCTGAAACACTGCTCTGAGCCTATCTTTACATTTACGAAGTAAAATAAAAAAGTTAAAATTTGCAAATAATTTCATCAGGTTATCAATCCCAATGGTCAAAAATCCTGTACAACCTGATATTACTCTGTTGAGTTTAACTTCAGCATTTGCAATTAAACACCCTGCCACATACCCTAATAATAGAGAGTAATCTACATGTCTGATAAAACTCTGGTTATAGTTGAGTCACCAACCAAGGCAAAGACAATTACAAAGTTCCTTGGTAAAGACTATATTGTTACAGCCTCAAACGGTCACATTCGAGACCTTCCAAACAGCGCAGCCGAAATACCTTCCAAGTTAAAAAAAGAACCTTGGGCCAAAATGGGAGTCAACATAGAAAAGGACTTCGAACCACTCTATATAATACCACCAAGAAAAAAGGATCAGGTAGCCAAACTTAAAGAATCTCTTAAATCGGCATCCAGTCTTTTACTTGCAACGGACGAGGATCGGGAAGGAGAGTCAATTAGCTGGCATCTTCTTGATACTCTTTCTCCGAAAATTCCGGTAAAGAGACTTGTCTTTCATGAAATCACAAAAGAAGCCATACAAAAAGCTCTTACAAACGCCAGGGACATTGATATGAATCTTGTCCGCGCCCAGGAAACAAGAAGAGTAGTTGATCGCCTGTTTGGCTACGAAGTAAGTCCCATTCTTTGGAAAAAAGTTGCTCCAAAACTAAGCGCAGGAAGAGTTCAGAGCGTAACAATTCGACTCCTTGTAGAACGCGAACGAGAACGAATAAAATTTCGTTCCGCTGATTACTGGGACATAAAGGCCGAATGCCTTAAAAGTGATAGCAGGGAATCATTTGAGGCAGAACTTACTCATTTATCAGATACAAGAATAGCCTCTGGAAAAGATTTTGATCCGGACACAGGAAAGCTTAAAAGCTCAGATAAAGTGGTTCTTCTTGATGAAAAAACTACCAACGAATTAGCTGAGCGACTCAAATCAAAAACCGCACTGGTTACCAACGTAGAGGAAAGGCCATATTCAACCACTCCTCCAGCTCCATTTGTTACTAGCACACTTCAGCAGGAAGCAAACAGAAAGCTTAGGTACTCAGCCCAGCGCACAATGCGTACCGCACAACAGCTCTATGAAAACGGGCTAATCACTTACATGAGAACTGATTCCACCACATTATCTGATGAAGCACTTAATGCAGCAAGAGCTTTTATCAGCGAGGAATACGGAAAGGAATTTTTACCAGACAAGCCAAGGGTCTACGCTACCAAAGTTAAAAACGCACAAGAAGCCCACGAAGCGATCAGACCAGCTGGAAGCAGTTTCACACGACCCGAACAAGTACTCTCCAAGCTCGGGGAAGAAGCATTCAAACTCTATGATTTGATTTGGAAACGTACCGTAGCAAGCCAGATGGAAAATGCTCGAGGAACTCATATCTCCATAACACTGGAAGCTGACGAAGCCCGTTTTCGAGCAAGCGGAAAAACCATCTCCTTCCCCGGATTTCTACGCGCGTATGTTGAAGGAAGCGATGACCCCGAAGCAGATCTTGCAGATCAGGAAAAGATACTTCCTCAAATGAAAGCTAATGACAAAATCGAATTCTCAAAACTAATACCCTTATCTCATTCGACACAGCCTCCCGCTCGCTACACCGAAGGATCTCTCATTAAGGAACTTGAAAAACGAGGCATAGGGCGCCCAAGCACCTGGGCTTCAGTTGTTGAACTTGTACTAAACAGACAATATGCTTTTAAAAAAGGGACTGCACTTGTACCAAGTTTCACAGCAATGGCAGTAGTAAATATGCTGGAAAAACATTTTACGACTCTTCTGGACTATGATTTTACAGCTCGACTTGAAGACGATCTCGATGCTATCTCAAGGGGAGAGTGCGAAAACCTTTCTTATCTTCGCTCATTCTACTTTGGGAGCGAACATCCGGGACTAAAAGAACTTGTCACGAAAGGAGAATCAGGGATTGACCCAAGAGATGTTTGTGGCATCCCACTTGGAAAAGACTCTGAAGGGCGCGATATTGAAGTAAGAGTTGGTCGATATGGTCCCTTTATTTCAAATGGCGAAAATCGTGCTAGCGTTCCAGACTCCCTGCCACCTGACGAGCTATCAATGGAAAAAGCCCTCGAACTCCTATTAAATGCAGAAAAAGGCCCTGAGTCTATTGGCACTCATCCTGACGGCCAGCCCATATTTCTTAAAGTTGGAAGATTTGGACCCTATGTCCAGCTCGGCGAATCGGGCGAAGGTAAAGAAAAACCCAAAATGGCATCTCTTCTTCCCGGAATGGCCCTGGACGAAGTAACTCCAGAACTTGCAATCAAGCTTTTGTCGATGCCAAGAGAACTTGGAGTACATCCCGAATCAGGAGATGTAGTACTGTCAAAACTTGGACCATATGGACCTTATGTTGAAAGTGGCAAGGAAAGGCGCACAATAACAGCTGGAATTTCACCACTTGAAATCACTCTTGAAGAAGCACTCACCCTCCTTAGCCAGCCAAAAACAAGAGGAAGAGGAGGAGCACAGACCTCTGCTCTCAAGGATCTGGGAGAAGATCCAGTTGCAAAAGCCCAGGTTCAGCTTAAAAGTGGAAGATACGGCCCTTATGTAACCAATGGAACAACCAATGCTTCAATTCCAAAAGGCGTAGATCCAATGAACTTCACTCTTGAAGCTGCGCTGGAATTACTAAGAGAAAGAGAGGCCGCAGCTCCAGCTGGGCCCGCTAAAGGAAAAAAGAAATCGGGAACATCAAAAAAGAAAGCCTCCGGCACTAAAGAAAAAACTGAAGAAAAATCCAAAAAGAAGGAAAAACCAAAAAAGAAACCTTCAGAAAAGAAATCAGATAAAAGCGAGAACTGATTTACTAAATCTTTAATATAGTTAGGTCTTCAGATCGAGTTTTTCTGAAATGGGCGCTCTCCTTTTTACTGAGCAATGCATGACTTGAAATGCTGATCAACAGGCATATCAAGAACCTCTTCAATCTTTTCTCTAAGTGCCTTTGCGTATAAACGGTGACCGAGCGCATTTGGGTGCGAATCATTTTCACTTACCCATAGAAGCTGCCTTCTGGATTTGGGAGTATCTTCAATATTATTTTCCCTGATATAATCGTTCACTTTCGTATACACCTCAGCCACATGAAAATTATATTTCCTGGTCTCTTCCAGAATAAGTCTTTTATAGCTATCCTTAAGCTTTCCCGTAAGAAGTATAACCGGCACTTTATCCTCACAAACAAGTTCATGAAGTCTGCCAAGCGCCTTTTTAAATCCCTGGTGGCCCAACATGTACTGGTACTGATTAATAACTTTTTTCTTGCTTACGGTATCAGTACCCCGAAACTCAACACCAACAAGATCAGATTTGGCTTCTACTTTTCCCGAACTGGACGGGAAATATGACCTGAAAATTCTTTTGATTTCTTTTTTAACAAAACTCTTCTTCAAGGAGGAATAATCCTCGGGAATTGACATAAACTGAGGAACACCGAAATCATTTTCGACAAAATGAAGTACCAGAATATCCGGAGAAAAACGTCGCCCCAGCGACTCATATGTAGCAACCTCCATTGAGGTATTATAACCAGGCACGGCAAAATTAAGAGTTTCCAGTTTATCCTGAGCAATCCTTAGCTCGTGACCTTTGCCTTTTTCAGACTCAAAATCAAGCTCAAGCAGTTTAAGATAAGAATCCTCCTCCGCCACACCCCAACCAAACATAACCGAGTCACCAATACCCGCTATACGAAAAACATTCTCAGGCTTATCAAGTCCTACCTCAGCACCTCTCATACCAAAAGAGTTGGTTCTTAGAGGATGGCCAAGATATATAGCCTCAATATTTGCCATTAATTCGTATACACGACCGTGAAAAGAACTTTTTTGAATAAGCCTTCCCAGCGTTACAGGAGGTTCAACATAAATCTTTTCAGAATTTTCTTTTGAATCTCTTAAACTCCAAATGGAAGCAGAATCCGCATTTATTTTAAGCCAGATACGATACCCCCCCTCTAATACGAGAAAAATAATACCCAAATTAAATGCGACTAATAAAAGAGTATATAAAAAATTTTTCATTTTATCCGTATTTAATGAGGATTGGTTAAATTAATAAACCATAAATTTTTCGCTGATCAGTTTACCTTATTACCCTATCCAGGAGAGATTAATTCATTTGGCATTAGTAAAAATTTAGTTTAATAAGTTTAACATAGTAATGATTATATAATTCTATTTGAATAGCCTGCAATCTTAAACAATCTTAAAATGCCCTCTATTTATATCCTTGGAATTTCCGCATTCTATCACGACTCTGCCGCATGTCTATTAAAAGATGGGATTCCTGTTGCAGCAGCCCAGGAAGAACGCTTTACCAGAAAGAAACACGACTCTAATTTTCCAATTCATGCGATAGAATACTGTTTAAAAGAAGCGGGCATATCCAGAGAAGAATTATCTCATGTTGCATTCTATGATAAGCCCTGGATTAAATTTGAACGAATACTGGAAACATATCTTGCATATGCTCCTCTTGGCTTTCCATCTTTTCTAAAAGCAATTCCTGTCTGGATCAAGCAAAAATTATGGATGGGAGATCTTATTAAAAAAGAACTCTCCTTTGAAGAAGACCTTATCTATCCCGAACATCATCAATCGCATGCCGCTTCGGCATTTTTTCCATCTCCTTATAAAAGCGCTGCTATTCTTACACTTGATGGAGTTGGGGAGTGGACCACTACTTCTTTTGGAGTGGGGCGTGATAACCATATTGAGCTAAGCCATGACATTCAGTTTCCTCACAGTATCGGTCTTCTCTACTCTGCGATGACTTATTATACCGGCTTTAAGGTTAATTCAGGTGAGTACAAGGTGATGGGCCTCGCTCCTTATGGAAATCCGGTTTACGTTGATTTGATTCTTAATGAACTTATAGATTTGAAAGATGATGGTTCATTCCGGCTTAACATGAAATATTTTGACTACTGTCATGGACTCCGGATGACTTCAAAAGCTTTTGATACTTTGTTTGGAGCGCCACCCAGAAAACCAGAAACTCCACTTACTCAAAGAGAAATGGATCTGGCCCGCTCTATTCAGGATGCAACTGAAGAAATAGTCCTCAGAATAGCAAGACATGTAAAAAAAGTTACTGGAGAAAAAAACCTGTGTCTTGCAGGAGGTGTCGCTCTTAATTGCGTTGCAAATGGCAAGATTTTAAGAGAAAATATTTTTGACTCAATCTGGATTCAACCAGCGGCTGGTGATGCAGGAGGTGCTCTTGGTGCGGCTTTATTTGCCTGGTATCAGGTTTTGGGAAAACACAGAAAAGCTGATTCTCTCAAAGACTCTCAGAAAGGATCTCTTCTTGGCCCAAGATATAAAAGCGAAGAAATAGAAAATTTCCTTACCAGCAATCAATACAAGGCACATAAACTTGACCTCCCTGCAATGTCTGAACAGGTTGCAAGACTTTTATCTGAGGAAAAAGTTGTGGGATGGTTCTCCGGGCGAATGGAATTTGGACCACGGGCTCTTGGAGCAAGAAGCATTCTTGGAGATCCTAGAAGTCCAAAAACCCAGAAAATCATGAATTTGAAAATAAAATACAGGGAATCATTTCGTCCCTTTGCTCCCGTTGTACTAAGAGAAAAAGTAAGTGACTACTTTGAACTTGATGCGGACTCGCCTTATATGCTCATAGTTGCTCCGGTAGTTGAAAAACGTAGGCGCGAAATGACTGAAGATGAAAAGTCCCTCTTCGGAATTGACAAGCTTAATATTACAAGAAGTGATATTCCAGCAGTAACCCATGTGGACTATTCAGCCCGTGTTCAAACAATCGACGAAGAAACTAACCCTGAATATTATAACCTTATTCGTGAGTTTGAAAAAATTACCGGATATGCTGTCCTAGTCAATACTTCATTTAATGTCAGGGGGGAGCCCATAGTCTGCACTCCAATGGATGCTTATCGCTGTTTTATGCGAACAGGAATGGACGCTCTTGTTCTTGAAAATTACCTTCTATTAAAAACTGAGCAGCCTGAATTTGCCGATTCCGGCAATTGGGAATCCGAATTTGAACTGGATTAACTCTATGACTGAAAAATCTGAAAAAACACTACAAGAACTAAAATCCTTCGGATTTGTAATGGCTCTTGTATTGTTATGCATAAGTGGACTTTTTTTATGGAAAGGTATTAAGGCAGGTGTACTATTTTCTCAAACATTTTTAATACTATTTGTAATAGCCTCCCTGTTTCTTCTTCTTGCGATCTTTTGCCCCGGGCTTCTTCGTCCCATTGAGCGTTACTGGCTTATTTTTGGCGAATTTATGGGGTCAATAATGACCAGAGTTATACTCAGTTTGTTTTTCTTTCTTCTTCTTGCCCCATTTGCAATGATTCTTAGACTTTTTGGAAAAAAATTTCTTGATGTTAAAATAGATCCACAAGCCACCACCTACTGGAAACCAGTAGATCAAAAAGGATCAGCTTCAAGACATTTTCTTCCGTATTGAGAAAGACAAAAAATCAATCTATCAAGAGATTTCACCCCCTGCAGATTTCTCGCCGAACGATTCCCAATACTTCCTCAAAGTGAGAAGTAGTACCTTTAAAAGGGTGCGAAACACCAAAGGTGTGGTCCGCGCCTTCAACAAGATGAAGACGGGACTGAGAGCACCATGACGCAAGATCATGGGCCGCAGAATACGGCACAACCCTGTCATCTGTTCCGTGAATAATGATAAGAGGACACCTCACCATGCTGCATGATTCCTGAATAATATCCCTGGTTGCAATCAGATCATCAAGCATTTCAAGACCCATTGGCATCTGCTGACCGGTTCGCATATTTTCTACGTAGTGAACGCCTGCTTCTCTCCATGCAGCTTCAGTTCTCTCTGAGACAGGAGGAATCTTTGAAATTGATGCTATCGTAAAAACACCCGAGATATCAGGGTCAACAGCAGAAACCCTTATAACAGCCGCTCCCCCTCTGCTATGGCCCATGAGATAAATTCTGCTAATATTCATTAAATTTACCCCGGGAAGAAGCCCACCTCGCAAAGAAGCTAAAAGCAACTTAAGATCATCTGCCTCCAAACTGAGTGTATTTTCTTTGAACTTGTGAAGTTCGGTAAATTCAAATGGATTTTCGCCAATTCCATTTCTTGAAAAGTTAAAACCAATAACTGCCATGCCCGAAGAAGCAAAACTTTCGTACATATATGGAAACGCACCCCAATCCTTAAAGCCCTTGAAGCCATGACAAAAAACAAGTACGGGAAGACTAGCAGAGCCTGCATGTTCAGGAGTGTAAACATCACCCTTTAAATTATCTGACACACAGAAAGGAGTTTTAACTACTGACATAACTTTTTCCCTAATCAAAATAAGTCCCATACCCTTCTCTAAAAGTAGGATAAGAAAATACAAAACCAGTATCCCGTAACAGCTTACTGCTACAACGCTTACCTTTAGCAATAAGTTTTGATCCCAAATCACTACAAACGCTACTATCAGGAACCAGGGAAGACATGCCCAAATACTCACTTCTTAAAAATGAAATAACGGAAGATCTTAATGCGGGCTCCAAATCAGATATTATATAAACCTGTTCTGAATTATTATTTTGGAGAAGATGAATAATTGCTCTTGCGCCGTCACTCTTGTGTATTCTGTTTGTCCAGGAATCTTCTAAAGGAAAAGAGCCTGTGGAACGTGCCTGATTAATCATATAATTTCGACCCGAACCATAAATACCAGAGAGCCTTCCAATTACAGCACCATTACCAAAGGAATCAAGAACAATACGCTCACCTTCAACAATCAAGCGGGAACGATAATGAATAGTGGAAAGAAGACTTTCTTCTGTAACTATACCACCAGAGTCTTCACTATAAACTCCGGTACTGGACACAAATAAAAACTTTTCTGGCTGCTTGCCTTTAGGCATTTTTATAAAATAAGAACATAAGTTGGAAACTCCCGTTACATATGAATTTAGATAGGATAATTCATCAGACGAAGAAGCAGAAACCGAATAAACTACGCAGTTGATATCATCAGGTAACACAGAAAAAGTCTCAGGACTGAGAACATCCAGAGACAATATCTTTTCCTGAGATGGAGAAGGAGAACGTCTGGCACCTATTACATTGTGACCTGCCTTTTCTCCCTCCAGGAGTATTTCCTGACCCAGATACCCTGCTCCGACTACAAGAATTTTCATGCCAAGTTTATTTTTATAGAAGCTCTACATCTAACATATCTACGGGATTAGAGAGGGCTGATACTTCCGTATTACCGCTTCGCAGGTTTTTTTCATAATCCTCCCACATTTTGAAAAAATAGCGCTTTCTCGATAACAGCTCTTCAAATGTGCCTACTTCCAGAACCTGACTATTAGCCATAACAACAATTCTATCAAAAAGAGGAATAAGATTTAGTCTGTGGCAAGACGAAACAATCATGCGATCCGAAAAGTGATACATTATTCCAAGAAAAATCTCCTTTTCAGTCTTTGGATCAAGACTCGAAGTTGGCTCATCAAGAAGTACAATTTCTCTCCCCTTTGCACGAATAAGCCCACGAGCAAGTGCCAATCTCTGCCTCTCTCCAACTGAAAGATTCAGACCTTTTTCTGCAAGACTTGTCTGTAACCCCTTGGACAGCTTTGCAACAAGGGTATCCAGTTTACAAAGTGAGACGAAAAACGAAACTTCCTTATCACTGAAATTTTCTCCCATGGTAAGATTATACTCAAAGGTTTCAGAAAAAACTTCGGGCTCCTGAGGTAATAGCAAACAGGAAGGAGCAAGATCATAAAAGCTCAAACCATCCTGAGTATCTGTTTCTATTTCCCCGGTGTCAGGAATAATGAGCCGCCCAAATGCTTTGAGCAGCGTCGACTTACCACTTCCACTTGGTCCGACCAATGCAATCTTTTCTCCCCGTCCCAAATCAAGTGACACATTATTTAACCCAACCTGCTCTCCCTCTATATAGCTGAAATTAAGATTTCTTATACGAAGTACTTTCCACTCTGGCAAAAGTGGCACGGGAGAACTTTTTGGCATTGTTCTTTCAGCCTCTTCAAAGATGCTTGCTGCATCTTCATAAGCAGTTGCGGCTTCAATAATCCCGCTATAGTATCCAGTAAATGAACCTATCGCCTGAAAAATTCTATCAAGATAATTTAAAAGGACATAAACCTGAGCTATGTCCATTGCTCCACCGCTCCGACCATGGTTCGCAAAATAAATCACAAGAGAAGCGCTAATAACTACTGCATAACCTATTCCGGTCGTTCCCCACTTTAGTTCCATAAAAGCAGCAATAGCCTGACTTAGTATTCTACCCTCCTCTTTTTGTGACCTTAATCGCAATTTGGCCGGAGCTTCAAGATGCAGCGTTTTTAGTGTCACAACATTGCTTAGGGAATCAACACAAATTCTGCTGAGCTTGTCATTGAACATGTTATTTCGACGGATACGCACAGTCAGACGCTTATTAAAAAGAATCATTGCAAGAATAGTGGCAACAGACATTGTAATTACGCTTACAGCAACCCAGTAATCAAGCGCAAAAATAGCTACTCCCGCAAAAATAACCTTTACAAGACCCTCTATTATCTGCCACACAAAAGTACCAACCATACTTTCAATGGCGCCGGCTGAACGATGTAACCTGCTGAGATTTTCACCAGAATGGTGTTTAACATGCCATGACAATGGAAAATCAACGAGGGTATCAAAAACCTTGGACATAATGTTTATTCGCCCGACATAGGCAACCCGATTTTGTACCCACCGTGCAAGATGATGAAAAACGGTATTACCAATTCGAAACAGCGCAAAAAGCCCAATGCCAAAGAGACCTTTGTAAAAAGCCTCTTCAGTCGCGCCAAGAGTGACGAATACACCTAAAGTGTAACCAACAGCCCAAGGAACAAGTAGATCAAGAGAATAGGCTATAATAAAAAGAAAAATAAAGAGATAGAATCTACCCCTTTCTTCGGCAATCGCCTGCCATGATCCGCGAACAAGCGGGGTAAAGGATTTCTTTTTTCGACGAGCCATTACACAATATTAAAAAAATTATAGATACCGATTAATTAAATGCTAAAAATCAGAGCTCACGTCTTACAACAATTAAAGCCAAGAGGGAAAAATGGTGGCGCATTATTGCACTAATTAAATGATAATTAAAGAGGAAACTCTCTTAACCCTCAATATTTATAAATAAAAATGTGCTAGAGTGCCCTAGGGTCTGTTTTTTATAAATCCTGCCAACTCTGAAAGCTTTATGAATCTAACAGGGCGATTCCTTAATCTGTATAAAAATCGGCACCTTAAGGATATCTAACCGCTATATGCTAAAGTCATACTCAACAACATTCCGAAGACTTTGGCGACTCATTCGCGGAATTTTCGTATCCGAAATCCGCTTTCAGGCATATGGACTTGTTCTGCTTCTTGTACTCTTTGCCCTTGCCATAGCAGGAATAAACGTAACAATAAGTTTTATAAATCGGGACCTCTTTAACGCTCTTGCACTAAAAGATCAGACCAAGTTTTTTGAAAAGCTCTTTCTACTTCTTGGAAGCTTTTGCCTTGCAACACCAGTTGCAGTTCTATACGCATATACAGAGCAGCGATTTGCTCTACTATGGCGAAAGTGGCTTAGTCGAGACATCCTCAAGAAGTATTTCCAAGAAAGCGCATTTTACAGAATAAGCTGGCACGAAGGAATAGACAATCCTGATCAACGAATCGAAGAAGACATACGATCTCTAACAACAGGACTTATCAGCCTCTTTATTATTCTTGTAAATTCACTTCTCACCCTGATAATGTTTGTAAGTATCCTATGGTCAATTACCCATCAGCTTTTAATAGCAGTTGTAGTTTATACAATTCTTGGCTCAATACTCACATTTCTCATTGGAAGAAAACTAATTACCCTCAACTTTACTCAACTCAAAAAGGAAGCTGATTACAGATATAAATTAGTCAACATAAGAGACAATGCAGAACAAATAGCATTTTACCATGGAGCAAAGAAAGAGTACGTTCGGGCAAGACAACGTCTTAAAGACTCGCTTAGCAACTTCCTAAAAATAATAAATCTCAACCTGCAGCTTGGGTTGTTTGTAAACATTTACAACTATCTTAAACCTGTAATACCAATCGTAATAGTTACTCCACTCTACATGCGTGGCACTATTGAATTTGGACAAATTACCCAATCAGCAGATGCCTTTGTAAGAGTAGTCGAGGCTCTATCGGTAATGATACAACACTTCGGAACAATAAGCACAATTGCAGCCGTAGTTACCCGACTTGGTTCCTTCTCAGAAACGCTGGATCTTGCATCAGAGGAAACGCACTGTCATTTTCCCAGAATACAAACGAACTACAACTCTCATATTGAATTTAAAAACCTGACAATAACAACACCAGCAGGCGACCAGACTCTTGTTAAGGATCTGAACCTATTTCACGAAGAAGGAGGATTACTCATTACAGGAGCAAGTGGCCAGGGCAAAACCTCTATACTTCGGGTTGTTGGCGGCTTATGGATCTTTGGAGAAGGTGAAATTATGAGACCTCAGGATGAAGACACCATGTTCATACCACAACGCCCCTATCTGATTCTGGGCTCACTTCGCAATCAATTACTATACGGAAACAAAAAACTCGCATACACAAATGAAGAGCTTAAAGACGTACTTATACAGGTAGGGTTAAAAAATCTGCTTAAACGCATAAAAGGCTTTGATAAAACATACGACTGGGCCAACCTTCTTTCAGCCGGAGAACAACAGCAGCTTGCATTTGCACGATTTTCACTAAGAAGACCTAAATATGCATTTCTTGACGAGGCCACAACTTCCGTAGATTCAAAAACTGAAGAATTGCTATACGAACTCGTAAAGACGACTTGCAAATACTGGATAAGCGTTGGCTATAAAGCCAATATAGGCAAATTTCACAATCGCAATCTTAACCTAAATCCTGACGGATCTTACGAAATTACAGATTTATGAATTTAACCTCGACAAATAATCCATCAATAAAATGTATTTGCAATTCAATTACAAATATTTTATCCACACTCACTTTCTTATTTTTTATCCTAACGACATCTTCCAGCCTGAACGCAAGCCCTTCCCCCCATATAACAAATGAGGTCAGTGAATTAATATTCAAGAATTGCGAAAAAACATTAAAAGTCATCGAGAATAACAACTCGCTACTCTCATCATTTCAGAAAACAGAACTCGTTATCGTACTGTCCAGAGTACTTTCACTTGGAACAGAAGACGACACTGGAATATTTGCACAAAATCCTGCTCCATCATCACCAAACATTGCGTCAATGCCATTTCAGACAACCGATCTTTCCAGAATACTGGATCCTGGAATTGAAGAAAATGCAAAAAATTGCGCAATGATGGCTCTCGCCCATATAGGGAAAGAAGCCTCTCCATTAATTCCCCAACTACTTTCTATTGCCTCAGACAGAAAGGCATCCTCTCAACTCCGGGAAAAAGCATTTTCTACATCAATTTTTCTCGCAGAAAAAATTGACGAAACTCTCTCCGAAGACTTGCGCCTTTATTTAATACGCGAAATGATCAAACATGACACTTCACTTGCTAATCCATTCGCTATTGCGCCAACCCTTGCCCTTGTAGATGCTATGCCAGATGAAATTCTTTCCACTTTGCCTGAATTAAAAAAATCATATGATACTATCCTTTTTGCAACAGAAATTCTGCGCTCTCAAAAAACCGAGAAAGGCGAACTGCCAACCTCTATTTTAATCAAAAAACTTCCAACCTTTGCAAAATCTCTTCGTACCAAGGTTCTTTCTTCAGTACTTCAACCACCAGTTCAACGAGAGGAGCTTTTCATACAAATACCAAATCTACTGGCTTCAACATCAGACGACCTGAAACCCATGTTAAATAAGGCAATATTAACAATTGCCAGTAGTCCAATTTCATACTTACCTAGAACCCAAAACAACGTCGAAACTGGACAATTAATTTCCTCCTATCTCAAACTAATAAGTTCAAGCGATCCCGAAACACAGATCGGAATATTAAAACTGATCGCACCTGTTCGAATAGCAGGAAGCAATATTATCTGCGAACCTTCCAATAAAGAAATAGGCTCACCACTTCTGTCACTAATCCCCTCACCTGATTATCTAGCAGAAATAGCCAAAGCTCATATTTGCGAACCCTCACGCGAGCAAATCACTTATCACACAAAGAATCTTGATAGCCCAAGCTTCGCAAAGCGAATTATCTCATTAATTGCTTTGGGGGAACATAATCATCTGGAAGCAAATACTCTAAAAAAAATCAAAGAAATACTTACATTACCCAGAAAACAGACAGAAAGCACAGAACACAGACAGCTTAGATCTCTGGTACTTTTACTTCTGTCCAGAATGGATTCTACTGCCCAGGTTAAAGAATTTATACCGATTGCCATCAAGAGCCTATACGAAAGCTCTTCACTTCCCCCTGCAGCATCAAGCCTATACTTCAACAATCTAAATTCAAAAAATATAGCTGAACAGCATCCAGGGATATCCTTTCTTATAGCTCACGGGCAAGGCTCTCTTACGGAGATAGCGCGACTTCTTAAAGATAAGAGCTCTCTGGTCAGAATTCGCGCTCTTGAAACAATCCTCTCTCCAATGAGCCTTAAAAGCAGCAGTCTCATTCCGCATGTTTTGAATACCTTTTCTGACCCTGAACTTGAAATACGACTAACAACATATTTGACACTCATCAACCAAACACCATTCATCCTTCATAATTATAGAAAATCATTAAATTCCAATCAATCTTCACCAAATAACAAAGTAACAACTTTTAAACCATCCAACGAAAATTTCTATATTTCGGCTCTTATGGCTCATGAACTTGGCAAGACAAAAAACCCCGAAAACGAATCCGTTACAGCAGAAGAATATGCAAAATTACTCCAAAAAGTAGCCGAAGCAAGCTCTCACCAATCTTGCAAGGAACGCATAACAGTTATTTCCAGCATTATCGAATCAAGGAAGATAGAATCAAGTTATATTAATGAACAAATTTTAAAACTACTCCCCCCCCTTGTTGAATGCATAAACCAATCTCAAACAATTCGTGATAAAGTAGCATCTCTTTTAAATAACCTACCTGACCCCTCGATGACACCCTCGCTTATGATCCATCTTCTACCCAGAACAGGGTCATCATTTTCATCAAGAGGACTACAAGATATGTTAACTTTTCTTCTTACTACAAACTCAAATAGTGAACTTAAACAGTTTATAACCGAATACGATTTTCAGGAGCATGAGCTTAAAGGGCTACTTCGCTGGCTAATTCTTAACCCCGTCACAAGAGAACAACTTACACAAGAGATATCCCAGAAACTCAACGAATACAAAGCAGGCAAAGACAATAAACCCGGCTCTAGAAATCTAATAGATGAAGCAATTGAAACCTGGACAAATTTTAAAGATTTCCCCAATTCATCACTCAGGTTACTTTCGATGCTAGAACTCTCTAGAGACGATCTTGATAAAATAATATCCGATATCGCCACAAACCTCACCAAACCAGAGGCAAACCTGGCCAAACAAGACAATTCAGGGCCAAATAAAGAACGCCTTGTTTCCATTCTGGGAAACATCGATCATAGTTCGTTACCGATCCGATTTTCATTTGACTTAAAGATTTCAATCTGCAAAATAGTTAAGGAAGTACAAGAATGCAAAAAATTTATTACATCAAGAAATGAACACCCTCTCGATCAACCAGGTGACATATTAGTTGATTCTCTATTTCTGTTTCAGCTAGCTGAAAACAATGATATTATACCAGATTATAAAATCCATATCACCGACAATGAAAATGAAACATTACTCAGTTCGGCACCTTCGGAGCAATCAGCAAAAATTCACTCAGATAGTTTCAACAGTAAGCAAGCAGAAGACATGGAGAGAGTTGCCAATAAAAATGACACTCCTGACAATTATTATATTCATCAGAACACTATCGAAGCATATAATCTATTCGAGAAGGGAATTATTCACGGGGGACTCTTTACCGAGGCTATAAATAATATGGCTATTAAAAATATATTAAGAGCCGGAAATAAATTATCCCAACACAGCTCTGACATGGATTCCCAATTTGCAGCTCAAGACACTGATTTATCCTTAGAAAACCCTAAAGGACAAATTTCTTTTATAAACATCTTAAATGAATCTTCGGGACTTAACCAAAAAGACCCCGGCACAAGAGGCAGAGCTATTTCATATATTACTCAGTCAGAAAGCATCAGGTTAAAAAAAATTATTGAATCCCAGATCAATTATAATCAAAACAAATCGCCTGACAGAACAAAATCCGGCGAAATAAAAATAATCAGGATTTTATCAAATTACATCTTGAATAACCTGCCTCCGGCTATTCTATCAGATAAATCAAATTTCCAGGATAACAAGATAAATATTGATTCTTTCTATGCTGAATAACATCACCTACTACCCTGCAAACTGATTAAATAACAAGTAATGACAAAAAAACAGACCTATACATTTCAACTCAAGGAACTGATTGACAAGCTTCGTGCATACAAGCCCCCCAGAGATAATCCGATGCGATCTGAAATTTTGTCTACTGACTTGCTGGTTCTTCACGCAAGGGATATTGCAAAAAATATCGGAACAACAGACAAGAGTGTGAGGTCTGCGCCACTAAAATCAAGATTCAAGGATAACTGCAAAGTTCTTGGTAATGTATATTTTGCCCTGTCAAAAATCTCCGGTGAATTCAAGTTTCTTCCAGCAGGGGGCGAGTGGCTACTGGATAATTATCATGTTATCGACGAGCAGGTTCGTGAGATCAGAAGGGATTTACCTAGCGGATACTATAAAGCATTACCAAAATTATCTTTCCCAAAAGAGTGGAGAGGACTTCCACAAGCTTACAGAATCGCGTGTGATTATATTGAACACACTGATGCCACTGTGCAACTTGAAAATCTTACAGATTATTTAAATGCATTTCAGGACGAAGTAATTCTAAAGACAAGTGAGCTATGGGCAATTCCCATAATGTTAAGACTCGCCCTTGTTGAAAACCTGAGACGGATTTCTGAGTCCGTTTTGTCATATAGCAGGGATCGCTTGCAGGCAGATGCAATATTTGAGCTAATTGCAGAAGATGGAAGAAACCAAAGTCCGACCGAGCTACTTCAAAAACTAATGAAACATGTCTCACCTCAAGAACCCAAACTTGAGGTAATAGTCCCATATCTGGTTGGACACCTAAGATCACTTGGAAGCAAATCATCACTTGGAATTCAGTGGCTGGAGGAACAACTTAGAGAAAAGGAAATCAAACTTCCCGAAGCTGCCAGAAAACTTCAGCAAATTCAGGCAGCAGATCAAATTTCAATTGGAAATTCCATTACATCACTTAAAAATATCGGCAGAATCAACTGGCGAGAATGGGTTGAGTCAGTAAGCATAACTACCCGAATTTTACAAAGCGACCCTTCTAATATATTTTCAAAGTCAGACTTCGAAACCCGTGATCATATCAGACATAGAATAGAAACTCTATCCAGACGAACTGGAGTTTCAGAGGTAATAGTTGCTAAAAAAGCAATCGAGCTAGCCCTTAATCAGCACAAAAACAATCAAAATGACAGCCGCGGTCACGTTGGATACTTTCTTATCGACGAAGGATTTCCAATGCTCGAAGATGCACTTCGATCTAAAGCTCCAGCAATTGTTTTGTCAGTACGCTGGATAAGAACCAACGCAACCAGATGCTACCTTGGCGCACTAATTCTTATAACACTGCTTATAACGTTTCTTCTTGGGTCTTTGATATCTGCATCAGGTTTCTCAAACTCTATATCAACAATACTTGTATTACTCTGTGTTATTCCCGCAAGCCAACTTGCCACAGATATAATTCAATGGCTAACATCGAAATTGATTCAGCCAAGACCACTTCCGAAGCTGGATTTTGAAAAAGGAGTAGAAGAAAGTGCGAAAACTGCAGTTGTTGTTCAGACGATTATCACAAATCAGGAGCATCTGAAGAAAACAATTGAAGACCTTGAAATACGAGCTATTGGCAATCAGGATAAAAACATACTTTTTGGAATTCTTGCCGACCTCCCAGATCATTTCAGCGAACATGCTCCTGGTGACAAGGCCATTATTAATTTTGGTTGCGATACTATCCGAGAATTAAACAACAGATATCATGAAATTTCTTTCTTTATTTTTTTTAGAAAGCGCCAATTTAACAGCTCTGAGCAATGCTACATGGGTTGGGAGAGAAAGAGAGGGAAACTTATTGAATTTAACAAGCTGATTCGAGGTGATACTTTAACCTCCTTCAATATACTAGAAGGTTTTTCGCAGGATCTTCTTAAATGCAAATTTGTTATAACGCTAGACAATGATACCCAATTACCCGGAGGCGTGGCAAGAAAGCTTATCGGATGCGCAGCACATCCCCTAAATACTCCGGTAATTGATATCAAATCCAGAACCATAAGAAGAGGATATGGAATTATTCAGCCTCGGGTTGGAATTACTCTTGAAAGTGGTTCGGCATCCTACTTCTCTTATCTATTCGCCGGAAACTCAGGTCTTGATCCTTATACAAAAGCCATTTCTGATGTTTATCAGGATTTATTCAGGGAAGCATCATATATCGGAAAGGGCATTTACAATGTGGACGCATTTGAAGCCGCTGTTGGCGACCGACTTCCGGAAAATACGATACTGAGCCATGATCTTCTTGAAAGCGGATACGTTCGCTGTGGCCTGGCTTCTGACCTTGAGGTCTTTGATGATTTTCCCCGTCGCTATCATGCAAATGCCAAAAGACAACATAGATGGATAAGAGGTGATTGGCAGATACTTTATTGGCTATTTCCGACAGTACCAACGCCAGGCGGAAAAGAAAAAAATGTACTATCAAGTCTGGTCAGATGGAAAATATTTGACAATCTAAGAAGAAGCCTCTCCCCTATTAGCATATTTGCGATCTTGGTAGTTTTTTTTGGAAAACCTGACCTTAATGCCAGTACTGCTATCAGTGTACTTTTTGTTCTACTTTTACTTACCGGATTTCGTGTTTATTCGATTTTATACAATATCTTCTTCCAGCTTCCATTAGGGTACTCAATATCCGGGCACCTCAGCTCCAACTTTCAGGATTTAAGAAAAAACATTTTAGCCTGGTTTTTCGAACTCTGCGTTCTTCCTCATCAGGTTTATATTTCCTGTGATGCAATAACTCGTTCAATCTCAAGAATGTATTTCTCAAAACGAAACATGCTTGAGTGGGAGACAGCCCTGGCATCTGAAATATCAATGAAAGGTTCACTGACCTACTTCTTTCGCTCTATGGGCAGAAGTTATTTAATTACTTTGATATTTCTTGTTGTTATAATTAGCTCATTTCCTCAAGTTTCACCTTTTAGTTTAATGCTACTTTTCCTTTGGCTAACTTCCCCTGTCATAGCGTGGTACATAAGCAAAGAAGAGGTTTTCAAGGAAGAAGTTCTGAGTCGGGCAGATCAGAACTACCTGCGCGGGGTAGCCTATGACACCTGGCGGTATTTCAGAAAGCATTTACGTGAAGAATATAACTATCTGATTCCGGACAATGTTCAACTCGTACCAGAACCCGTCGTCGCAGAAAGAACATCCCCAACAAACATAAGTCTGTCCCTTATTGCCATAACTTCAGCATATGATCTGGGCTTCATCCCAAGTACAGCCCTTCTTCTAAATTTTGATAAAATTCTTCAAACCGTTACCAAACTGGAAAAACACCACGGTCACCTGTTGAATTGGTACGCTATTCGTGATCTTCAGCCCCTTCTTCCACGTTACATATCATCTGTAGATAGCGGTAACTTTATTGGACACCTACTTGTTGCAAAGGAGGCTCTCTGTTCTTATCCTTATTCGAGCTTTCTTAGCTCATCCCATATCGAATTTCTTGGCAGGGAATCTTTTGCCAAGGAATTTTTTAGCTGCGAATGTTCTAGCAATGCGACTGGTGAAACAAACTGCAACAACCTTAAAAATACCTCCTCAAAACTGTACGAACAAATACTTCCTTTGATTTTCAAGGCTGGAGATGCATCTAAATCAAGTGATGCAATTAATGATCTAAAAACCCTTCAGCCATATACTGAATGGTTGTCACATTTATCATTATTCAGAGATCTGAGTACTCGTGGACTTGTTCCAAAAAAAATTGCTCGCATATTTGACATTTTTGACAGGCGCCCACTAACTCCAGTGCTGGCGTTAAAAATTGTTTCGAGACTACTTAACTCCAGGGATCGACTATTGGAAATCGACCTTAACGAACCAGAGAAGGTTCGTATTAATTATCTTTTAAGTGCCTTGGAACACTCAAGAAATATAATAATGGAGTCAATTGAAAAATCCAGAGCACTAGTCAGTCTGATTGATTTACTGATAGAAGAAACCCGATTCGACTTTCTTTTTGATTCTCAAAAAAAGCTTCTTTCAATTGGCTACAACATAGACAACGCTACGCTCGACTCTGGGTCCTATGACTTACTGGCTTCAGAAGCAAGACTGGCCAGCTTTGTTGCTATCGCAAAAAAGGACATTCCACAGTCCCACTGGTTTCTTCTTGGCCGAGCACTTACTGATACCTCCGGAGGTAAAGCCTTGATATCCTGGAGTGGCACCATGTTTGAATATCTTATGCCTTTTATTGTGATGAAAAACTACCCTTCGACGCTTCTTGGACGAGCATCAAGAGCCGTTGTAAGGGCCCAACAAAACTACTGCTTTCGACGGGGAGTACCATGGGGAATATCAGAATCCGCATACGGTACAGTTGACTTTGAAAACACATATCAGTACAGGGCATTTGGTGTTCCAGGTCTTGGCTTAAAACGAGGTCTAGTTGATGATCTTGTAATTTCACCTTACTCGTCTGCACTTGCACTTCAGATATCACCCGTAGAAGCGACTAAAAATCTTCATGCACTAGAAACAGTTGGCGCTCGCGGTGAATATGGTTTTTATGAGGCCATTGACTACACACCTGAACGTCTAACTGGCGACGAATCATTTCATATTGTTCGGTCATTCTTTGCTCATCATCAGGGAATGTCCCTTGCCGCCATCAATAACATTCTAAACAAAAACCCTCTTCAGGAGAGATTCCATAAGGATCTGCGCGTTCAATCATGCACCCTGTTGCTTCAAGAAAAATTTCCAGCAAGAATACCATTAATCCTGCCTCACCAGGCAGAACTTCTGATGATTGAACCGCTCTCAGATGAACCTAAGATACCAAACAGAGAACATTATCACTCCCCACATCAGGAAATACCAAGAACACACTTACTTTCCAGTGGCGACTATACAGTATGCATTGATCATACCGGAAGTGGATTCAGTTCATATAAAGGCGAAATTTTTCTAAACAGGTTTAAGGCCGATTCCTCTCTGAATCATTATGGTCAATTTATTTATCTTCGAGACGAAGAAGAGGGATATTACTGGTCAGCTGGGTATAGACCCACTTTGATTGAACCTGACTCATTCGAGGCCATATTCGCGCCTGACAAAGCAGAATTTAATCGTCGAAACTTTGATATTAACAGCGTAATGGAAATAGTTGTTTCTCCTGAAGATCCGGTAGAGATTAGAAAACTTTCCCTAACTAACCATTCTGTCAACCGAAGAACTTTGAGCGCAACCAGCTATTTTGAAATAGCTTTAAGCAATCCAAAAGCCGACTCCTCGCATCCAGCATTCTCTAAAATATTTCTTGAAACCGAGTGGAATGAAGAGATTGATACATTACTATGCAGCAGAAAAAAAAGGAGCGAAAATGAAACTCATCCCGTCATGTTTCATTTCGTTTCATCTGAAATTGTCTGGGCGCCGACACAATTCACCACCAGTAGGATTTCATTTATTGGAAGAGGTCGCGACAGCATGCGTCCCGTTGCTATTAGTTCAAAAATCGATCTTAATAGAGAGACTGGCTTTGTTCTAGATCCATGTGCAAGCGTTCGTCAATTGGTTGAGTTGGATCCTGGGGAATCAGCGACTCTATTCTTCGTCTCCGGATTTGCACCAGACAAACAACAAGCTTGTCAGCTTTCCAGAAAATATCGGGAAGCACACACAAACAGAAGGGCTTTTGAACTTGCCTGGAGCTTTTCCAATGTAGAACAGAAGAATCAACAATTCTCAAAAACCAGCACTTTGGACTTTCAGCATCTGGCCAATGCCTTGATATACAATATACCTGAGCTAAGGGAATCTCATGATTTTATCCCACCATCACTTCCTCAATCTGCACTCTGGAGACTCGGCATTTCTGGAGACGAGCCAATTGTTCTCCTTTATATAGAAGATAGTGCCCACATGCTATCATTTCAGGAATTGGTACTTGCACATGAATATCTTAGAGCCAGAGGAATTTATTTTGATCTTGTAGTTCTGAATCAAAAAGCAGGCGGCTATATTCAAGAGCTAAGAGACGAGCTGGAAGCTTCTGTAAAGGCAAGCTTTTCTGGATATCTCTTAAACAAGAACAGGGGTATATTCATACGTGACCTTAATCACATATCTGGAGACGAAGAGCAGCTTCTAAGGGCATCCGCTCAGGTAATTCTTGATAGTGCGAAAGGTACACTTGGCTCACAACTCAAGTTTAAATCTACAAAATCAGCTATTCGCTCAGCCCCATCTCTTGGGATAAAACATCCAGATTCAACAGATAAATCAGAAATTTCTCCTCCCCGGATTATCAATGGTCAGTTTACCAACTCTGGACGCACTTATCAGATCACTACCCGACACAACTCACTTACTCCACTTCCATGGGCAAATGTCATAGCTAACAAAAAAACAGGAATGATTACAACCGAAACTGGCGCAGGTTATAGCTGGTTTTATAACAGCAGAGAGAACAGACTAAGCACATGGTCGAATGATCCGGTAAGCGATCCTCACTCCGAAATAATTTACATAAGGGATTGCCAGAACTCAGAGTACTGGAACCCTACAGCCTTGCCAGTGCCAACATCCGGAGACGTAACGGTTGAACACCAGCCAGGAAAAAGCTCTTACAAAAGAGAGATTAATAATATAGTTTCAGAGCTTAATCTCTTTGTATCAAAAGAGGAGGAAAACAAATTTTGGGAACTGACACTGAAAAGTAAACACGATAAAACAAGAACCCTTGAGTTAATTTTCTTTCTTGATTGGGTACTAGGCGTAAGCAGAGAAGAAACTTCAAAACACATTAGAACAGGAATAGACTTTAAATCAGGCTTTCTTTATGCCAACAATCATTGGAATGCAGATTTTGGAAATGGATATGTCATTGTAGGATCTACGCTTCCACTTCAGGATTTTACTACTTGCCGCTCTGACTTTTTGGGACAATTCTCTCACCTTGGCCGACCAGTATTTCTGGAAACAGTAAAGAAAGATGCACTAAAGAGAAAGCTAAAATCTCGCACAACAACTGGAACAAGTTTAAGCAGAAAAACAGGATTTGGGTTTGATTCTGCAGCAATTCTTAAATACGAAATAGCTCTGGAACCTGGCGAGACAAAATCAATTACCTTTTTTGCTACTTATTCGGATTCAATAGATGAAGCAAAAGAAAAGGTAAAACGCCTTAGCATTGAAAGCGTAGTAAAAAAAGAACTAAGTGCATCCATTGAACATTGGGACAACCTTCTTACAAAAGTTAAGGTTAAAACCCCCGAACCGCTTTTTGATGCCATGGTCAACACATGGCTTCCATATCAAACAATATCCTGCCGAATTAATGCAAGAACAGGTTTTTATCAGAGTAGTGGTGCTTTTGGCTTTCGTGATCAATTACAGGATTCACTTGCTCTGCTATATATAGACCCCGATGTAACCAGAGAACAAATTATAACAAACTGCTGTCGACAATTCGAAGAAGGAGATGTTCAACACTGGTGGCATCCTCCATCTGGAAAAGGCATTAGAAGCAAAATATCTGATAATTATCTGTGGCTACCTTATGCAGTTCTCGAATATCTTTCAGTAACAGCAGACCAGTCCATACTTAATGAAACTGCACCTTATATCAAGGGCCCTCAGCTTGAGGAAGGACAACATGACCTTTATTTTGTTCCTGAAAGAAGCGATCTTGTTGAATCTGTCTATCATCATTGCCTTCGAGCACTTAAGCGCTCACTAATTGTCGGATCTCATGGATTGCCCCTCATAGGAGCGGGAGACTGGAATGACGGGATGAATCTTGTTGGAGCCGAAGGGAAAGGCGAATCAATATGGCTTGGCTGGTTTCTGGCTTCGCTTCTTTCCCGATTTTCTGATTTATGTCTTCAAAATGAAAACGAGGAAGAGGCCAAACTGTTCACACAACATTCAAAGAACCTTGTAGCTGCTATTGAAAAAGAAGGGTGGGATGGATCCTGGTACAGACGTGCATATTTTGACGACGGAACCCCACTTGGCTCACACGAAAGAACCGAATGCAGAATTGATTCACTTGCACAGTCATGGGCATCTCTAACTGATCTTGGTGATGAATCTCGAAGAAAGGTGGCGCTAAAATCTGCTTATGAGAATCTTTTTGACAAAAGCAATCAGCTAGTAAGACTTCTTTGGCCTCCATTTCAAACAAGCACACCCAATGCAGGATATATTCAAAGCTACCCACCCGGAATTCGTGAAAATGGAGGCCAGTACACCCATGGATCAAGCTGGCTGATTGCTGCTCTTGCCAAAGAAGGCTTTAACAATGAAGCCATGGAACTGTTTCAGGCCATGAACCCAGCAAAACATACCGAAACGCTTGAGCAGGCATTAAAATATATGACAGAGCCATATGTAACCTGTGGTGATGTTTATTCTTACGGGGAACACGCTGGAAGGGGTGGATGGAGTTGGTACACTGGATCAAGCGGTTGGTTATTTCAGATAGCTATTAAATATTTGCTTGGCATCAATATCTGCAAAGATGGTATTTTATTTAAGCCTTCCGTTCCTGATACCTGGAATAATTTTGAAATCAGCCTGTTTATTCGAGGAAGAAAGCTCTCTGTTCTGGTAAATGAATATGCCCAAAACAGCAAATGGCGCCTTAATGAAAAAATTATTGAGAAGGATCTTATCCCCTGGAGCTCGCTTGATAGGGAAGATAATGATCTAGTGATCGGTTAAAAGAGCAACTCCTAAATTGTTTGTATACTTTTATATGCTAGCATGCTAGCATATATGTATGGCAAAGAACAAAGATTCGATTTTTCTACGGGTAAATTCGGAATTAGCCAATAATTTAAAATTGTTAGCTAAAAAACATGAACTCTCTCTCAATGAATACTGTAGCGAAATCCTGGAAAGCAGGGCCAATGCTCGTTTGCGGTTTGATTCTGAAACCAGCCCTGCCGACTCGTTTCAACCTGGGATTTTTGATCAGTTAGTTTCTGCCGCTAAATCTGAATACCAAGGGCACCTCAAATCAGTTTTGTTATTTGGCTCTTTCGCAAGAGGTGAAGAAACTATTGAGTCAGATATTGATATATTAATAATACTCGATAAAAAACTTGCCGTCACCCGAAAGCTCTACGAAAGTTTGGATAGCAAAACATTCACTTCCATCCCAAGTAATGTATCGATTCACTTAACACATCTACCAAGTAACTTTATTTCACTTTCCGGACTATGGTGTGAAGTTGCGCTAGAGGGAATTATGCTTTACGACTCTGATTTTAAGGTTTCAAGATTTTTAATAACTCTAAGAGAAAAAATCTTGCTAGGGCACTATAAGCCATCCTATTCTCATGGCCATAGATATTGGATATATCAAAAAGAGGCTGCATGAGAAATAAAGATTTAGCACTTGATTATATCAAGCGAGCAAAAATACGCCTCCTCGCCATTGAAACACTATATCAGGAAAAAGGCTATGCAGATGTTGTAAGAGAATCTCAGGAAGTCGTTGAACTGCTCCTTAAAGCTTTATTAAGAATTAATGACATTGCTATTCCAAGAATTCACGATGTAAGCACTCTACTTGAGGAACAAAAAAATGTTTTAAAAAAAATAAATAATGAAGAGATTGAGTTTTTATCTACTACCTCAAGATCACTAAGAAGAGACAGGGAGCTTGCTTTTTATGGAAGCGAAGATCTGACCCCAAGTGAATTTTATCGGAAAAGTGACGCCGATACGGCGAAGGATCAGGCAAATAAAGTTTTGGGAATCGTTGAAAAATCACTTTAGAATAATTTTAAAAGCTAATACTTATAGGGAGTGTTGTGAGATGGTTTTTTTAAAAATCAACCTTTCTAAATTGAAGAAATAGGCATTATGTAGTTGTCCCTGAAAAACTGCCAAGTTATTGTTAATGCGAAAGAACCTCTAATAAAGAGCTATAAGAATCGACCGGAATTACTAAGAAAGGATAAAAAACCTG